>CAZPMB010000040.1:0-12817 GCA_964587735.1 uncultured Candidatus Bathyarchaeia archaeon | reverse complement strand
CCCTTGAGGACGGCCCTTGCGAGGCTCGCCGTCAGACCTTCAAGGTTAGGGCTCGACTGGATCGCTAGGCACTTCATGGGATCAACTCAGACCAAGGGAATCGCCCTTGGGATAAATCTTATCTAGTCGGGCCGTCTTCAGCCCTTTTTATTCGGAGAAGCCGTCGACTTTGACGTCAGGCTAGGAGCTGACTGCATTGATAGGAGAGGGTTCGACTTCAATGTTCCGGAACGCCCGGGTACTCTTCGGCGGCTTCCTTGCCTTCTTCTTCCTCAACGTCCTGAACTCTTCCTACTCCACGATAATGGCCTTGATCAAGGAGGACCTCTCCCTCAGCTACACCATGAGCGGGGCGCTCATGAGCGCTTACTTCGTCGGGTACATGCTGGGGCAGATACCCTGGGGGTTCATGGCCGACAGGCACGGCAGCAGGAGGGTCATGGCGCTGAGCATCCTAGGCATCTCCTCGTCAACGGTCCTCTTCGGCGTCGCCAGGGATTTCTGGCATGTCGCCCTGACGAGGTTCCTGGCCGGCCTCCTGGGCGCTGGCGTTTTCGTGCCGGGGGTAAAGCTGGTCTCCGGCTGGTTCTCCACGGAAGCCAGGGGGACGGCCCTCGGCATCCTCAGCATAGGGGGGAGCGTCGGCCTCATAGCGTCCTCCTTTCTCACGCCCCCCTCAGCCATCTTGCTGGGCTGGAGGGGCACGATGGTGGTGTCCGGCCTCCTGGGGGTCCTCTCGACGGCTGTGATGTGGCTCACCATCAAGGACCGATCCGCTGAGGGCATTCCAAGCGGAAGCAGAGCTGATCTTAGAGACGTCGTCGGATCGAGGGGGTTTTGGATACTCGCTGTGCTCCAGATGGTCCGGCTCGGCTCCAACTACGCCCTCATCGCGTGGCTGCCCCTCCTCCTGCAAGAGGAGCTCGGGCTGAGCCTCGTGGCGGCCGGCGCCGCCTTCTCGCTTTTCAACTTCTCAGGCATGGTATCTAACCCCGTCGGCGGCTTCGTCTCAGACAGGGTCGGCGAGAGGCCGGTCCTTTTGGCCTCCTTCGCGGCCCTGGGCCTGTGCACTCTCCTGTTCACCTGGGCGAGGGCCTATGTCTTCCTGTACCTCACGGTGTTCGCAATGGGCTGGTTCATCAACTTCGTCAGGAGCCCGAGCTTCGCCATCCTGCCGAGGCTCTACGGCGTCGAGAGGGCTGGTAGGATTTCCGGGATGCAGAACACCTTCGCCTCGGTCGGGGCCCTGGCCCTCCCATTCCTCCTGGGATACATCAGGGACACGACTGCGTCGTACTGGGCTGGCTGGGCGATCCTAGCTCTCCTCATGTTCCTTGTCGCCGGGCTGAGCTTCCTGTTGAGGACGCCCACAGAAGAAGGGTCGACCAAGTGAAAACGCTAAAAGCCGTGTGAACCAATCCGTTTAGATTCCCGTTAGAGGTGACGCAATGGCCGACGCCAAGATCCGGAAGATGACGCCGAACGACCTGGGGTTCTGTATGGGCCTATTCAGCCGCGTCGGATGGGGCAACACCTCTGACGATGTTCGGAGGATGCTCTTCTACGAGCCCGACGGCTGCTTCATCGCCAGCCTCGGCGGAGTCGACGTGGGGATGGTCGCCAGCACCGGCTACGGCGAAGTCGGATGGGTCGGGAACCTCATCGTGCTCCCGGAGTACAGGGGCAGGGGGATAGGCGCCGCGCTCATGGAGGCGGCCATCGGGCACCTCCTGGACGCAGGGGCCAGGTCCGTTAGGCTCGACTCTGTCCCCAAGGCCGTCCCCCTTTACAGGCGCCTCGGCTTCAGGGAGGAATATCCGTCACTCAGATTCAGGGGGCCGGGGAGGCGCCTCCCATCAAACGGCGTCGAGAGGGTTAAGAGGGAAGACCTTGAGGGGATCCTAGAGCTGGACAGGCGGTTCTTCGGTGCCCCGCGGGAGAGGATGCTAAAACGCGTCCTCCATGACTTCACGGGCCTGTGCTTCGTCGCCCGTGTCGATGGAAGGGTTACAGGATACATCATGGCTAAGGTGGGTGAGGGCGTCTACAGGATCGGCCCATGGATCTGCGAACCCGATGAGCCCGAGATCGCGCAGGGCCTCCTGCGCAGGCTGATGAGCGAGGCCGCCGGTCAGAGTCTCTGGGCGGGGGTCCCCGGAATCAACGGGGCCTCTGTGAAGATTTTGAGGGAAAGCGGGTTCGAAGGGATGCCTTCCAGCCTCCGCATGTGCTATGGAGAATGTAAGCAGATGGGAGACCCCATCGGCATATTCGGCATAGGCGCTCCTGATAAGGGATGATGCACAGAAACCGGTGATTTGGCCTTATCTTCAGGTCGGTCTTCTCAGGGTTATCCTGTCGCCTACCTTGAGGGGCGGCGATTCCAGGCTCTCCGCTTTCACGACCACGTTCATGTGGTTCGGCATGTGGGTCATGTCAAAGCCCACGAGCCTCCCTAGGACCCTGCCGCCCACCGAAACCTCGTCCCCCACTACGGCGAGCCCACCACGCTCAACCTCGAAAAAGGCCAACGCCGACACGCGGTTGGCTCCACCGCCAGGCGCCACGCCCTCCTCGTCAGTGATCATCAGCTCGTGGATCTCGTTCAGTAGCACAGCCCTGCTCTTGGAATCGATGAGCTTGAGCCCCCGATCCTCGAAGGTTATGTGGAGCAGGGCAACTACCTCGCCAAGCACAGGGCGCCTGTCTCCATAGACCGATGGGGTTATCCGCCTTGGGTCATAGGGGGCCTCGCTCACGACTTCTCCCCCCGGCTAGGATTTGACCCAGATTCCCTGCCGCTCCTCGGGCTCCTCGGAGTCAACGCCCATGTAGTAGTGGATCGACTCGCCCCTGGTCGAGGCGGAGATGGTGTTCCCCCTCTTGTTGAAGGCGAGGCAGCTGATGCCCCCCGTCTCCTTCAGCGCGATGACGTCATTCATCGCCTTTGTCACGGCCCTGCGGAGGTTCATTCCGTTCTCCATGTAGCCTATTATGGTCCTGGCCGTGCAGAGCCTGATGGTGAGCTCCCCCCTGCCTGTGCATGCCGCGGCCCCGAACCTGTTGTCGCAGTAGTTCCCCGCGCCTATGATCGGGGAGTCGCCCACCCGGCCCGGGAACTTCAGGGCGAGGCCGCTCGTGGAGACGCCCGAGCAGATGTCCCCCCTCGCGTCCATGGCCATGACGTTCACGGTGCCGTGGTGCTCCTCCGATAGCTTTTCGTACCACTCCCGAAGGTTGTAGGTTTTTACGGAGTCCACGAGGCTCGCCTTCCTAGGGCCCTCCTCCATCCCATCGAAGGCGTCCTTCAGGAACGACTCGTATATGGACCTGCTCGTCTCAGTCTGGAGCTCGGTCCGCTTGAAACCCATAGTCTTCGCGAAGAGCTCGGCCCCAGGGCCGACGAGGAGCACGTGTGGGGAGACCTCCATGACCTTCCTCGAGATGGAGATCGCGTTGACGTAGCCCTCCACCGCCGCGACGGCCCCGGTCCGGAGGGTCCTCCCGTCCATCATGGAGGCGTCGAGCTGGATCACCCCCAGGAGGTTCGGGATCCCGCCCAGGCCCACGCTCGTGTCGAGGGGGTTCTCCTCGACAGCGTTCACGGCGGCCTCCACGGCGTCCATGGCCGACCCTCCCCCCCTCAGGATTTCGGCCCCGAAATGGAGCATGTCCCTCGCGTTCCTCGTGCCTATTATGAAGGGCTTAACCATCGGATATCCCACGATCGTTTGCTCCAGAATATATAAAACCTAAGATAACCAAGACCGCAACCGATTTCTGAGGCGCGCCTAACTGTTTATCGATGCACATTGGGCGAGGGGAGGGCCTGCATGGTGTGTGGCCAATCCTCCATGCCTGTTTCAAGGGCCCTCGGCGTCTGCCTGGACTGCATCAGGGAGCGTTGGGAAGAGGCTCTGCCCTACACAGAGATGGCCCACGAGAGGGCAAGGAGGCGACACGGCCTCCCGCCCCGCCCGCCAAAGACCGGAGAAGGCATACCCTGCGGCCTCTGCTCGAACAGGTGCGTCATCGGCGACGGCGAGAGCGGCTACTGCGGGCTGAGGAGTAACGAGGGCGGCCTCAGATCCCTCTCGGACGCTGGGAGCGGCCTCCTCTACGCCTATCTCGACCCACACGTCTCGAACTGCTGCTCGGCTTGGTTCTGCCCGGGAGGCACGGGCGCAGGCTTCCCCAAGTACGCCTACAGGGATGGACCGGAGGTTGGCTACGCCAACCTCGCCGTCTTCCTGTACGGGTGCAACTTTGACTGCCTCTTCTGCCAGAACTCCTCCCACAAGGAGTTCCGGGGCCTGAAGAGGCTCCCGGCTGAGACCGTGGCCCGATGCGTCGAGGGGGACCCCAAGATATCCTGCGTCTGCTTCTTCGGGGGCTCCCCCGAGCCCCAGCTCCCTTTCGCGATAAGGGCCTCGGAGATGGCCCTGGAGGCGAGGCGCGGTGGTCCCATGCGGATCTGCTTCGAGTGGAACGGGTGCGGCGACCCCTCCCTCGTAAGGAGGGCCACAGAGCTGTCTCTGTCGAGCGGGGGGAACGTCAAGTTCGACCTGAAGTGCTCGACCCCTGAGCTTAGCCTCGCCCTGAGCGGCGTCCCAAACGAGATGGCCTTCAGGAACTTCGAGATGATCGCGGAGGAGCATCCGCCTGAGGGGGAGGTGCCGCCGCTGCTGACGGCTACGACCCTCTTGGTCCCCGGATACGTGGACGCCGTGGAGGTTGAGGCCATAGCGGGGTTCATCGCCGAACTCGACCCCTCCATCCCCTACGGCCTCCTCGCCTTCCACCCCACGTACAACATGGCTGACCTCCCTTTCACAAACCTTCAGCAGGCGGTCGAGTGTTACAGGGCCGCCCGAAGGCATCTCGAGCGAGTGCACGTTGGGAACCTTCACATCCTCGGAATCCGTGGCATGCCCCAGTTCGCGACCATAGCCGGAGGACCCTGAATAGTCGCCGGTATGATGTCTTCTCATCTTAGTAGGAAAATTTGCCGTGTTCCGACTCGATGACCATGCTGTTCTTCTCTCCGCCTCTCTCGCATCGGCCCATCACCTGAGCGCCTATCCCGAATCCCTCCGCGACGCTGAGCACCTCGTCGACCGAGTCCGGGTCGACGAAGAACTCGAACCCGACCCCCATGTTGAAGTCCTCGTACATCTCCCTCCACTCGACTCGCCCTTCCCGCTGGATCAGAGTGAAGATCGGGTCCGGCTCCGGGAGCGTGTCCTTCATGTACTTTAACCCTTCTCCGAGCCTGAGGCACTTCGTCAGCCCCCCGCCGGTGTTGTGGACCATGCCGTGGACCGCTTCCCCCATCCTCTCAAGCACGGCTGTGGCGACGGGGGCGAATACCCTGGTCGGGCTTGTCAGGGCCTCACCCACGGTCATGCCTAGCTCCTCGACGTGGTCTTCGAGCATGAACCGCCCTGTGTACCTGCCCTTGCCGGGGTGGGCTATCTCTGGGTACCTCTCCAAGTAACCGTGATCCAGTAGGCAGTTCCTCGCGAGGGTCAGGCCGTTGCACATGAGGCCGCTGTTCACCCCCCGCTCGTAGTTGACGAGGCCGCCGCTCCTCAGCCCGACGATCGAGTCCCCCGGCTCCACCCTCTCCCCCGTGACAACCCGCTTCAGGTCGACGCGTCCGAAGATGGACCCAGTGACGTCCAGCGTCCTCATCTGATCCGGGACATCGGCTGTCTCCCCGCCTCCGAACAGGATCCGCATCCCGTGGTCGGAGAGCATGCCGAGGCAGTCGGCGAATCCATCGGAGAGGGCTGAGAGCAGCTGCACTCGGTCGATGAGCAGCGTGTTGAAGGCGATGGAGTCGATGAAGACGACGGGCTTCGCGGCGACGCACATGAGGTCGTCCAGGTTCATCGCGACAACGTCCCGCGCCAGCCCACTGAACCACTTGGGGTCCCCCGACTCCCTCCAGCAGAGGTAGCTCACGATGGGTTTGCTACCCGCCGAGTCGGTGTGGGCGACGAGGCCGACCTCGGGGTTTTCAGGGTCTGGGGAGACCACGCAGAAGGCCCCAGGGAAGAGGTTGTCGACGACGGCCTCGAAGGCCCCTATCCCCTTCTTCCTAACGTCGACTCCGAGGGCCTCGTATCGGGACAACTCAAATCACAGATAGATCGAGCTGAAGTGTCTTAAGCTTATGTAGCCCATGGAAATGGTCAGGATCTCTTCAGTCCATGCTCCAGTATTCTCTCAGCAACCCCTTCAAGTCGTCTATGGTTCTCCGCGTTGCTCTATACACACCCTCGGAAGCCTTAGGCGGGCGCGCGTTCTCTTTTGGATACCTTTCGAGACCCAGCAAGCCGGATAATATGGCCAGCCAGCCCTCAGCGACAGTTGAGGCATTATATCCGCTGCAGCAAAGGTCGACGACGCCGCATTTGGAGGTTCGGGCGGCCTCCGCGACAGCCTCCCCTATCGCCCTCAGCCCGTCGAAAGTGAGGTCGAAGTCCCCCATCCGGTCCCTGAAGTGGGGGTCGGAGCCCCCATTCCGTATGATCGCCTGGGGCCTGAACTCCTCGGCGAGGGGCTTGAATACCTCCTCTAGGACCAGCCTCATGCAGCCGTCGTCGGCGCCCGGCGGCAGCGGGATGTTCACCGTGTAACCCTCGCCAGGCCCGCTCCCAACCTGCTCGATGAACCCTGTGCCGGGGTAAAGAGTCCTCGGGTCTTGATGGACCGAGGCGAAGAGGACCTTGGGCTCCTCATAGAAGATATCCATGGTGCCGTTGCCTGCGTGGACATCGGTGTCGAATATCATCACCTTCTCAAGGCCGTGGCGCTCCAGCAGGGACTCGGCGCAGACCGCAACGTCGTTGAAGACGCAGAACCCGCCGCCGTAGCCTCTCCCGGCGTGGTGGAGTCCCCCTCCCACCCCCTCGGCGATGGTAACTGATCCCTCTGCGACGAGTTCCCCCGCCTTCAAGGAGGAACCGACGATGAGGCGCGCCGCTTCGACGATGGATGGGCTGAGGGGTGTGTCCACGGAGAGCTGTGCGTGGAGGCTCCCGAGCAGCTCCACCTGCCTGACGTATTCCTCGCTGTGTACGAGGAGGAGGTCGGCATCCGAAGCTACCCGGGGCTCAACCAACTCCACACCCGGTTTGGATAGAAGGCCGTATTCCTCTACTAGCCTCATGAACCTGGAGAACCTGTCCCCTCTGAAGGGGTGGCCCGGACCGAAGTCGTATCCTTCCTCCCCCTTGTTATAGACTATCGCAGCCTTTTCCATCTGAGTCGTCGTAGTCATTGTCGTGGGCCTCCTGGATTCAGAGGGGAATGTCGACGGTCTCCTTGACGGCGTCGAAGACCATGCACGTCAGAGTCTTCTCTATGCCCCTCACCGTCCTCAGCTTGTCCACGACGAATCCGCCGACGGATGCGACGTCCCTCTCCTTCACCTTGATGAGGAGGTCCCAGTCCCCGGTGATTATGTGGACCTCCAGGACCTCTGGGAATCGGGCGACCTCCCTCGCGATCGCTCTCTGGTCCAGGGGCTCGATGGACCCGGGCGTCCGGTACGTGATGGACGCGAAGACGAATGCCGTCGTTGGCCTCCCGAGCTTCGCGGCGTCGAGGATGGGCTTGTACCCCCTGATGACCCCCGCATCCTCGAGGCTTTTTATCCTGGAGTACACGGTCGTGATGGGGCTCCCGATCCTCCTGCCGATCTCCTTTGCAGAGACCTTCGCGTCCTCCTGGAGCAGCCTCATTATCTCGATGTCCTTCTCATCGACAGACATCCGATATACCTGTAAAAATTACAGAATATGAACCCAATATATAATATTATTTGTAAATATATCGGAAATATTTGGAAAAAATTTTTATGCGTGACCTCATCACTTCTGTCATTTGCCAGAGGTCAATGAATGGACATGCAAGAGGTCCAGAGGCTCCTGATGGAGCGGCACAGGAGGATCAGGGACCCGGAGATGAGGTGCGTCCTCCGGGTTCAGGACGAGATCCTGTCAGCGATGAGGGACTTCCTAAGGGACAACGGCTTCATAGAGATCCTGGCGCCCATCATAGGGCCAGTCACCGACCCGGGCATAAGGGGCGCGAAGCAGGCAACGGTGGACTTCTACGGCCACCCCTACAAGGTCATGAGCAGCATGATCCTGTACAAGCAGATGGCCGTCTCCAGCCTAGGCAGGGTGTTCGCCCTATCCCCCAACGTCCGCCTTGAGCCCTGCGAGTCCATTGAGACTGGGCGCCACCTCTCCGAGTTCAGGCAGCTGGACCTCGAGGTTGCCGAGGCGTCCTACTACGACGTCATGGACATAGGCGAGCGAATGGTGGTCTACGTCTGTAAGAGGGTCAAGGCGGCCTGTGGGGAAGAGCTCAAGCTCCTGGGAAGGGACCTGAAGACACCATCGGCCCCATTCAACAAGCTTTGTTACGAGGAAGCCATTGATGTACTGAAGTCGAACGGCTTCGGCGTGAGCCTCGATGAGGAGATCTCCTGGGTAGCGGAGGAGGGCCTCTCGAAGATGTTCGATGACCCATTCTGGGTATACGACTACCCAATGGCCGCTAGGGGCTTCTACGACAGGGAGGACCCGAATCGGCCGGGCATCCTCAGGGACTTCGACCTCATCTACCCCGAGGGCTTCGGCGAGGCCGTCTCAGGCGGCGAGAGGGAGTACCAGTTCGACAGGGTTCAAGCCCGGATGATGTTGAACGGCGAGGACCCAGGAGCATATGGCTGGTATCTGGAGATGCTCCGGGAGGGGATCCGGCCATCCGCAGGCTTCGGAATCGGCGTGGAGAGGTTCACTCGCTACGTCTGCGGCCTTGACAAAATCTGGGAGGCGGTCCCCTTCCCGAAGGTGCCGGGCATCGCCTCCCCCTAGAGGCATGGATCCGAGGCAGTGCCTGCCATCAGCCCTCCAGATATCTCTCGAGGGTGTCGCGGTCGACCACGAATATCTTTGTCCCGTAGACCTCCTCCTTCAGGACCAGAAGGTCCGGTAACTCTATGCTCACGACCTCCCAGACGGGCTGGGCGCGGTCGCTCGCGTACAGCCAGAGGGTCACGTTGTTCCTCTCAAACCACTTTGCGTATTCCAGCGGATCAGCCACACCGTAGTACTGGGGGGAGTAGTGGTTCCCTAGGAGGTTCGACGCCCTCACGCCCCACCGCGAAACGAGGCGGTAATTGATCGTCGGAAGGTCGCAGACGATCACGCCCCCATCGTAGTAGGCGATCGCCCTGTCCGCGGCTGAGAACGCGACGCTGGTATCGGCCTGAAACCGCGAGTAGACGGGGACGAAATAGCCGTATGTCGACATGGCGATGATGACTAGGGATACCCCGACGGAGAGTCGTGCGATGCGGCCCCAAAAAGGGTAGGCCCTGAGCCTTGAGAGCGTGGAGAAGAGCAGAATCGAGCCGAAGGCCGCTATCGGCATCGACTCCCTCAGCATCAGGAGTAGGCTCCTGATCTGCGCTGGGAAATAGGTCACGAAGAGGGGGCTGAAGACGACGAGGGCGCTGAGGAAGAAGAGGGTGACGGGGTAGTCCTCACTCCGCCGCCTGATCATGTGGAAAAAGACGCCGCAGAAAGCCGTGACGGAGCCCAGGATCAAGAGGCCTGTCGCCTTCCCGGACCAAGCCGATAGCTTCTCGCCGATCCATCTCATCATCAGGACGTGGAAGGGCAGGGCAAGCCCATTCTCGGCCCAGCCGCCGAAGACGTTGTAAAGGCTCCAGTACAGGGGATAAAAGGGGTTGGAAGTCCACATCCTGAAGAGGACGCAGAAGACGGCCATCGCTCCCAGCCACCCGAACACGAAAGGCTGGATGCGAGTCGAGAAGCGCTCTATGAGCGCCACGCCCAGGATGAAGGCGATGGAGACGAGCCAGTACTCCGTGCGGGACTGGCAGGCGAGCGCTAGCATGATACCGGACCACCCAGGGCGAGACCTGAAGAGGCAGATTGAGAGCAGTGCGAACGAGAGGGCAAGGGTATCTTGCAATGCGATGACGTCGAAGACGGCCGCTACGGGGTAGAGGGCAAAAACGAGGCCGGCGAAGAACCCAGCCTCCACGCCGAAGCCGTCCCTACCGATAACGTAGACCAAGTACGAGTTGACTCCACCGAGGAGGGCGTTCAGGACCCTGTATGGCAGGATAGAGGCCGTGGAAAACGCCCACAGAAGCAGCGCCTGGACGACATGGGGCACGACCCCCCAGTAGAGCTCGCAGCCGTTCAGGTCCCACATCCTCAGCTGGGGGAAGCCGATCTTAAGGCTCAGGTAGGAGATCTGCCAGTGGTGGTACGAGTCAGTGTTCCAGTCGATGGGGATGAGGGCCCAGGTTACAATTCGAGGAGCCAGCGCGACCGAGAAGAAGAAGAGGAAGGCGTAGACCCTGTTCGAGAGGAACTCCTCGAGGCGCCCGGCGGCGGACATCGTTTAGTGTTATTATCAACGAATTGAAAAATCCATACCGTCATTTAGCCCCAGACATCCTCCTCAGGAGAAGGATGAGCCCAATCGTCGGCACCATCGTTATAATGGAGATCGGGAAGATGACCGGCGTTCCATGAGCCTCGATGAGGACCGAGGTGGCCGTGGGCACGAATGACCCGACCAGGCTGACGAGGACGAAGTTCACGCTGAAGGCTAGGCTCCTGCTCTCCGCGTCGCTGTGCGATGCGATCATCGCGTTCATCAGGGGCATGAAGGCGGCCTGGAGGCACCTGTAGAGGGCGTACGCGACGGCGAGGGAAAGCAGGCTCGGCGAGTAGGGGAAGACTACGAGGAGGACTGTCATCAAGAGGAGGATCACCAAACCAGTCCTGTACTTGCCGAGCCTGTCCCCGCTGAGGCCGCCGACGAACGAACCGGCGAGCCCGGTCAGGGGCCCCAGACCCGCGACTATGCTTGCCAGGCTGTAAGACATACCCCTCTCCATGGTGAAGTAAGTCGGCGTGAAAGTGAAGAGTATGTTGAAAACTGCCTCTGCGAGGACCGACATGGCTGCGACCGTGATGTACCCTGCAGTTAAAAGCGACCTGAACCCCTGTCTGAAGCCCGTCTTCTCTAGCTGTGCTGTTGCCCCGGATCCGAACCTCCTCCTAGTGTAGATGTTGGAGACGGCGGCCATCAGCAGCGTGATGGGTCCCCAGATGAGGAACGAGACCCTCCAACCCCAGACCGGCATGAGCAGCCCGAGCAGTAGCGGCCCCACGGCGAACCCGAGGTTGGCGCCGGCGTTGTGGATCCCCATCGCGAGGCTCACCTTCTTGGAGTCGAACTCGCTCGCGAGCTTCAGGCTCGGCGGGTGGTAGAGGGTTGAGCCCAAAGATAGCATGGCGAACCCCGCCAGTATTGGGTACAAGCTCCGAGAGACCGGTATCAGCAGGGAACCCAAGGCCGTGACGATGAAGCTCACCATCAGGATCAGGGCAGGCCGCCTGTCTGCGGCAGCACCGATCGGAATGTAGGCGACGACGTTGATGAAGCGCGGTATCGACGCGAGCAGGCTGACCTGGACCAGGCTGACGCCGAGCTCATCCATCAGGGGGAGGAGGAGGACGGGGAGGAGCTGGGTGTATACGTGGATGATGAAGTGGGTCGATGCTAGGTAGGCCAGCAGAGAAACGCTGTCCTTTGAACGGGGCTCTTCCATTCTTGAACCTTCTGATTAATTTGGAGGTGATGGGCCAGCAGGTTCCGGAGAACCCCTTCGCCCTTTCTCTCCGGATCTAGTCGAATATAAATCTAGCTCCAGATGGCAATACGATACCCATGGTCTCCAGAAAAAAGGCGAGGCGCTACAGCAGGCTCCTCAGTCCGGGGTCGATCTTCTCGAGCTCCCTGCACTCGTCCATGGCTTCGACGGCCCTCCTGATGTGGGGTATGGTGATGGAGCCCCCGACGACTAGGGCGACGTTCAGGGCCTCCAGGAGCTCTGCATCCGTCACCCCGAGCTGGACGCACCTGACTATGTGGTAGGTGACGCAGTCGTCGCACTTCAGCACCATCGAGGTCACGAGACCGAGAAGCTCCTTCGTCCTCGTGTCGAGGGCCCCCTCCTCGTAGGCCCGGCCGTCGAGGGCCCAGAACCTCTTGATCTCGAGGTTCCCGCTGCCCATTATCCGCTCGTTCATCCTCCTCCTGTACTCGTTGAAAGCCTTCAGGTCGACCATATACAATCCCGAGTAAGTTGAATTCGGGATGGAAAAAAGTTCCCCTCCTGGGCCCGAAGATCCAGGGCCAATCAAATCCGGAGGAATTTCCATTATACCCAGCTACAGGGTACAAGGAGACCTCTCTGAAGCTTGTTTTTGCACACAAATAATGGCGCTTGGCTAGTGGTTTTCCGCTATTATGGAAGAATGGGCTTGGCGTTCTCTCCCAGGATGGCCGATAGCTCGGCTTCTGGAATCGTCAGGTCCGGGTGTGGCGTGTACCTGTTCACGGACATGAGCATGTCCACGTAGGGCCTCTGCCTGACTCCAGGGTAGTCGGTCCCGAAGACGATCTTGCGGAGGACGCCCAGGTTGAGGGCGGTCAGCAGGTCCCTCCAGAGGAGGTAGACATAGCTCGGGTGGTTCACGTCGCCATAGGGCCAGCTTATATCGCACCAGACGTTCCTGTGCTTCCGGGCGACGTACAGCGTCTCGTCGACCCGCGGGTAGCCGAGGTGGGCGAGGACGATCCTGAGCTTGGGGAAAGAGCAGGCGACGCTGTCTATGAGCGCGGGGTCCGAGTGCCTCATCAGATCCCTCGGCTCGGGCATGCCGGCGTGGTGGAACATCACGGGCAT
>CAZPMB010000039.1:6293-18557 GCA_964587735.1 uncultured Candidatus Bathyarchaeia archaeon | reverse complement strand
CGTTGAGTTGATGAACGTCCAGGTCCAGAAGACTGAGTCCACCGAATCGACGGCGACAAACGACCTCCAGGAGGTCTCCACGACGGTCGCTGTGAACTTCAGGCTTAAGGCAAGCGCCGTCGATGAGATCTACAGGGAGCTGCGTCAGGATTACATCTCGAGGGTGATAGAGCCGAACATACAGGAGTCGCTCAAGGCGACGACGGCCCAGTTCAGGGCGGAGGAGCTCATAAAGATGCGCCCCGTCGTGAAGTCAGCCTTCGACGAAATACTGGCAGAGCGCCTCAATGTGTTCAACATCGAGATCGTCTCGGTCTCCCTTACGAACTTCCAGTTCAGCCCTTCTTTTTCCGCCGCTATTGAAGCGAAGGTGACAGCCGAACAGGAGGCCCTAAAGGCGAAGAACGTCCTGGAGCAGGTGAGATACGAGGCGCAGCAGAAGATCATCCAAGCTGAGGCTGAGAAGAACGCTACAATCGCAAGGGCTCAGGGAGAGGCTCAGGCGGCGATCATAGCCGCAAACGCCACCGCGAAGGCCATCGAGGTGATAACCTCGAAGATGACCCCCGAGTACGCCCAGTACCTGTGGCTCACACAGTGGGACGGCAAACTGCCGGCCGTTGTGGGCGAGGGACAAGGATACATCATCGACCTGAGCTCGCTCATTAACAAGTAGATGGCCCCCAACAAAATCTTTCTTTCACCCCCTTCTTTGTTATAACATCGAATTTTAGGAGGTCCCCTTTGTGAGACCTCGGGATCTCGTATGTGAAAGTTGAAATACCATCGATCACCTATATCCAATCATGTCCGAGGAAAAACTCGCCGACTTCTTGAAGAATGGGGGAGACTGGGAGAGGCTTAAAACATCGGTTCCGGGGGTATTCATACAGAAGCTGCCTCCTTACAGGTCCTCACCCGGGCGCCTGGCAATTGAAGTAAATCCAGTGGACTCCACCGGGAATCCAACCAAGAGGCGCGGGCTCCTGATAAGGAGCCACGACGAATACGAGGCCTTCAAAGAGATCATAGAGGATGAAAGGCTGATCAAGCTACTTGAAATGCTCGACTCCATAAACCCCTCGACCGGTAGAGGCGGCAAAAGGAAGGACGAGGACGTAATAGAAATCTAAGAACAGGCTTTTAATACATTTTACCATAGAACCCTTTTTTCATAACTTCATGAACCCAGCCCTTCGTTTCAGATAGAATGAATTGTCGTATTCAATTCGATTTCCTACGTGCGTAAGCGGTTAAACCACGCCGTGTTGGCATGTTCTTCGACTAGGAAGGGTTTTAAAGTTCAGGGAACTTGTTGCCCTCTCTCACATAGAAATTCGGTGAAAACCGTTCCATTCATTTCTCGCCGATCGCTTGAGGGTTTTCTGCTAAGCGTATATTATATCTCATCCGCCATTTTTATGGAGGAGTGCCTTTTGAGGGAATTGGGTAAGGTTGACAGGGAGAGGTTCGGCCGGGCCAGTAAGGCCAGCGCCCCCGAGGTTGTCGAGCTGAGCGATTGCAGGGATAGCCCTACCCCCTTCGATGTTGCGTCTTATTCTTACCAGATATTGATCCACAGGGCCCACACGGTCATGCTCGCGGAGGAGGGCTTGATCGGGAAGGGGGAAGCCACCAAAATAATTGACGGCGTCAAAGAGGTGGGCAGGGAAGCCGAGGGCGACCCCGAGCGAGTCGGCTACATGTCGACGGAGACCGCCCTCATCGAGAAGATCGGCGAGACTGGAGGCAAGATGCACATTGGCAGGAGCCGCAACGACCTGGGCCACGCCCAGAGGAGGATGTACTACAGGGACCAGATAGAGCGACTCATAGACGCGTTGATCGAATTTAGGAGGAGGCTGCTCAGGAAGGCAGAAGAGAACCTCGAGACCGTGATGCCAGGGTACACCCACCTGCGTCAGGCCCAGCCCATAACCCTCTCCCATTACCTCGTCGCCCACGTCGACGCAGCGGGCAGATCCATCGAACGCCTCGAAGAGGCGTATTGGAGAACCAACCTGAGCCCGTTGGGTGCAGCTGCGTTGGCCGGCACAGGCTGGCCCATCAACCGCTACAGGACAATGAAGCTGCTTGGCTTCGACGCCCTCTGCGAGAATTCCCAGGACTGCGTCGCCGCCGTCGACTACATCATGGAGTTCGCCTCAGCCATGGCGATTCACATGTCCAACCTCGGCAGGCTGGCGGAGGACCTCCAGATCTGGTCGTCGGACGAGTATGGGATGATCGACATCGATGAAGCGTACGCAGGAACCAGCAGCATCATGCCACAAAAGAAGAACCCATCAGTCCTCGAAAACGTGAAGAGCTACTCAGCCGAGTCTATTGGGGTCCTCATGTCGCTGGTTTCCTCGATGAAGGGAGTCTCATACTCGAACACCCTCGATCGTGTGATGCTCGAGCCTGTAAGCATCGACACGGTGGTGGGCAGCACGAGGATTATGGCAGGTATCGTTTCGACCCTGATCCCTCTGAGGGAGGTGATGATCGAGAGGCTGAGGAACGGATTCTCGACAATGACGGATCTAGCCGATGCCCTCGTCAGAGGCTATGGTATCTCATTCCGTCAGGCCCATGAAGTCGTTGCGGATGTGACCAAGAAGGCTCTAGTGGACGGAAAGAAAGCGAGCGAGATCACCCCCAAGATGGTAGCCGAGTCGTCGGAAAACGCCATAGGAAGAAGGCTGGAGATCTCAAAAGAGGAACTAGTGTCGGCCGTCGATCCGGTTCAGAGCGTCAGGCGTAGAGGGATCATCGGTGGACCAGCGCCGGATTCGGTGAAGAAAATGATCGCAGACAGGTGGAGACAGATCGAAGCCGAGGAAGAGAGGCACAAAGAACGCTTGGAAAGGCTGAATAAAGCCTACGAGGAGCTCGCTGAGGCCGAGAAGGAGTTAGCGAATTAGGGGCGAAGCGATGGATAATACAATACATATTTTACCCTGTTTTCAATAATCCGGCGATTTTTAGAAATCATTTGAAGGAGATCAAATGTCAGCACATATTTATCCGAGGTTAGTGGGGCCGTTTTCACTCCATAGAGAAGCCCTCTGAATCGCCGTCAATCTCAGCCGTTTTTTTGTAGCTTTCGGGGACAAAGAAGTAGATGATCGGCATCCGTAGACAGCCATCTATGAGAGCCATGACTATGAAGGGCGCGAGCGGATTGACATTGTCCCACAGGAAACCTCCGAGGATCGATGCTGGAACGGCGAGGGCGTTGAAGGCCCCATGACTCATAGCAGTCATCCTTGAGCGCTGGTCGGCCGTGACAAGCTCAACTTCCTCGGCTGACCAGGCGATCCCTGTGGCATCGTTCACGCCCATCAGGATCCAGGCGAAGATCAGGACGATGTCGCCTCCGCCAACTAGGAATATGGCCGTAGCGACATACATGATCGACCGGCCGGAGATGATCATCTTCTTTCTCCCAATGGCGTCGACGAGCCTCCCGGAGAGGGGGGAGAGCAGTATCTGTGTGGCGCTTCTTGCAGTGACCATGTACGCGATCGTCATGACCGAGGCGTTGTGAACCGCTGCGGCGTACACCATCCAGAAGGGCCCTGCCATCCCGATCGAGATCGAGCCGAGGCTCTTCATCATCACCCACGAGCGGACCCCCCTGGCCCTAAGAACCTCCTTGTACTCGCCCGCCGCGGCCCTAAGCGAGGAGGGAATCCCCCGGCTTTGTCTCCGCTCACCTACTAGGAATCTTGAGATGTAAACCCATGCGCCGGCGAGCAGTGCGAACTGCAGCCAATAAACGGGGCGGATCCCAGTGGCTGTCAGCCCTCCAGAAAGGTAGACAATCGACCCGCCAATGAGGCTCGCGAACATGATCGGCATCAGTGCGAAGGCGTTAACGAGGCCGTAGATCGTGCCTCGCTGCCTGTTCTTGATGCTATTCGCGTACATCGCAGTCCACGAAGGCTGCACGATCCCGTCGGATATGCCGGATGTTATGAAGGCGAGGATGAGCCAGAACCAGCTCCAGGCTGAGCCATAGATGAGGGGTACCAGCAAGCCGACGAGTGCGCCGGCTAGGTACACGGCCTTCCTGTCCGCCCTGTCGCTGATACAGCCCGTGAGCAAAGCCAAGATCGAGCTCAGGGCGAGGCCGACGGAGTTCAGCAGCCCGAGCTGCGTGCCCGTCGCTCCGAGGGCCACGATGTACAGGGAGTTGTAGGGGTTCACGTTGGAGACGAAGTTGGCTATGCTCGTCCTCACTAGCATTACCCTAAGGTTTGACGGCATGCCCTTCAGGAAGGCCAACATGTAGTTCGTTCTGCTCATGCTGCCCAGACAGCGGCCCCTTTAACCTCAAGGCATGCGAACGACGAGATATCAACAATGCGGTTCACTGATCCAGTAGAAAATTGAGGATTTCCACTAAAAATAAAGGGATAATATATGTCCAATTAACACTTTTTTTAAATAGTATTTCGTTAAAAACATTAAACTATCCTTGAACGGGACTTCAGGACTAGAAGGACGATCAGTAATAACTGGGATTCTTTTTCAGAAGCATAAAAATCTGTTTGAACATCTCTAATTCACTACCTCTCGGGAAACTTGGATTCATGACATGTAGGACTCTGCCGAAATTCCAGTGGCGGCTCTGTACCCCTCCATTATCTTTTCATTGAATTCATTCGCGTGCTCTTTTTCGACGATGTTTACGGTGCACCCGCCGAAGCCGGCGCCCGTCATCCTCGCCCCGATCGCCCCAGGTATGCGCCTAGCCATCTCCACGAGCGTGTCCAGCTCCCTGCAGCTCACCTCGTAGTCGTCCCTAAGGCTCAAGTGGGACTCGTAAAGTAAGCGGCCCAGGCTCTCTATGTCGCCCCTCTTCAACGCATCAACCGCCTCAAGGACCCTCCGGTTCTCCGCTACTACGTGGCGGCACCTCCTGTACACGACATCCGGGAGGTCGAGCCGATGCCTCTCCAGATCTTCACCGCTTATATCCCTCAGAGCCACTACATCGGGCAGCCTCTTCCTCAGGGCTCTGACTCCCTCCTCGCACTGCCTCCTCCTCTCATTATACGCCGAGGAGGTCAGCTCCCTCTTCACCATGGTGTTCACTACGACAAAGCGGTAATCGGGGTCCAGAGGGATGTGCTCATACTGGTTCGTGCGGCAGTCTATGAAGAGGGCGTGGCCACTCCTCCCCAACGAGCCGACGAATTGATCCATCACGCCGCACCGGACGCCAACGAAGTCGTTCTCAGCCGATTTCCCGATGTACGCCAGCTCTACCGGGTTTATGTCTAAGTTAAACAGCCTGGCGAAAGCCTTTGCCGCGGCCACCTCTATCGCCGCCGAAGAGCTGAGCCCCGCGCCGATCGGCACGTCTCCCTTTATGGCCATGTTTGCCCCACCCAGGGCGTGGCCCCTCTTCGCCATAGCATCGGCGACTCCGATTACGTAGTTGGCCCATGGATGCCCCTCGTCGAATTCGATGCCTCCTATCTGGAAGGAGGTTCTCTCGTTGTAGTCCGCCGCATAGAGGCTTACATTCATGCCTCCCTGAGGCTTCGCGGCGATCCAGATGCGTCTGTCTATGGGCGTTGGCAGAACGAAGCCATCGTTGTAGTCGGTGTGCTCCCCGATTATGTTGACCCTGCCAGGGGCCATCGAGACAATAACGCCTCGTGGGCACTCCCCGTATGCTCGTCGGTACACCCCCAGCATGCTAGCCGAGTTTATCATCCACCTTCACCTCCCTCAGCTCCCTCGCCGCCTCCTCGGGGCCGATCACGTTTATGTGAGCCCCCGCCCCGGTCTCGCTTCCGCCCTGGTACTTCAGCTTGTCCCTGCTCCTGTGAGGCGGGTAGAACTCTATGCTCAGGTGGCAGTGATCATAGCTCTCGGCCCCGTCCGTCGGCCTCTGGTAGACGACCATGATGAATGGGAGCCTGAAGCCGAACAGCCCATCGTACTTCAGCAGAACGGTCTTCAGGATCCGGGCTAGTCCCTCCTTCTCCCGTTCCTCGATCTCGTCAAGCCCTCGGAGGTGGCGAATTGGGTAGATGTCGACCTCATAGGACCACTTCGCCCAGAAAGGAACGACGGCCAGGAACCCCCCGTCCTTTGCCACGATCCTGCTGGGGCTCGCAGCCCCTTCCATCGCTATCGCCTCGCAGTAAAGGCACCTCCCCTTCTCCTCGTAGAACCTCCTGCTCCCCTTGAGGCGCCTCTCGATCAGGGGAGGGATGAACGGGTAGGCGTATATCTGGCCGTGGGGGTGGGAGAGGGTCACCCCTATCTCCTTCCCCCTGTTCTCGAATATGAAGACGTATTTGACGAAGGACTCCCTCCCGAGCTCGATGAACCGGCTCTGCCACAGGTCGACTAACCTTCTGATGTAGGAGACAGGTTTGTTCTCTAGGAAGGCATCGTGATCCGGGGAATATAGTACCACCTCGCATACTCCACTGGCTGGGGCGACCCTGAAGAAGCTGTCCTCTTCGTGGGTTGGCTGTGGAGGGGACCTAAGGAGTGATGGGAACTTGTTTGGAATGGCTAGCAGATCGTAACTATCAGGTATCTCCTCTGATACGCCGGGATCGAATGGGCAGAGGCCTGCTGGGAAAAAGGGCCTTTCCTGGCGTGCAGGTGCAATTATGACCCACTCGCAGGTGATCGGATTCCACCTCAGCTCAGACATGAGCCTCGCACTTCCGTCCTCAGTATACAAACATGGATTAGTCATTTTTGCATTTACGCACTCGAGAACGATGAGGCTTAAGTTAATGAATAGGTGTATACGGATACGCCGGTAGACGGGAAAAGATGATTGGGAAGATAGATCCCATAAAGGGTCATGCTGGTAATTGGAGTAATCAGACGCGGCATGGTCTAGCGCTGGCAGCAGGCAAGGCCTATATCAGCTTGTTGCCCAAATCCGTAAGCTCGAACCTATTGCCGAATCTCCTGATTACCCCGTACTCTACCAGCCTTTTCCTGGTGCCGATGGGCACCGAATCAACTATGCAGTCGCCGTTCTTCAGGCTCAACAGGGCTTTTTTGTAGTAACGGAGCATGTTCCCGACGTTTTTCGTGTCCAACCAGTCTTCGACTTCTGCCGTGAGTCCACGCATTCCGCTCTCGAAGCCTGCGCAAATATATATTAGGAATATGGATTCTGAAACCATCTCTTGCGGTCGGTTGTCTGCTTCTACAATTTGTCGAGTAAATGGTTTAGAGGAGATCTACTCCATTTTAATTTTATACCGTCGATCACATATCTCACGGCTGAGCATGAACCCGAAGGCTCTCTCGATCTTTGTCATAGTCCTCGTTCTGGGAGGGTGCATAGGATACGGGGTTAGCCTCGTCTATACTCCCCAGATATTGGCCGATGTTCTGCCAAACAACTACAAGTCGAGGCTAGATGAGCTTAGCCAGCAATACCTGAGCCTGAGTGGTGATTACAATTTGACGCTCGATCAGCTCAAGGTTCTCCAGGGGAAATACGATCGGCTTCTCGAGGAACAGGGGGCCCTGACTGAGGAATTCGAGGCCCTGTCGGAGGAGTACGCCGCCTTAGACGAGGAGCACAGCGCCCTCAGGATCGAGCTCAACGAGACCCTGGAGGAGTACAACAGCCTGCTGATGCAGTACCTGGTGGTCACGGGCCAAGCGCCTCTGAAGCCGCAGCCCCTCTCCGAGGACACGATTAGGAGAGACTTCGCCTGGGTATACGGGGGCAAGACTTGGGCGCTCAGCCTCTACGTGCCCGAGCAACTCTACCTCTACTACAGCGGGAGGACCCGGGTCCCGACGGAGGATTACTCGGTCTACGTCACCCACCCCAACGACGACGAGTATATTTCCACCATCGTCGGGGAGTTCAACGAGATCTCCCTTGAGGAGGGCTATAGCGAGAAGCAGAGGGTCGACCTCGTCATCGCCTTCGTGCAGAGCCTCCCATACACCCCAGACATCGTCTCGACGAGCTTCGACGAGTACCCCCGTTACCCTATAGAGACCCTCGTCGACGGCGGTGGGGACTGCGAGGACACGTCCATCCTGGCGTCCGCCCTGCTCTACGCCATGGGCTACGACATCGTCCTCATAAGCCCGCCCAGCCACGTTGGCGTCGGAGTCGCCGTGGACGCTGAGGGGGTCTACTGGCTGCACGAGGCAAAGAAGTACTTCTACATTGAGACCACGGGCGAGGGGTGGAAGCTCGGGGAGCTGCCTGACGAATATCAGGGGGAGCAGGCCAACGTTTACCCGATAATCCCCATCCCCGTCTGCACCCATCAGTGGACCGCCTCCATCCTGCGCCGCCGGCTCACAATAGTCGCCGACGTCCAGAACGTTGGGACTGCGGAGGCCAGGGGCGTCAAGCTCTACGTCGCCTTCGAGGGGGAGAAAGGAGAGATCTGGAACCCTGAAGAGAGCGCCTTCTACAACATCGACGTCGGGGGAGAGATCACAGTCGTCCTTGAGCTTAATGTTCCGGAACACGTACGCACCCGCTTGATTGTCCGTGTCCTGGATCCTTGGGGCAACGTGATGGATGAGAGCCAATCAGACTGGTTCGAAACGAATTAAATAGCTCTCGACGACCCCTTTCTCACACTAATAGGGCATCATCTATACGAATTGTGAGCCCGGCGCGTTAACCAAGCCCTTGAAGGAACATTCATCACATATTTATGTTCATTTGCTACAGATGTGTTGGGAAAATGGATGATAGTGAGCAAATGCATCGGATGTAAGGGGTTACCATGCCTCGATGTTGACAAGGGATGCTACGTTGTGCCGGATGTCGAGATCGATCCCGATGGCATTAGGATGGTTATGATCTCGGAGTCAGCGCCCGCTGACAGAGGCGACTACTACTATGCCGATGGAGACCCACTTTTCCAGAGGACCACGGTGCAGGCCTTCAACGACGCCGGGGTGGGCGTGAAGTCAGTTAGGGATCTGGTCGAGATGGGCGTCTACCTAACCACGGCTGTGAAATGCGGTAAGAAGGGATACGGCATCAGCTCGGCCACCGTTAAGGAGTGCTCAAACATCCTGCTGGAGGAGCTGGCCCTCTTCCCGAATGTCAGGGCCATCATGCTGATGGGCGACGTGGCGATCAAGGCCCTGAACCACGTATCTAGTCGTGATCTTGGCAAACGCACAATTCCAGCAGGGTCAACGTACAAGATCAGAGAAGAAGAATATTTCTACGGGAAAAAGAGGGTGTTCCCATCTTACCTGCAAGCGGGCCCGGCGTTCTTCATCGAGAAGAGCAAGAGGAGAATGATCGCGGAGGACATCGGGAACGCGATGAAAATGCTAGACAGATTTCTAAAATAAATTAAATATTCTGCGTACCAGGGGTGGAGTATGAATCCACGCTCTTTATCCGGCCTGGGCGCTGGTGTCGTAGCCCTCAGGATGGGCTACGTGTACAATTTAAGTTCTCGGCTTTAGAGCCCTTCAATTTTTACAGGCTCAGATGGAGTTGAAAGTGTATCGGTTTAGAGAAGATGGAGGACTGTGGGTTTCAATTGCTTGGAGACAGGATCCACCTCCAGACCCAGTTCTTCAAGCGTAGTTACCCCCAACACCGGGGTGTCGTTCTCTTCACCGAAGATGACGTTTGTACCGGCAACCCTGTCCAAGTACTCGATTATGACCACTCCGATATCCCTTTCGATCTTTTGTTTGCTCACCGTCTGGAAGACCCTGCTGCCCCTCCTCTCGATTTTGAGGGCCTCCAAAATATCTCCTGGGACAATTGTGTACACTGCGCCCGTATCTACTATCAATTCTACGGTCCCAGACTGTTCAGGAGAAGATGGGTTCACCAATTCTACTTTGACGTGCGTAAATCCCAACGGTGGCGACTCCAGTTAAGAGTGAGTAGAAGCCGATAATTAAGGATAATCAGAGTCTATGTCTTCGCATGTGCCGGGGGCTAAGCGATGTATTTCGTTTAAATTTTACTGCGCACGCAGCTCTGGGAAGACGATAGCGGAAATGAATTAAAAATCCAATATACCACATCATGTGCCTACGGTCGCACGCAATAAATATTCCACTCCTAAGTCGTGCACAAGAGAGGCTCATCATTGCCTAAGCTTTCTAAGGCTTTTTCCCTACGCAGAGAATGTACCCTATATACCTGCTGGCTACCTTATCGTAGAGGAGGATCCGCTTACCCTTACTGATCAATCCCATGCGCTGACGAATCCTCTTGCTCCTCATTGCGAGCATGAGCACCTCCCATAAGGTCGTAGCCAGCTTCCACCATCCGCCGAACTCGCCGACCATCTTGAGTGCCTCGATCCTCCCGACAATGTTGGTGTTTTTTTCCACAGTTATATCTTTGAAGCCGGCTTCCTCGAAGTGATTCCTCCATTCTGTGTTGCTCCGGACGTTGAAGGGAAGCTCGGTGATCTCCCTGAACACGCGTTCGCCCTCATCCACTCTGACACGCGCCTCCGGGGGGATCTCATCCTCCTCGTACATCTCGTTGATACCTAGTCGTCCATCCCTGTCCAGCACTCGACTGAACTCCTTGAAGGCCACCGAGGGGTCAAGGAACTGAGAGGTAAAGATGGTGAAAACGATGTCGAAGGAGTTATCGGGGAAGTCAAGATTGTATGCGTCCCCCACATAGAAGGCGACCTTGTCTGTGAGGCCCAGCTTCTCGGCTCTATTCTGAGCCTGTCTAACCATGTGTTCAGCTATGTCAATGCCAGTTACATGGCAGCCACATTTGTTGGCCAGATAGCACGCGTTCCCCCCCGTGCCACAGCCAACCTCCAGAATACTTGTGTCCTCGTCTATTCTGAGAAGTTCAGCCAATCGGTCTATGGACGATACCCCTCCGATGTTGAAGAAGGGCACCTCGAGATAACCCATGAGGTCGTAGTAGCCAAGCTTCTCGACCTCCTCTATGGGAGGCTTCTCCATAGGCATGGCATCTCTATTCGTTGCCAAGGATATATGTCTTTTCATATTTATGGTAAATGTACAAACTACCATATGTGGTAAATCTTAATAGCCCCCGCTTCATGAAATGAAATGGTATAACATGAGGGCACAGGACGATTACCAACGGCTGAGGGAAATTTTCCTGAAGATCAATGAGGACATGATCCGCTTCCGGGGGGGTGAGACCATTCAAGGCAGGATCTACGCATCCATCCTCCTCTCGCCAGAGCCTCTAAGCCAGGAGGACATCGCACGAGAAACTGGGTACAGCCGGTCCCACGTCTCGAGGTTCATGAAGAACATGGAGGAGAACGCCCTCATAGTAGCAAACACCCAACCGGGTTCCAGAAAAATGCTATACGAGGGCAGGAGCAGGTCCCTAGTGGACAGCTTCCGTGGATTCTTCGCCTCATCAAGCAAGTTCCTCCAGGATAAGGTTCGAGACATTGACTACATCCTGAGAGAACTCTCAAGCTTACCAGGGGACCAGCTCTCACGACCAGATTACAGGAAGCTCCAAGAGGCCGTTACGATCTACAGCAGCTTCATGCACGCCACTGTCGAGGTAATTGATGAGTTCATAGAGAGCTTCGAGGAGAAATTCAAGAGGTTTGAAATGAAATTAATCTAAAACCTCTGACATAAACCACTTTTCTAACAGCATTCGTTATTTAAGTAGAACTCTTGAAACGCCGTCATCTATTATATTCATAGAACCGAGTAATACTAGAAGAACATGAGTAATCGCAACGAAAACAATGATTATCCGTTAAATCATGGCTCCAAGAAATATGTGGTTTACGTGGATGATAATTTTCACTACATGGATGAGAGCGAGAGGTACAAGCTGGGAGAATTTTCGAGCTGCGAGGAAGCCATAGAGGTCTGCAAGAAGATAGTCGACGAATTCTTCAGCCATGCATTCGATGAGAACATCACCTATGAGGAACTCTACAATGGGTATACGATGTTCGGAGAAGATCCCTTCATCGTCTCAGGCGATAGAGATTGCTTCTTCTCAGCATGGGATTATGCGAAAAAACGGTGCAGGGAAATTGTAGCTAGAGACTAGGTACTAAATCAACTCCGGGAGCGGGATTTGAACCCACGCTCTCTATCCAACCTGGGCGCTGGTGCCGCAGTCCTCTTGATCACGAGTTCTGTGTGTGCAATTTCGTATAACAATCATCACTTTGAGCATGTTCTTATTTTTCGGCGTTTATTTTCGAATCTTATCGTTTGCCTCTGACATGTGCTGTTGACATATTTTCCAGCTGCCACCGCGTTTCTCCA
>CAZPMB010000039.1:0-6193 GCA_964587735.1 uncultured Candidatus Bathyarchaeia archaeon | reverse complement strand
TTTGCCTCTGACATGTGCTGTTGACATATTTTCCAGCTGCCACCGCGTTTCTCCAGGACGCCCGTCCATCGTATGTCCTTCGAGCCCCAGGGTCTTCCATCGAACTCTCCTTCATCGTCTACTGCGGCCGAGAACCAGGCTACTTCTCCCGTCTTCGAGATGACGATTCTCAGGTTTCTTATGTCAAATCCTGTGGCCTTGTTCCTTGGGTCCATCCAGTTGTCAAGGAATTTTTCAAACTGGCTCCACCCCGTGACGGTGCTCCTTGAGTCTGGGTAGTATGTGAAGAAGTCATCATCTCTGGCAAAGATGCTTTCAAAGAGCGCCCGATCCTTGGTTAGAGCCCATCCGAAGGAATCGTGGAGTATTTTAGTGATCTCGCGCTCGTCTTTCGTCTTATTTGGGGTGCGCAAATCTGGTCAGCATGGAAACATTTTTTGAATAATTAAGTTTTTGCATGAAGAAACTTTGAGCGCAAATAATTAACACTACAAAATGAATGTGGGTATAGTGCCCAGATAACCAATTTTATGGAGTGCCGGGGATGGGATTTGAACCCACGCTCTCTATCCGGCCTGGGCGCTGGTGCCGCAGTCCTCTGGATCATGAGTCCAGCGCATTAGCCAAGCTATGCTACCCCGGCTCCCCCAACACAAATGCTGTTCCGAAATTTAAATTGTGACGCTGGGCCTACGCCTCCACGAGCTTAGGCTCGCTCAGGGCCACGGGCCTCCCCCTGTCCAGGTAGACCCGGGGTGTGAGGGGGTTCAGCCCCACGCAGAACTTGTAGGGCTCTATTCCGGCAATGGCGCAGAGGCGTTCCATGGTGTTCTCCCCTTCCCTAGAGACTAGCTCTACGACATCCCCCACATCGGCTTTGGTACCGTCCAGGTCGACGACGTGGTGGTTCACCGAAACCGTTCCGAGGACGGGCTTGATCGCGTTCCCAACGCGGATTAACCCTTTCATCATCAGCTCTCTCGGATAGCCGTCAGAGTAGCCGGCGTGGACTGTGCCGACCCTCATCCTCCTCGACGCAACGAACCTCCTGCTGTAGGTCACCGACTCACCCTCCTCCACATGCTTCACGTGCTCCAGCCGGGCCTTGAAGGCCATCGCCGGCCTCAGATCCAGCCCGGCATCCCTGTCCGCCGGCTCCGGATAGACTCCGTAGAGCATCAGCCCAGGCCTCACGGCGTCCAGGTAGGACTCCGGGAAGTGGAATATGTCGTGGCTGCTCGCCATGCTCCTCAGGGGGACCTCGATCCCCCTCCTTTTAAGCTCGGCGTCCACCGTCAACATCCTCTTCAGCTGCACCCTGTCGAACTCGGGGCTCTCAACGAAGGTCGAGAAGAGGCCCCCAACCCTCAGCCCTGGAAGAGACTGGACGTACTCCACGAGGTCCGCCGCCTCCTCGTGCCTCACCCCTACCCGGTTCAGGCCCGTGTCCACCTTCACGAAGACCTCAGCATTCATCCCCAGCCTCTGAGCGGCCTTGCTCAGCCCGTCCGCAACCGGCCTGCTGAAAACGGTTTGGATGAATCTATTCTCTATAACTGCATCGAACTGACCCTCCGCGAATATGGGATCCATGTTTACGACACCGCAGTTAAGCCCAGAGCCCCTGAGCTGCATAGCCTCCCAGAGCTTCGCGACTAGGAAGCGCCTGACGCTCCTCGTCATCAGGTACGCAACGACCGGGACAAGGCCGTGCCCGTACGCGTTCGTCTTCACGCACGGAATGACCTCGACGCCAGTCCGCCGCCTGACCTGCTCCAGGTTGTAACCTACGCAGTCGAGCTCCACCTCGAGCCAGGAGGGGTAGCCCTCGACCCTCTCAGCGATCTCGTCCGACGAAGGCTGAGAGCCAAAGTAAGCTTCAGACATTCCGATCAATAAGGATTTCACAGCATATAAAAATGGGCTCGATGCCGAAAACATGCATTATTATAACCCGATATGACAGTAGATGAGAAAGGGGAGCGGCATTGCCAAAAGGTTACAACGGTAGGATCCTTCGGGTTGACCTGACCGATCTGAGGATAACCGTCGAAGAGCCTCAGGAGAGGTGGTACAGGGCCTACTTGGGCGGCATGGGGGCGATCGCATATCACCTGCTTAGGGAGGTCCCGGCTGAGAGCGACCCATTCGACCCAGAAAATCTCCTAGTGATGGCGCCTGGCGTCGTCACCGGCGCCTCCTTCTCTGGGAGCGGGCGCAACGCCGTCGGAGGGAAGTCGCCCCTGACGGGAGGTTTCGGCGAGGCCGATGCAGGCGGATACTGGGGCGCTGAGCTGAAGCACGCCGGTTTCGACGCTTTAATATTCAAGGGGGCCTCCGATGAACCCCTCTGGCTTTGGGTGAGCGACGGCGAGGCCGAGCTCCGGGACGCATCGAAGCTCTGGGGCCTCGAGGTTGCGGAGTGCGAGGAAAGGATGAGGGAGGAGGTCGGCGAGGCCCGCGCCAAGACGGCCCTCATAGGCCCGGCGGGGGAGAGACTCTCTAGGCTTGCTTGCGTCATCAACGACCTCAACCACGTGGCTGGCAGGTGCGGCCTGGGAGCGATTATGGGATCGAAGAGGCTCAAGGGGGTTGCCGTCCGCGGCCACAGCCCGCCAGAGATGGCAGACCCCGAGAGGGTCAGGGGCCTCGCGAAGCTCTTGGTCTCTCGAATAGAGACAGAGGCCAAGGGATTCAGCGAGTACGGAACCGGGGCGGCGATGGACGCCGGCGCGGCGACCGGGAACCTGCCGACGAGGAACTTCAGGGACGGCGGCTTCGAGCCCGCCGCTGAGATAGACGCGATCGCTATAAAGAATCGCTACAGAGTTGGAATGGAGACCTGCTACGCTTGCGCAGTCAGGTGCAAGAAGGTCGTGGAGCTCGATGAGCCCTACAGGGTCGAGGCGCGCTACGGGGGACCAGAGTACGAGACCCTTGCTGCTCTCGGCTCGGACTGCGGCGTCTCAGACCTAGCCGCCATCTGCAAGGGGAACGAGCTCTGCCAGCGGTACGGCCTGGATACCATCGGGACGGGCTGCACGATTGCGTTCGCCATGGAGTGCTACGAGAACGGCATCATAACCTTCGAAATGACTGGTGGATTGGACCTCCGCTTTGGCAACGCCGAGGCGATGGTGGAGGTCGTCGAGAAAATGGGGAGGAGGGAGGGCATCGGGGACCTCCTCGCCGAGGGGACGAAGAGGGCGGCCGATAGGCTCGGAGGGGGTGCGGAGGCATACGCGATCCAGGTGAAGGGCCAGGAGGTGCCGATGCACGAGCCCAGGTTGAAGAAGGCCCTGGGGCTCGGTTACTCGGTGTCCCCGACGGGGGCCGACCACTGCCACAACATACACGACACGATCATGGCCGGAAGGAGCGTCGAGAAGCTGAGGCCCCTCGGCATCCTAGAGGAAGTCCCGGTCGAGAGCTTCGGCCCGGAGAAGGTCAGGATGTACAAGTACCAGATGGAGATGAGAATCCTCGCCAACTGCCTCTCCATCTGCCAGTTCCCCCCATGGACTTTCACCGAGTACGCGGACCTAGTCCAGGCGGTGACAGGCTGGGATGTCACCATATTCGAGCTCGCAAAGGTCGCCCAGAGGGCCCTCAACCTGGCCCGCGTCTTCAACCTTAGGGAGGGCTTCACGGCCTCGGACGACTGGCTCCACCCAAGGTTCTTCCGGCCCCAGACATCTGGTGCCCTCTCGAAAACATCGGTTGACCCGTCTGAGTTGAAGAGCGCCATAAGCACATACTACGAGATGATGGGGTGGGACAGGGATGGGGTCCCCCTCCGCGGCACCCTCCACGAGCTGGGGATAAGCTGGGCCGTCAACTACCTGCCCGAGAAGGGACTAGAAAGGCTGATAGTCTGAGACAACCCTACCCGTTATTCTTCATTATTTAAAAGCCAAATGCTTTCAAAGCAGGAAGTCAGGCGGTAGGGTCATCTTCTTTATCACTATGCCTGTTAGGGCCCTAATGCGCTCCAGCTCCTCGATCTCCATGGGAGTGACGAGGGTTATGGCGGTGCCTGACTTCCCTGCCCGGGCCGTCCTTCCAATCCTGTGGAAGTACATGAAGGGATCGTCTGGGATGTCGTAGTTTATTATGAACGGGATGTCCAGTATATCCAGCCCCCTGGCCGCCAACTCCGTCGCCACCATGAGGCTAACCTGGGCGTCCCTGAAATTCCCGAGGACGTTCTCCCTCCTCGCCTGGCTCAACTGTCCGTGGATGGCTTCGGCGTCGTAGCCCGCACCCTTCAGATCGGACGCAAGGCTGTCCACGGTCGTCCTCCTCCCGCAGAAGATTAGGGCCCTCTTGACCCCCATGTAATCAATGAGCTTCCTTAGGATGTCGAACTTCTCCCACTCGGCGACGATGATGTACCTCTGTTCGATGGTCTCGACGGCGATCTCGTCCCTGCTCACGATCAGCATTTCTGGATCAGGGATGTAGCTCTTGGAGATCCTTCGGGTCCTCTCGTCTATGGTGGCCGACCAGAGGCTTATCTGCTTCTTCCTGGGCGTCCGCCCGAGGATCCACTCTATGTCGTCGATGAACCCCATATCGAGCATCCTGTCGGCCTCGTCGAGCACCACGAACTTGACGCCGTCCAGCCTAAGGGTGCTCCTCTTCATGTGGTCCATGATGCGACCCGGCGTCCCCACCACCACGTGGACGCCCCTTCGCAATCCGTTGATCTGCCCGTCGATGGAGACGCCACCGTAAACCGTCAGGACCCTGAGGGGGGTGTGCTTTCCGTAGCTGCTCAGGTCGTCCGCGATCTGCACGGCGAGCTCCCTTGTGGGGGCCAAGACGAGCCCCTGCACCCTTTTCTCGCCCCAGTCCAGCATCTCGATCATCGGCACGCCGAAGGCTGCGGTCTTGCCGGTCCCCGTCTTCGCCTGGCCTATAACGTTCTTCCCCTTAAGCATTAGAGGTATTGCCTGCTCCTGGATGGGGAACATGTCTATGAAGCCGCATTCAGCAAGCCCCCTCTTGACCTCGCTGCTTATCGGTAGCTCTTCGAACTTCATGTTTGATCAGTCGTTCACGCTTACATTCAGGCCCTCGAACGGCCTTGGTCGGAAAAAATCTGGATGGGGCCTTATAAACGGTTCTGATAAGAGGGGGGGGCTTAGCCCTTCTTGGGGAGGTCGAACTTCTTGCCCGTCTCCTCTATGGTCTCCTCCAGCAGTTTCAGACCCTCGTCGACCTGCTCCTTCGTTATGATCAGGTAGGGCATCATCCTCAGGATCCCGGTTCCCGGGCTCGTGCCCAGTATGAGGCCTTTCTCCTTCGCCCTGTCTGCAAGGTAGACCATCGGGTTGTGCTCAGGGCTCAGTCTCTGTTCTGGCGTGAGGCTCTTTGGTATGATATCCTCTCTTGTCTCAGGGTTAGCGACGAGCTCGACCCCCATGAAGAGGCCGAGGCCCCTGACATCGCCGATTATGGGGAGCCTGTCCTGCATCCCCCTGAGCTCATCCATCATGTACGCCCCGGTCTTCGCCGCCCTCTCTGCAAGCTTCTCCTTGTAGTAGTAGTCGATTACGGCTAGGGCCGTAGCGCATGCGAGGGCGTGGCCGCTGTACGTGTAGCTGTGGGGGAAGCCCTTCTCGTCGAAGTGGTCGCCGATCTTCTTGTTTGCGATGGTAGCGCCAAGAGGTACGTAGCCTGAGGTTATCCCCTTGGCGTAGGCCTCGATGTCGGGGACGACGTTCCAGTGCTCGCATGCGAACATCTTCCCGGTCCTCGCGAAGCCGGTCATGACCTCGTCGAAGATCATGATGACGCCTGTCTCGTCGCAGATCTTCCTAATCCTCTGCCAGTACCCGTCGGGGGGCACGACCTGCCCTGCCCAGCTGCAGATGGGCTCGGCCATGAAGGCGGCCACGGTCTTCGGCCCCTCCTTATCGATCGTGTAGCGGACGAACTCTGCGCACAGCAGGTCGCACTCGGGGTAGGTCTTCTTGAAGGGGCACCTGTAGCAGTAGGGGGACGGGACGTGCTTGAACTCCTCGAATATGCTCAGGCCGGGGTACTGGCGGTTCCTTGCGCTTCCGCCAACGCTCACCATCGCGTACGTTGAGCCGTGGTAGGCGTCCCAGTAGCTTACGATCTTCGAAGCTCCCCTGTAGAGCTGAGCCAGCTTTATTGCGACCTCGTTGGCCTCGGTTCCGCTGTT
>CAZPMB010000038.1:0-18823 GCA_964587735.1 uncultured Candidatus Bathyarchaeia archaeon | reverse complement strand
CAGCTTCAATATAAAATATCTTCGCTCTATAAGCCAATATAAACAGTTAAAGAAAAAGTTATGATGGTATATATCGTATACACCCAGTCTTCGAGCACAAGGAGCTGGGCGTGGATATTGATTGGCAGGTTTCCCGACGAGAACTACGGGCTTAGCAGAAGCGGTAAGCTTAGGTAGAGGACGAGGGGCCGAGGCACATTCCCGGGCGGTTCGACAGGCGCCTGAAGCAACCCAAAACTGCTAAATCTTAACTATTTTCTCCTATACTCAGATGTGCCGAGATGTCCAAGCGTAAGATCAGGGTAGAGGATCTGAGGAAGTTCAAGTTCGTTTCAGATCCTCAGATATCGCCCGACGGCAGCGAGATCGCCTTCGTACTCTCCACTATAGATTACGAGAAGGACGCCTACGAACGTCACATCTGGATGGCGAACAGAGCCTCTGGCGAGGTCGAGCAGTTCACCTTCGGCTTGGGGAATGACACCTACCCCCGATGGTCTCCGGCTGGGAGGCAGTTGCTCTTCCTCTCAAGCGGGCGGGATCCAGAGGAGAAGAAGACCCAGATATGGGTAATCCCGCGCTCTGGCGGGGAGGCAAGGCTGGCAGTTGAGGCTGAGGAAAACATATCAAACCCGAAGTGGGCGCCGGACTCCAAGCGGATGCTCTTCCATTCCAAGGTCTGGACGGAGGAGAAGCCGGAGTCGGACGTGAAGGTGATCAAGAGGGTAAAGTACAAGATGAACGGGGTAGGAACCTTCGAGGGGCGTAGAACCCACCTATTCTCCGCCCGGATCGGCGCTAAACCGAGGCAGCTCACAGATGGGGAGTTTGACGTCGAGGCAGCCTCATGGTCTCCCGACGGGAAGCAGATCGCCTTCGTAACCAACATGGACGAGGGCGCCGACACCAGCCGCGTGACCGATATTTTCATAGCGCCCTCGAGTGGCGGCGAACCTAGGAAATTAACAGAGGGAAAACATGCGATTTCAAACATCTCATTCTCACCGGATGGCGAGAAGCTCGCCTTCGTTGGCAACGATCGACCTGAAAGGTTTGCGGCGAACCAGAACCTATGGGTTATGCCTACCGACAGCGGTGAGATGCGGAACCTGACGAGTGCGTTCGATAGGAGCCTCGGAATGGGAGTTGGCGCTGACCTCAGGGTGGCGACACCAGACCCAGGCGCCATCTGGAGCCCGGACTGTGGCAACATTTACTTCCTGACGGCGAGCATACCCCACTCCAACGTTTACAAGGTGGCCGCGGGCGGAGGTCCCATCGAGATTGTGATCGGCAGAAGGGTTATCGACAGCTTCAGCGTGTCCGCCGACGGCTCGGTCATCGCCTTCAACGCCCTCGATGCCACCCATCCAGCTGAGCTCTGGGTGAAGGACAAAGAGGGGGAAAGTCGACTCACCAGCTTCAACGACAGGCTCCTCAGAGTTCTAGACCTGAGCACACCTGAGCGCTTCACATTCAAGAACGGCTTGGGGGAGGACATCGACGGCTGGGTCATGAGGCCGACCAGCTTCAAGGAGGGCGAGAGGTACCCGACAGTGCTCGAAATCCATGGAGGTCCGAGGTCAGTCTATGGAGATGGCATCTTCCAAGAGTTTCAGGTCTTGAATGCCGAGGGGTACGCCGTCATTTACACGAACCCCCGGGGGAGCGCAGGCTACGGGGAGGACTACGCCGAGGCAGTCATAGGACACTACGGGGAGGGCGACTACGACGACCTCATGGCCTTCGTCGACGAGGCGTTGAGGCAGTACCAGTTCATCGACGAGGCAAGGCTGGGAGTCACCGGCGGGAGCTACGGCGGGTACATGACCAACTGGATCGTTTCCCACAATGACCGGTTCAGGGCGGCGGTCACGTTCCGGAGCGTGTGCAACTGGGTGAGCAAGTTCGGGTGCAGCGACATAGGGCACATGCAGCCTGAGAGCATCTCCGGGCGCAAGACCTTCTGGGGGGAGGACATCGTGGAGCAACTCAGGCACAGCCCACTCATGTACGCGGGCAACGTGAAGACACCAATCCTCATCGTCCACAGCGAGAACGACCTCAGATGCCCCATGGAGCAGGCCGAGCAGTGGTTCACCGCCCTCAAGCTCCGGGGCGTGAAGACAGAGCTTGTGAGGTTCCCCAATGAGACCCATGAGCTCAGCCGCAGCGGCAAACCTAAGCACAGGGAGGAGAGGCTCCGACACATGCTCAGGTGGTTCGATAAACAACTCAAGCAGCCATCTGGGTAAGCCCTCCAAATCTATCTGTGTGATTGGTCGGTCATCGGCGCTCGGTCATAATTAATTTAGGGGTGTTTATGGGCATATACGTTGTCACGGCGTGCAGTGGCATCGGAAAAAGACCCGTAAGGTTAAAACGGCTAGGGGTAGAGTGGATCATGCCCGCCGAGACGACGCACCATGCAGACGGACCTCGCGGAGGGCTGCCTGTGATTCGGGGTTACCCAGTCATGGGACAGGCGGGCAGGGCGGGCGTCGGAAACCTCGCACCTGAGAGAGCTCGGCAGAGGGGGGCGCAGCCCTGTCCGTGAAGCCGTGGGTTTGTTGCGAGGGACAGGGACGCCTGCCCTCATCTTAAGTTCAGCGGACAAAGGCTTCGATTCAGATCCGCATAGGCCCTTTCTCGACTCTTTTCAACGCCTCTTCCCGAGTGTACCGCAGCCCATAAATACCTTCCAACAGCCAGGTGACGCCAACGGCTCTGGCCCCTTCAACTAAGTTCCTGAGCCTTCTCTCATCGTCGGGGAAATCGTGAATGTACACCACATCAAAGGTGGCCATATCGGTTTTTATCCTTTTGATTAATCCCAGGGATTCTTCTACCCGATTGAGGGCGAGGCCTTCGACCCCCGCTGACGGGGCTGGGCCCGCCATGATCCAGCCATCGTATCTGCTCGCCCTCCTCCGGGCTCCCCTACTATTCCCGCCCACCCAGATGGGGATCCTAGGCTGCTGAACAGGCTTGGGTAAGAGAGTTACTCCATCAACACCGTAGTATTTTCCATGGAGCGTTAATGGCTCCCCCTTCCAGAAGCCGGTCACAACTTCGAGTGCCTCATCGAGCATCTCGGCTCTCACCTTGAAGTCTATGGCCTCGTTAAGGTCTGAAAACTCTCTTTTGCCGCCCCCCAGCCCCACTCCAAGCACGGTTCGGCCATTGGAGAGGTGATCCAGGGTGACAGCCTGTTTGGACACGACCTGCGGCCTCCGCCTTGGTAGTGGGGTGACCATAGGACCGATTTTAATGCGCTCTGTGGAGGAGGCTACCGCTCCAAGCAGCACCCAAGGGTCAAGAAGCTCGGCGTCGAACCAGTCAAATGCGATGTGGTCCCAAAGAAAGAAACCGTCCCAGCCCGCCGCATCAGCGGTAGAGGCTAGCTCCAAGATAACATCTGCAGGCCATGCGTTGATCACGCTCAGACCGAACTTCATTCTTTCAGCCACGGACAACGCTGTCAGAGATCAGGGAAATAAGCATTTTGAAATAGGTAAAGAACTCGTCGGAACCCAAATATTCAGTATTGGCACGGGGCATAATCTCCTGCCCTCAAACCTTAATAGGTTTGTCTCAGATCGAATACCCTGTTTCAGGTGATGCCGATGGACTTGGAAAAGCGATATGAACTCTGCACCAGCAACCTACAGGAGATCATCACCCCGGATGAACTCCGCTTAATGCTGGAGACCAACGACCACCCGAAAGGGTATGTCGGCTTCGAGTGCTCAGGCATGATGCACGCCGGCACTGGTCTCATCGTCGGTGGTAAGATGCTAGACTGGGTTGAGGCGGGCTTTGACTTCGTCATCTTCCTTGCCGACTGGCACAGCTGGATCAACAACAAGCTCGGCGGCGTCATGGAGAACATCCAAGCCGGCGGAGAGTACTTCAAGGACTGTTTCACCGCCCTCGGCCTACCCGAGGGAAAGGTCAGGTACATCTGGGCATCAGACTTCGTCGATGACGTCACATACTGGGAGAAAATCGTCCGTGTGATGAAGGCGTCGTCCCTGAGAAGGATCCTGAGAGCGATGCCCATAATGGGGAGGACGGCCGACACCAGCGAAGTGGAGGCCGCGTGGACGCTGTACCCGGCGATGCAGGCGAGCGATATCTTCCACATGGACCTCGACGCCGCCTGCTCAGGCATGGATCAGAGGAAGGTGCACATGCTCGCCAGGGAACTGGCTCCGAAGCTCGGCTTCAAGGCTCCAGTCTGCCTCCACTCGCCGCTCCTCCCGGGGCTCCAGGACATCTCCGTGGAGGGCACCTTCGACGAGGACGAGGACATAGACCGCAGCATAAAGACCAAGATGTCCAAGAGCATCGAAGGCGGGGCCGTCTGGGTCAACGACCAGCCCGACGTCATCAGGGAGAAGTACCGCCAGGCATTCTGCCCGCCGAAGCAGATCGAGGGCAACCCGGTTCTTGATCACGCCCGTTTGGTTGTTTTCCCCCGCCTTGGAAGCCTCGAGATCGAACGCCCATCCAAGTACGGCGGAGATCTTTCGGTGGGGAGCTTCGAGGAGCTCGCCAAGCTCTACGAGGAGGAAGGCCTTCACCCGTTAGATCTCAAGAAGGGTGTGGCTGAGGCCCTCGTCAGGATATTGGAGCCTGTGCGGGAATACTTCAAGAAAAAGCCTGAGAACCTGGAGAGGATGCGCCGGCTCAGGGTGACAAGGTAAAAGGTAGGGGTTAGAGGCCCTCGAGCCTACCCATCTTCTCTACCATCTCGGCCATCCTGCAGCTGTATCCCCACTCGTTGTCGTACCATCCGATGACCTTTACCAAGTTCTTTGAGGTCATCGTCGAGAGGCCGTCGATAGTGGCCGAGCAGGGGTTGTGGATATAGTCGGATGAGACGAGGGGCTCCTCGGTGTAGGCCAAGATGCCCTTGAGGGAGCCCTCTGAGGCCTTCCTGTAACAGGCGTTTACTTCTTTCGCGTTAGTGGGTTTCTTCATTGTCGCCACTAGGTCGGTGACGGAGACATTTGAGACCGGGACCCTCATCGCGAGACCATTGAGTTTTCCAGCCAGTTCAGGAAGGACCTGACCGATGGCCGACGCAGCGCCCGTAGTGGTCAGGATGATGTTGGTTGCTGCCGCCCTGGCCCTACGGAGATCCCTGTGTTGTCTGTCGAGGATCTGCTGGTCGTTGGTGTAAGCGTGAACCGTTGTCATCAGCCCGTTCTCGATGCCGAAGCCATCGTTTAGCACCTTCGCCATCGGGGCCAAGCAGTTTGTCGTGCAGGAGGCGAGGGAGACGATTTTATGCTTCTTATGATCATAGATGCCGTCGTTGACACCAGGCACGAGCGTCGCGTCGACATCTTTTGCTGGCGCTGAGACGAGTACCTTTTCAGCACCTGCATCCAAGTGCTTCGCCAACAGGCTCCTCTCCGCGAACCGCCCCGTCGACTCGACGACGGTGTGGACACCGACCTTACCCCATGGGATATTCGTGGGCTCAGGCTCAGAGAACACCTTGAGCTCTTTCCCGTCGACGAAGATGCTCCCCTTCTCGATGGAGACCTCGTTCTTCAGCCTACCGTGAACGCTGTCGTACTTGAGCAGGTGGGCGTTGGTCGCCGCGTCCGTGAGATCGTTGACAGCAACGACCTCCAGCTTCACCCCGGTCTCGAGCGCGGCCCTGTAAAAGTTACGGCCTATCCTCCCAAAGCCGTTGATACCTACCTTGATAACCATTTGAATAGACACCCAACTAATGAAATAAACCTTGCAAATAAAAGTCTGACTTGGGCGCGAAACGGGTTTTTATCAAGCCAGCAGATATATTACTCAGCATCCTCACAATCCGGGAATTAGCTGGGTTATCAGGTTCAATTTTATTTCGCCTTGCTGCCATCGCCCTACAAGAAAGTAGGCGTCACGGTTATGGAGGTCGTCGTGATTTCGGGAAGGTTTTTATTGTTGTCAGAGGTTTAAATGCTGGGTGTAGGAAACACCCGATCACTCTCATCGCAGGGCGAATGACCGCCTCCTCGGAGGGGCTTCATTCCCATCACATTCACTAAGGGTCTGATTGTGTCAAACCCAGGTGAACTCCACAGGAGGAGGGTCGCCTGCGTAAAGGGTGAAACTGATGAACAGACGTGAGAGTACATGGGTTCAAAGGAGAAGCAGAGCGCAAAATATGTCATCGAGGCAAGGTTCGTCGTAGACGGCGTCGTCGAGAAGCATGACGTGATAGGGGCCATCTTCGGCCAGACCGAGGGCCTCTTCCCGAAGGAGTTCGAGCTCAGGGAGCTGCAGAAGTCAGGGAAGATTGGCCGCATAGACATAGAGCTGAAGTCGGAGAAGGACAGGACCGAGGGGAGGATCGTTGCACCCTCGAGCCTCGACAGGGCAGAGACGGCGATCATCGCCGCCGCCATGGAGACAGTCGACAGAGTGGGCCCGTGCGAGGCGAAGGTGACCATCGACAAGATCTCGGATATCCGCATCGACAAGCGTGAGAAGATCATGGAGAGGGCGAAGGAGCTGATGAGGGACTGGGTCGTCACTGAGACCCACGACATCGAGAAGCTCCTCACAGAGGTCTCGAAGGAGGACCAGAAGGTCAAACCCGTCGCCTACGGCCGGGAGAGGCTGACGGCGACGCCCGACATCTCCCAGACGAATGAGGTCATCGTGGTTGAGGGCCGGGCCGACGTCGTCAACCTGCTGAAAAGCGGGTACACGGGAGTCATCGCCCTCGAAGGCGTCAAGGTCCCGAACACGATCATCAACCTCGCAAAGAAGAAGGAGATCACGGCCTTCCTAGACGGCGACAGGGGCGGCGACCTCATACTCAAGGAGCTGATGCAGGTCGCGAGGCCGAAGTACGTGGCAAGGGCCCCGAGGGGGAAGGAGGTCGAGGAGCTGGAGCCGGCCGAGATCGAGGCCGCCCTCTCGAAGAGGGTTCCCCTCGAGGAGATCGAGGGCTTGACCCAGCTTGCGGACCTATCCAAGGAGCTTACGGGCACCCTTGAGGCCGTTCTCCTCAGCAAGGACGGCCAGCGGCTGGGGCGCGTCCCGGTGAGCGAGCTCGTGGAGAAGCTGAAGGAGCAGAAGGAGGCCGAGGTCGTCGTCTTCGACGGCATCGTCACTGGCCGCCTCGTCGAGGCAGCCATCGCACAGGGCATAAGGACGCTGGTAGGAGAGCGCATAGCCGAGGGCGTCAAGGCCCCTCAGGGCCTCACAATCCAGGCCTTCAAGGACCTGCCCTAGCTTCAGAGCAACTCTTTTTTTTCATCTTTTTTTGGCAGTTTCGCATTGCATTATTTTTGCCGCAACGAAAAGTTCGGTTCATGGTTTACATCCTGAGTCTCCGCCTAAGTGGGGGCCTATGCATAGCTAGCTCCCTGTATACATCCCAGAACCCCTCCCACTGGGCCAGGGGGCGCTTCAAATATACGCCCGTCCTCCCGAACCTCTCCCTGCGGCGCAGCGTCCTCACCCTGTCGAGGACTGTGGCCACCCCTATCCCGAGGGTCTTCGCGACCTCCCCCTCCCTCCCGGCGATCGTTGATTCAACGTGTCCTCTCTCAGTTGGCTCGATGAGCATCAGTCGCTTGTCCACTCCAGGGACCCTGGCCTCCGCCTTCATTTGATCGATATTGACCGAGCCGGCGAAGCCGTAGAACTCGAGTTCAACGGTCCTTAGGTCGACGAGGGGGAAGGAGTAGCCCCTCCTCTCCTCGACGTAGATATACCCCTTTGGGGCATAGGTCGGGGTTGCCTGAACGATCTCCCTGTAGGCGACGGGGATGCCGGCGCGCTCGATCAGGGCCTCGAGGATGGCCGGCGCTGGCGGCCTAGGTACGAAGACGTCCACGTCGCTCCTCTCGTCTACGTCGCCCCTGGCCACGCTGCCGTAGGCGAGGGAGTCTACGTGGTTATCAGCCAATGGGCGCATAAGGTTCATTGCCTCCGACCTAATCCGTCTGAGTGTCAGCCACCTCGCCTCGTCGTACTCCACCTCCACCCTTTCGGCCATCGCCCACGCCTCAAACGATATTTAAACAACCCCGGGGCTTATTAGTTAAGCCTGAAACGGGGGTCTGGAGCTCGGAGCAGAACATCTTCTTCACCCTTTCCATCGTGTTATCGGTTTGGCTGATCTTCTACCTGCTCGCATCGGCCCTCAAGCTTCACAGGTTCGGGGTCGAGGTACGTCCGCTCTACGCCCTTTACAAATCTACGAGGATGAACGCCTTTCTCTCGCGGGTGGGAAGCTGGAGACCTGGGATCTGGAGGGTTTTCGGGAACATCGGCGTCGCGTCGTTCTTCGGCCAGGTCGCCTTCATGTCCTACATCCTCTTCCAGAACCTTTACAGATTCATCTTCGTGCCGAAGGAGGCCTCTCCTGTGATGCCGCTGATCCCGGGGGTGACCATCAGCTTCCAGAGCCTGCCCTGGTTCCTGGCGGCGGCTGGAGTCGTCATCCTGCTTCACGAGCTCGGGCACGGCGTCCAGTGCGTCGTCGAGGGAGTAAAGGTGAAGTCGGCGGCAGTGCTCGTTGCCATCCTTACCATAGGTGGAGCGGTGGAGCCTGACGAGGATTCGATAAAGGGAGCCGAGCTGATGTCTAGGATGCGCATATTCTCCATAGGCTCCTTTGTGAACCTGGTCACGGGGCTTGTGATCGCCATTTTATTCTACATTATGAGCGGGCAGATACCTGGCTTCACGAGCTCCGCTTTCCGGTCATTATGTCTCGTGTTGACCTGGGTAGCTCTAGCCTGCATCCTGACCTGCCTCACTCTGACATTCCCCATTACAGCCCTCGACTCTCGCAGACTCAGGGCTCGTAAGGGGTTGAGGCGGCTTTTCAGAGGCTCTGTGGCGCTCGCCCTCGCGAGCTCCTTCGCAGGCGTTGTTGTTACCATCACTTTTTTCATCTCCAATGTTCGGCTACCCGATGCCGTTTGGGTCTTCCTCCACTGGCTCTACTTCCTCTCCATCAACCTTGCGCTAATGAACATGCTCCCGATATACCCTCTCGACGGGGGGCATATGCTGAGGGCATACATGGAGACCAAGCAAGGATGGGGGAAGGCCATTGAGAAGGCTGCGATGTTCGGCTTTCTGGGGCTGATGGCCTCGAATCTGGTGCTCAGCCTCGCCAGATTTGGTCTCATCCCCCTGTAGCCCATTCAGGGTCGGGCGGGAACCGTTTGTGTGTTTCTGTTGCACAACGCATTTATCACCGGGTTGCTGTTTATCTCGTGCAGCGGCGGGTAGGGCCGGGAGCCAGCCCTGCCCCTTGCCTCCAAACGGGCTATAGGAGGGGTCAGCAACCTCGGGGTGGGCGGGGGAAGCCTGGCGGTAAGACTCGCAGCCCCCCGTGGAGGGCCCGCCCCTCGGGGCCGGCGGTCGTCCAGCGGCGTCCTCGTAGGGGGACATCGTGGCGTTTATCGGGCGAACCTGGCCAGGCCCGGGAGGGAGCAACCTAAGTCTGGACGTTCGGCGCTCGGGGGATCCGGGCCTGAGGGGGGCCGTGAGCCCCTGTCGCTCGGCCATCTCGCGCTCCCTGGGGGGCCGCCGCTGCACCTCAGTTACTTCGAGTCGCCTTCTTTTTGGCCCCTCCTTGGTCCGAGCTGTTGCGTCCTTTTTGCCCGCGCGTCGGTGGCAGGTCATATTGATTTTCCCGTGCTAATGATTTTCGGGGTCTGTCAGCACGGGCACAAAGAAGAACTGATTTCTTGATCTTTACTAGGGTAACTGTATTTAGAGATGGGATAGAGCTTCAGAACAAATATTTTCACTATGATGGGATTGAACTTTTATAGCTCGGGGTCGGCCTCGGTTGATTCCAACTAACCTGTTATCACCCCTAGTAGGCGAGTTGGGGATAGGTGGGATAGGCGGATTCTGCGTGGGCTACGCGATGAAAAAGGTTGCTAAGATCGTGGCCGCCGTATGTGCAGTGGGTTTCCTAGGGCTCCAATACCTGGCCTACAGGGGCATTATTGCGATAAATTACTCTGCCCTGAACAGCTGGGTCATGAACATGCTCGGGGAGGCCGGTGCCCTTCAGGTGATCCTCACCACACTGCTTGCCCAGGTGCCCTTCGGGGTTGGGTTCGTTGGTGGGCTGGCTTTAGGGCTGAAAAAGGGCTGAGAAGACCGACATAGCACGCGACAATTTCAAGGGTCACTCTTTGGATTCGGGGTCGCAGGATATGCCTCCACTTCTGCTGAGGCCCGTATCTCACTTCGCCTGCGGCTTTCTTCTTCTCAGATAATATATGCCGGCTATTGCTGCGATTACAACAATTGCTGCGACCCCGGCTGCTGTGATGACCCACGTCGGGGTGCCTCCAGCCACTGTGATCTTCATCGTGTCTGTGGCCTGGTTGCCAGCAGCGTCCTTGACAGTCAGTGTCACGGTGTATTCTCCAGCACCTGTATACGCGTGTGTCGCTGTTTTGCCCGTGCCTTTTGAGCCGTCTCCGAAGTCCCACTCATAGCTAACTACGCCCACGTTGTCGGTCGAGCCGCCAGCGTCGAAAGAAACAGCCGTGCCAACGTCTGCTGTCCGATCTTGTCCAGCGTTGGCCACAGGCTCGGTCTTGTCCATGACTGTGATGGTTACAGTGTCCGTGTCCCAGTTTTCAGCTGTGTCAGCAACGTTTAGGGTGACGGTGTAGGTGCCCGGCGTGTTGAAGGTGTAGGTCGGCTTCTGACCTGTCAAGATCTTGTCCGTCGCATCTACGAATGCCCATTTGAATTCGGCTATTGCGATGTTGTCTGACGAGGCTGAGCCGTCGAAGGCTACTAGAGTGCCTTCGTTCACCTCTTGGTCTGCGCCCGCATCAGCCACAGGAGTGGTGATGTCAACGGTGAAGCGCACCACGTTCGAGGTGCCCATGTTTCCGTAGGTGTCGTTTGCGTAGACAGCTACATAATGATGTCCATCGGGCAGAGTGGGCAATGTTGCGTTTCCAGTGATGGTCACGTTGGCTTGTCCGTTGAGGCTGTAGCCAATCCAATCGGCAGGCCTGTCAACCATGAAGGTCAGCGGAATGCCGCTGCTCACCGCATACGTCTTGTATTCAGGAGACAAGATCGTCATGAGCGGCTGTTCAGCTTCATGCCATTCATGCGTCAGTGGGTAGCGGTCAACATTGTCTACCATTATTACGTACGGGTGGTCCCATATGCCATCAGGAACGCCTGTGATGTTCTGGTAAGGCCCTGAATTGCCGTCCACGTCTGTGTAGTCGCTCCAGTAGTTACCGCCAGAAGGATAACCATTATCCCATCTGGCGAAAGTCGTTTCGGAAGCTAAGGAAACTGGGGTATTATAATTGATGAAGTTGTTATGATAAATCTCATTGCCCATCGAATCGAGGTAGACGCCAAGTGCGTTGTTTATCATTGTGTTTCCAGAGACAATATTGTTAGACGAGCGCAGTGTGACTCCACAGTAGGTACTGTTTGCTATTGTATTTCCAAAAAAGGTGTTATTATCAGAAGAATAGATGAGGAAGACGCCAGTTGCGCTGTTTGTTATCGTGTTTTCAGAGAAGTAGTTATTACTAGATCCATCGGTGAGGTAAACACACGTTTCTCTTATTTCTCTTATTGTGTTTGCCGAGAAGGTGTTGAACTTGGAATTCATGGAGAAGACGCCATAAGTCCTTATGTTTGTTATTGTGTTTCCATTAAAAGTGTTATTATTAGACTCACCAAACAGGCTGACGCCATAGGTCTGGATGTTTGTTATCGTGTTTTCAGAGAATGTGTTGTCAGACCCTCCTTCGATTCGGACTCCAATATCACCGTTTGTTATTGTATTTCCAAGAACAGTGCTAAGAGATGCCGAGGCGAGGTAGAAGCCCCGTGCGAAATCCCGGATGTCCGTGCTTCGCACTGTCACATTATTTATGGCATGCCAGTAGAACGCGTTTCCGCTTCCTGAGCCTTGAAGCGTGAACCCATTCCCGTCAATTATTATGTTGTTTCTCTCGATGACAAGTCCGTCAGCATCACTGATTATGTTGCCAGTTAGAACATAGGTAACATTATCCTCTGTGTGAATTGGTGCTGTCGGCGGGTCGATGCTTCCATCTGCCCGGATGTAGATAGTCCCTGAAGCCCGAACGGGTTGAACATTAAACGCCGCCATCAACGTACAGCCCAGAATCAAGGTCATCATGAAGACTAGAACTATGGTCTTCATCTCTCTCCCACAAATCACAGTCAGTATTGTAGCTTAATATGACTTGTGAAACACTATTCCGACACTAAACGAGCTAGTGCGACCTGCCAACGCTGTCCACCGTCATCCTTCACAATTAAGGAAGAGGTATAATCACAGCCTGTTCTCCGTGTGTCTTGTTCCGCAGCTGATAGCCAGCTGAGTCAACCTTAACCAACCAGAAATCAAATTAGCCAGCATTAGTTGTTCCTAGGTCGGCTTCCTGATCTTGTCCATCTCGGCTTTTAAAGCCTCGACCTGCTCCCTGAGCTTTGAGATCTCATTTCGGATCTCATCGAGCTCCTTGGGGGATACGTCGCTGCCCATCCCAAACCCGACTGCGAGGGTGATGAGGACGGCCCCGAATATGAGGATCATCGAATAGGTGCCCTCCCCCAGCCACAGGGCGGCCATCGAGAGCGCCGTCAAACCTGTCCAGATGCAGAGGATGATCAGGTTTTTGGTGTTCATTCACAACTGTTGCGGAAAGACGGAATAAAAACATTATTTGGTAAACGATTAAGTGCGTGTTCATAACGAATCGATTTTACGGTCGAGATCATGTCTGTGCGGTATGGCGAGAGCGATTTCATCAATTTGGTAGATACTTTTTCGGGAATTTTGCAACGACCGTGTAGCAAGGGTCTACGACGTTGCCCACTCGGCATCTCCCAACCTGTGAGAGCAGCTGAAGGGCATCCCATCTCTCGAATCCGTGATCGGATTCGAGCCATTTCACCATCTCGTAGTGGGCGATTTTGAACGCCTCCATCAGGGGCCGGGAGCTGCAGGCGGTCATGATCCAGTCGTCGTCCTCTATCCTGGGCCATTCGATGGATTTGCCTTTGACGACATCCACCTTCATGGTCACCTCGGCCGTGGTTTCCAAGGCCACGCCACAGATCTCCCCGTCGCCCTGGGCCGCGTGGACATCGCCGAAGGCGAGGTACCCTCCCCTGACGAAGACCGGAAAGTAAAGTGTGGAGCCCACCTTCGTCTCGACACAGTCCATGTTCCCGCCGTACTCCCCTGGAGTCAGCGACATCTCGACCCTACCGAACCTCGGGGCGACTCCTATGGAGCCCAGGAACGGGTGGAGGGGTATTTCGGCTCTGGTAAGTCTGCTTCCGTGAAAATCGAGGGTGCCTGTGTTTTTTTCCAAGTCGAGCCTCCAGTCGTAGCGAATCGCCTCGAGGGGGCTGTTAAGGAGGAACCATCTGCCGGGCACCTCCTCTGTCAGGCAGCCGAAGTGGGGGCCTACCCTCGAATAGGCTGTGGACCTGTTGAGGGCTATACGCTGGATCGTTATGGCTAGTGCGTCCCCCGGCTCGGAGCCGTCAACGTAGAAGGGGCCCGTCAACGGGTTCGATTGGCGAAACTCCGTGCCCGGTACTTTATGCTTCATTTCTTCGGGTATTGGGTTTCCATCTTGGTCGCTGCCCCCCGCGTCCACCGTGGGGGCCGTTATTATGTCTCCGGGTTTTATGCGGTATGAGGGTTCGTTGGGTCCAAAGGTGTAGTAATATATTGAGGGCTTGAATTTGTGCCTCATAAGATCACAGAAGTAAACAACCCTGATCCTGTTTATATTTCATGCGTGCTGCATGTGCAACATAGCGTCTTCTGATTGAGATGCGGCCGCACGTTTGAAAGACTCATGGCAGCGAGTGTATGTGGGGTTTGACCTCCCTCTATATTCTCCGGCTTTTGCTATTGGTTTTAATGTTCTTTTTTTAGATTCAGCTGGGTTTTCTCTTGGTTTTTTTGGCTGTCTTATATTGTTCTGCTTGGGTTGTCTGAGTTGGAAAAATTACGCCGGCTTTCGTGTCTGAGTTCTATGTTATTTTGTTACAATATGCATAGGAGAAGGCGATTTTTCTTTAGCAGTGTTGCATATCGTTACCATTCCTTTAATGTTTATTGGCGGTACATTGCTGCTTGATTACTCCAAGCTATCAAGAATCCGTTTGTTAGAGGGTCGGTATTCCCATAGCCTTCGCAGCTTTCTATTGGCCTGCATTTTAGCTCTGCCAGCGGCGTTATTGAATATACTTGGTGGTCCATACGTTCGTAATGTTTGGGTTGATAGGTGGTGGGAGCTGCTATATGCGCTGGTGCCCAGTATCGCTGAGTAAACGGTGGCTGGGCTGAATCTCACAACTTTCTGTTTATGTGTTGATTCGTCCCTATACAAACGACCGTCCGAACCGCGCGGTGGCAGCCGCTATTCTTTTGGAGCAATCACTCATGGTCTGGCTCATTTGTCTAATTCTGAGATTTTTAGCGCCGAAGGGGTGATAATGCTTCTAATTGGTTTGATCTATGGTGTTCCGATGGCCTTGTTATTTATCAAGCGCGATTTGGAACATGCGATTGGATACCATTTTTTCATCGATTTCGTGCGCTACCTGGCCGCTCTTTTTTGGTTACGATTGAATATATTACAAATTGCACGCATGTGTGTTCTTAAATTGTAAATTAGGCGAGTCTTGTACCTCTTACTGTGCATGTAAGTTTCTTCCACAACTAATAAGAACTTTGACGGCACAGGGTTTGAACGATGTGTTGTGAGTAAAGATTCAAAGGAAGATGGGCAGACTCTTACGTTGCCTGATGGTCGAAACTTTGGCTATGTAATTGCTGGTGAAGGAAAACCAGTTTTCTATTTTCATGGCCTTCCAACCAGTAGGTTAGACGTGCTCTTCCTTCTAAAGAAAATCAGTTCCACGCATCTTCAAATGATTGGTGTGGATCGCCCCGGATTCGGATTGTCGACTTTTACTCCCAATCGGAGGGTGAGCGATTTTGCTGTAGATATCAGTTATTTGGCAGATTACTTAGGGATCGATAAGTTTGCACTGCTGGGGGTTTCGGGAGGTGGTCATTACGTGATCACTTGTGCCGCATTGCTTGCGGAGCGGGTTACCCGAGCGGTAGCTATCAGCGGATGGTCTTTACCTATAGATACCTCCGGGATGCCTCGTATGACTAAATTGTACTGGAAAGGGATGGGAACGATGCCGATTGTTGGAACATGGTTACAAAAGTATCAGAGGGATATGATCTTCAAAATGGCTAAAGATCCAGACGTATTCATGGCGTCTAAGCAAGGGAGGAAGATGCTCGAAAATGTATCGAAGGAGGAGGCGAAGTTCTATCTTGATTCTGAGTATCGAGACGCGTTCCTTCGATCGAGTGTGGAATCCTATCGTCAGGTCTCGGATAGTATTCGAGCAATGATTCAAGAAACGAGGCTCATGAGGAAAGGGTGGGAAGTGGATTTATCCCAAATTCCCTCTGGACTGGTCTATATTTGGCATGGCACTGCGGACAAGATTGTTCCAGTCAGCAATGCATACAAGAATGCAAAAGCTATCCCGGGGGCACACCTAGAAATATTCGAGGGGGGAGGCCATGGGCTGTTCTTGGTCAATCTAGAAAAAATAGGTGAAATACTTAAAAAATTAGGTGAAATACTTAATTCATGATAAAGATTATGGGCTAAAACAGATTTATTGATTTCATTCGTTCTTTTTGTTGGGATATTCTTCTCTCAATAGCTATCTGAGAAATACTTTTTCTATATCGCTTCTCTTAGTCTCCAATGTCTATAGTTTCGCGTACGAACTTTAGTAGGCTATAATGAGAGAAAAGGCCGCTTTCGTGGGGCAATCTCCTTATAATAAAATGTTGTTGTATCTATTTTCTAGTTGAATCGTCATGGATAACAAAAAACTCGTTGATAAAATCAAGAGGTTGATGAAGAAATTACATGTTCCCGGGGTCGCCGTCGGCGTACGGCATGGGGATGAGACGTTCACAAAGGGCTTCGGAGTCACGAACGTGGATCATCCCGTGCCGGTCGATGAGACGACGCTGTTCCAGATCGGGTCGATAACCAAGACGTTCGTCGGGACGTTGGTGATGAGGCTGGTGGAGATGGGTAAACTTGAGCTCGATGCGCCCATCCGAACCTATCTGCCGGATTTCAGGGTTCTCGACGAGGAGGCCTCTGAGAAGGTCACGATGCGCCACATTCTCACGCACACGGCGGGCTGGGTGGGGGACTGGTTCCCCCTGGATCTTGGGCACGGCGAGGATGCGGTGGCACGATATGTGGCGAGCATGGTGGACACGCCTCAGTTGACTCCCGTCGGCACGGTTCTCTCCTATAATAATGCTGGGTTCAACATTGCCGGACGGGTGTTCGAAAAGGTGCTGGGAAAGGTCTTCACGGAGATCGTGAAGAAGATGCTCTTCGACCCTCTGGAGATGAACCATACCTATCTCCTCCCCTGGGATCTGATGACCCACCGCTTCGTCGTCGGCCACTTGGTGAAGGACGATGCCTCGGCCGTGGCCAGGCCCTGGTCGATTGGACGCGCCTCGGGACCTGCGGGGGGCATCGTCACCAATGTTAGGGACATGCTGAACTATGCGAGGTTCCAATTGGGCGACGGAACGTTTCATGGGAACCGGTTGCTTGAACCCGAGTCCCTTGAGAAGCTGCACACGCCTCAGGTTCAGTATACGCCGAGCCACAGCGTCGCCCTGACCTTCTGGGTCGACGATCGCCGAGCGGCACGGACGCTAGGACATGGGGGAGGCACGGTCGGGCAGATATCTCTTCTGACCCTCGACCAAGAACACGATTTCTCGATCATCCTGGTGACGAACTCGGAGAAAGGCGGGCAACTTAACCCGGAGGTAACTAACCTGGCCCTTGAGCACTATCTTGGCGTCAGTACGCCGGAGCCCACTCTGAAGATGATGCCTAGAAAGAAGCTGGCTGAGTATGCTGGCAGCTATAAGGCTACTCTGACAGAGGCAGAGGTAGAACCCGACGAAGGGAACCTGGTCATCAAGAGAAGATCGTTAGGCGGCTTCCCAACAAGAGACATCCAGCCGACTTCGGAGCCGCTGCCACCTGTTCGCTATGGCTTCTACGGCAAGGATCACATCGTCGGGATGGAAGCCCCGAATAAGGGGGATCTAGGACAGTTCCTACGGAATCCAGATGGAAGTATCGCGTGGCTCCGTCTCGGACTGCGCATCCATCGACATCTTTGACGTTACTATCCTTGTAGTGGATGTCAAGGCCATCGATGAAGCGAGGAGGGGCTTCTAGAGATGGGTACGCTCATCCTGCTCGATGAGGAGGATTAGAGGAAGCTCCACGATGGAGGCGCATGAAGGGCTTCGCTGGAGGGTGGGAGGCTGGGCCTCAAATCCTGGAGAGATGTGGAAGGGTTTGATCTCTTTCTCGGCGTGGTCATCTTAGGGGCTTGAAATGCCTCAATCCTAATAGATTGATCAGACTTCGAGGAGCTTGGTCTCGATGCCCTGGGCCTTCGAGAGCTCTCGGTCAGTCGTCAGCAGTGTTGCCCTCTCTCTCTTGGCTAGGGCTAGGGCAAAGCAGTCGGCGAGGGATAGGCCCAACGGCTGTCGGCACTTCTCGAGGCCGGCGCCCCTTACCAGGTCGTCGTCCTTTGCGATCTGAAGGCTTGTTCTCCTGATCTGGTAGTATCTGGCGTCGGCTGTTTGTCTCCCCAGCTTCTGGCAGGTCTTATAGTAGAACTCTGCGAGGTTGAAGGCGGAGATATACCCCGTTGTGCGCCCGTCTTCCACGTCGTTGATATATCCCTCGACGCGGGGGTCGTCGATGAAGTGGAGGGTCAGGGCTCCCGCGTCCAGGACGATTGCCTTTTTCATTCCTCGGCTTCCTTCCGGTGCTCGGCGTTCAGCTCCCTGATGGCCCCCCTCAGGGCTTCTGCGTGTTCCTTGTCTATGCCCCTCAGCTGCCTGAGGCTCATCAGGGGGATCATGAGGACCGCGCCGTCCAGCTCGACGAACTCAACCTTCGTCCCCTCCTTGAATCCATACTTTCGTCTGATCCTGGAGGGGATTGTGACCATGCTCTTGCTCGTCACGGTTGCCGTTTCCGTCTCGGTCAAGTTTACCATATGAAATTTGAAAAACCATGCATTTATTCTTTATGTATGGTAGTTTGGTAGACTATCCACGGGCCGCTATCGTCCTGGTCTTTTCGCTCTGGCGCGTCAATCGGAGGACGATCCTCTTCGAATTCGTGTTATTGTGTGACCCCCCTCTATGTCCTTTGGCGTTTGTGTTTCGTTTGCTTTTCTCGTTGCTTTTTGGGTTTAGCTGGGTTTTCTGGTTGGTTTTTGATGTGGCTTGATACCGTTCTGATACTGTGCTGCTTGGGTGCTTAGTGGCGGGGGGGCTGTGCTGGCGTCTTTGTCGTGCGGCGCGTGCCATGGGTGTGCTCGGCGGGGGCGTCTGCTCGGCTGCGTGGGCTTCGGGGGCCCGGAGCCTGTCGTCGTGGGTTCCTTCTGGGTGGCTGGGGGTGATTCTGCTCGTCTGCCGGCTCGTGGCGTTCGTGACTCCGCCCTTTTCATGGAGGCCAAGGCGTTCGGCTGGTTGGGCTTCTCGACGTTTGTTTTTCTTGCCATGGTTTTCCGTGGGGGCTTTGTTTACCCTGTGCTTGCGTCGTCGGGCCATCCTTAAATACCTCGAAGTATAAAATAATGAGCGTATGCCCGAAAAATTAGACTTTATCACCCCGGCGTT
>CAZPMB010000037.1:0-19138 GCA_964587735.1 uncultured Candidatus Bathyarchaeia archaeon | reverse complement strand
CCGATAGACCAAGTACGGCGGGCTTCTTCTCCCTAACAGCCTCCACAAACCTCTCTGGGGTCACGTCGACACCCAGGTCCACGACCTCCCAACCGTCCGCCTGGAGCATCATTACGACGATGTTCTTCCCGATGTCGTGGATGTCGCCCCTCACTGTTCCGACGACGACCTTCCCCTTCACCCGCCTATGATCACTGGGCAGATATGGCTTAAGCAGGCCTGTTAAATCGCTCGCCAGGTACCCTATCCACATAAGCTCGGACAAGAAAAGGTCCCCCTTCTCGTACCTCTCGCCCACCTCACTCAACGTTCTGCTCAATGTTTCAACGATATCGAGGGGGTCCGTGCCAGATTCCAGCTCTCCGAGAACCACTCCTCTGGCTTCATCGACATCAGCCATGCCGAAAATCAGTTCATGCAGCCTTTCTGACATTCCAGAACCAGCTAAAATCTACGATGATTCTTACCCGGAATGTTTTATAATAAGGTTCTCCCGCGTGCGTTTAACTTAAATTTATCAATAACCTAGAAATGGGCTTAAAATGTTGCAATAAGGCCTTCTTGGAGCTGCAGCGATGGAAGAGAGTGCTCCATGCTGACGATGCCGATTGACAGTCGATCACGGTCGATCAGGGCCCACGTGCGTAAGGCTGAATATTTGAAATAGATCTGTGATAAGCAGTATTGAGGACGGTTGTAGACCTCATGGAGTACGATAAGATCCTGAAGGACCTGCTCGGAAGGGATGACTACCTCGTCGTGGGCAGGAATGTCGTTAGAGCCGACGCTCTCGACAAGGCCCTGGGCAGGGCCAAGTTCACAGCCGATTACATCCAGAAGGGCACCGTGGTGGTCAAGGTCGTCCGAAGCGCTCAGCCCCATGCCCGCATAAAGGTGGATGTAAGTGCCGCCTTGAGAAAATCTGGGGTCTACGCGATCCTGACGGCCTCGGACGTCCCTGGTCGAAACCAAATCGGATACGCGATACCTGATCAGCCCTTCCTCAACGACAAGAAGGTCCACTACATCGGAGACCCCATCGCACTGGTCTGCGCCGAGGACGAGTGGTCGGCGACGGAGGGGGCGAACGCGGTTGTCGTCGAGTACGATCCCTTACCTGCAAACTTCACCGTCGATGAAACCTTGAAGAAAGATGCTATTCATATCCACGAAGGCGGGAACATTGCCTTAACGAGTCTGGTCAGGAAGGGGGATATCGAGGCGGGGTTCTCCGAGGCCGACGTGGTGGAGGAGGAGACTTACGAGACACCCTACCAGGAGCACATGTGTATAGAGCCCGATGCGGCCTTCGCCGTACCGGAAGGGACGCAGAAAGTCACCGTGATAGGGACCATGCAGAGCCCCTTCCTCGTCAGGGAGAAGGTGGCCTATATACTGGGATGGGGCCTCAACCAGGTCAGGGTGATACAGGCCCTCACGGGTGGGGCCTTCGGTAAGAAAGACGACACCGGACCACTCGTCTGTGCGAAAGCGGCCCTCGCAGCCATGAAGCTCGGGAGGCCAGCGGCCCTGGTGCTAGACAGGGAGGAGGTCGTCGCATGCACGCCCAAGAGGTTCCCTGCGAGGATCCGCTACAGGTCCGGTGCGGACTCGGATGGCATGTTAAGAGCCGCGGATGTGGATATAACCTTGGACTGCGGGGCTTATGCCAACCGGGCCCCATTCTGGTTGTGGAGGCAGACGGTCCACGCGGCAGGCCCGTATGAGGTGCCGAACGTCCACGTCGACGGTCGGGCCGTCTACACGAACAAGGTCTTCGGCGGCAGCTTCAGAGGCTTCGGAGACCTGGCTATGCACTTTGCTGTGGAAACCCAGATCGAAAGGCTGGCTGCTAAGCTAGGCATGGATCCCGTCGATGTCAGGTTAAAGAACGTGCTCAAGGTGGGTAAGAGAACGACGTCGGACCAGGTCTTGGAGCACTCGGTCGGCATGGAGAAGTGCATCCGAGGGGTCGTGGAGGCATCTGATTGGTCTAACAGGCGGGAGCCGGGTAGGATCGGTGCAAAGGTCAGGGGCGTCGGAATCGGGTGCGCCCACCACGGCATAAGCACGAGCCGGGGGGCGCCCGACTGGTCGGCTGCGGCTTTGATCCTAAATGAGGACGGAACCCTCACATACCGAACGACCATCTGCGAGCTCGGACAGGGGACCCCCTTCGGTCACGCTAAGATAGTATCAGAGATCTTGGGTGCCCCCATCGAGTCTATCAGTATCGAGATACCAGACACGGATACCATGCCGAACGCCAGGCCGACGCACGGGAGCAGGGGCCTGACACTCGGCGGGACGGCGGCGGCTGATGCTGCACTGAAGCTAAGGCAGCAGATGGTCAAGGTCGCCGCGGACCTCCTTGAATGCGACGAAGGCTCTATCGAGATGAGGGATGGCAGGGCATATAGAAAGGAGGATCCGTCGGCAGGAATCGAATTCAAAGAACTTGCGCAGGAACTCTACGTGAAAGGCGTCTCGCCCGCTGCGTACGGCTTCTTCGTGCCACCTAAGAGGTTCTTCGACCCAAACACAGGGCTGGGCGTCAGCTACCCCGCGTACACCTTCGCCGCAACGGTTGCGGAGGTCGAGGTTGACATGGAGACGGGGCAGGTCGAGGTGGTCAAGGTCTGGCCGGCGATGGACGTTGGCAAGGCCATCGACCCGCAGATGATCGAGGGCCAGATCCAAGGGGCGATCTCCCAGGGCATCGGGTTCGCCCTGATGGAGGATCTCAGGCTCGAAAACGGCAAGGTGCTGAACCCCAACTTCACCGACTACGTAGTCCCGTCTTCCCTCGACACCCCCGAGGTCGCCGATGTGATCCTCATAGAGGAGCCTTACAAGTACTCAGCCTTTGGCGCTAAGGGGGTCGGGGAGCCCGCCATCATATCAATCGTGCCGGCGATTACGAACGCCATCTACCACGCAACAGGCATTAGCTTTAACACGGTGCCTGTAACGGCTGAACGCCTTTATACGGTTCTAAAGAGGTCAGGGCAATGAAGCCGATACCAAGCTTCGATCTCCACAGGCCCGAAACCCTTGAGGAGGCGCTTGAACTTTTGAGCGAGCTAGAGGGCTCGAGGCCCATCGCCGGGGGCACCGACCTGCTGATGAGCCTGAGGGAGGGAGACTGTAAGGCGAAGCACCTCGTGGACCTCGGACTTGTCAAAGAGCTGAGGTGCATTAGGGAGGACAAAGGCACGATAAGCATCGGGTCGACGACAACCGTTGCACAGGTCGTGGAATCCCGACTGATCAACGCCAAGGCCCCGGTCCTCAGCGAGGCATCGTCTTCATTGGGCAGCGTCCAAATCCGCAACTTAGCCACTATGGGAGGTAACCTATGCAATGCTTCGCCCGGTGCCGACACCGCGACGCCGCTTCTAGTTCTCGGAGCGGGGGTCGAAGTGGCCTCCAGAAAAGGGTCCAAGAGCATGCCCCTGAGCGAATTGTTCACCGGTCCCAATAGGACCAGCCTGACCCTAGGGGAACTGCTCACGGAGATACGCTTCCCCATCCCTCCGACCGAGTCTGGAGCGTCCTTCCAAAAATTGGGGAGGAGGAAAAGCTGCACACTCTCCCTCATCAACGCCGCTGCCTACCTCGAGATGAACGGCAAGACCTGTCGAGAGGCGAGGGTGGCCTTTGGCGCCTGCGCCCCAACGCCCATGAGGGCCCTTGAAGTGGAGGGGCTTTTAAGGGGCTTGAAACTCGACATCAAGGCAGTAGAAGAAGTGTCCTCGGCTTGCTACGGGCTCGTGCAGCCCTCTACGAGAGCCCATGCGAGGGCGTCAGAGGAATATCGGAGAGAGATGTCCTGCGTCCTCATGAGGAGGGCACTCACAGAGGCTTGGGAAAGAGCGAGGAGGAACACGAGATGAAAACATCATTCACGCTCAACGGAAAGAAAACCGAGGTCGAGACGAGCACGAATCAGACCCTCCTCGATCTGCTGAGGGAAGATCTCGATGTGAAGAGCGTCAAGAAGGGATGCGAGGCAGGGGAGTGCGGCGCCTGTACCGTCCTGCTGGATGAAAAACCCGTCACCTCGTGCCTTGTCTTGGCGCCTCAGGTCGAAAATAGAAGCGTCACAACGGTAGAAGGCCTCGTGGAAGACGAGCTGATGGTGGCTCTGCGTGATGCCTTCATGAAGGACGGCGCCATCCAATGTGGCTTCTGCACGCCCGGCTTGCTCCTTTCGGTTTACGCTCTACTCAGGGAGAACCCTAGGCCAACGGAATCGGAGATTAAGAAGGGCATCGAGGGGAACATCTGCCGCTGCACGGGCTACGTGAAGATAGTAGAGGCCATCATCGACGCGGCTGAGAAGATAGCCTCAGACTGAAACGGAAAACATGGGTTACTACCAAGAATCGCAGACAAAAGCAGTTCCCATCCACAAAGGCCTCTTCCAAGGCCTTCGACGCCTTTTTTAATAGACGAGCCGGACTTTTATTGAGTGCCATGAAGAGACAGGTAGTGCTCACGGTATCCGAGTCGAAGAGGCTGATAGCCAAGAGTGTCGCAGCCCTACCCGAGGTGCAGATAGCGATGAAGAAGGGGATTGTGGTGGTCGCCACGGGGACCACCAACGCCTTCGTTCTTGAGGAGCTCTGGGGGAAGAAGTTCGACAAGAGGCGGTACAGGAGCGGGATCACAACCCCCGAGGCCCCCGAGGAGCTAGGGGAGCCACAGGGGGAGCCGATCTCCGATGTGGTATTCAGGAATGGAGAGGTCGCGGAGGAGCTGAACAGGTTCAACGCCGTGGAGCAGATGGGGAAGGGGGATGTCTACATCAAGGGGGCGAACGCCCTGGACTACGTCGGAGGCGTGGCGGGAGTTCTCATCGGTAGCCCTACGGGCGGTACCGTCGGCGCAGTCCTCGGCAGTATCGTAGGTAAAAAGATCAGCCTCATCATACCGGTTGGGCTGGAGAAGCTCGTTTACGAGGACATCAACGAGCTCCACAGGCTCGCTATGGACGAGGACTCCGAGGGGCCCAGCCTTTGGCCGATCACTGGGGAGATCGTCACCGAGATCGAGGCTCTTTGGAACCTAACCGGCGTCGACGCCTACCTGTACGCTGCAGGTGGCGTCGCCGGAGCGGAGGGCGCCGTCAGGCTCCTCATCGATGGCACAGAGAAGCAGGTAGGGTCGGCCCTCAAGCTCGTCGAGTCGATAAGGGGAGAGCCCCGCTACCTTCTCTGAGCCCGTGATAAACATCTCTGAAAATTCGAATTTTCTCATTCTCCGAAGTTCTTATGAACCAATAGGGCGCTCCTTCTTATTGATCCTTAATGGTCAAAAGGGCTCTCATCATGGGCGCGGCCGGCAGGGACTTCCACAACTTCAACGTCTTCTTCAGGAAAAACCCAAATTATGAGGTCGTGGCATTCACCGCCGCCCAGATATCTGAACTCGACAAGGGCTCCGAGATAGAGAAGCGCGTCTATCCGCGTCAGCTGGCTGGGAGGAGGTACCCGAAGGGGATACAGATCTACCCAGAGGTGATACTGGAGAAGCTCATCGACGATCTCGACGTCGACGAGGTCTTCTTCTCCTACAGCGATGTCTCCTACCAGTACGTTATGGACGAGGCGTCGAGGGCGCAGGCGGCCGGTGCTAGCTTCACGCTCCTCGGCCCAAAGGAGACCATGCTGAGATCGGAGAAGCCCGTCGTGTCCGTCTGCGCCACCAGGACGGGGAGCGGTAAGAGCCCGACTTCCCGCTGGCTCGTCTCCAAGCTGAAGGAACGCGGCCACAGCGTCGTCGTCATCAGGCACCCGATGCCGTATGGGGTTCTCCTTAAACAGAAGGTGCAAAGGTTCGCGGCCTTGGAGGACCTCGACCGCCACGACTGCACGATCGAGGAGAGGGAGGACTACGAGCCCCACCTCGAGAGGGGCGCTGTCGTCTTCGCGGGCGTCGACTACGAGGCCATACTCAGGGAGGCGGAGAAGGAAGCCGAGATCATCGTCTGGGACGGCGGGAACAACGACTTCCCGTTCTACCACCCATCCATCCACATCGTCGTCGTCGACCCGCACAGGGCCGGCCACGAGCTGAGCTACTACCCTGGGGAGACGAACCTGAGGATGGCGGACATCGCGGTCGTCAGCAAGGTAAACACAGCCGACCCCGACAAGGTGAGGGAGGTCGAGGCAAACATCAACAAGCTGAACCCCGAGGCCACAATCGTAAAGGCCGCGATAACCATCAAGGCGGAGAGGGAGGAGGGAATCCGGGGTAAGAAGGTCCTAGTCATCGAGGACGGTCCGACGGTCACCCACGGCGGCATGAGCTACGGTGCTGCCACGATAAAGGCTAGGGAGCTGGGGGCCCAGATCGTGGACCCCAGGCCTTACGTCAGGGGGTCCATTAAAGAGGTCTATGAACAGTACCCCCACCTTGAGACCGTACTCCCAGCGGTCGGCTACAGCGAGACCCAGATGAGGGAGCTGAGCCAGGCCATAGACAGCACCCCGTGCGACCTCGTTCTCCTCGGGACGCCGACCGATATTCGAAGGTACTTGAAGGTCAAGAGGACCATCGTTCGGGTCAGGTACGAATTCCAGGAGGTCGTTCCAGGCCAGATGGAGAAGGCCGTCCTCGAACGGCTGCGCCTCTGAGAAGGTCTATTGGCAGAAAACCAATCTCCTTATTTCATAGTTCTTGATGCCGATCTTCTTAGAGAAATTCCCTTACCTTCAACACGGCCATAGTGAAGTCCTGCGGGCCGATCCCCGGCGTCTGGGTGCCGGTTTCCGCGTAGAAGCGGGCGACTATCCCAGCCACCGCCTGTTCCTCCAGCCTAGCGCCCTCCAACATCTCCTCGAGGACGGAGATGCCCTCCTTCGGTATCGCGAAGAAGTCCCCCCTCACCTGGACGCTCATTATCCTGTCGCCCTTCACCTCGGCCCTGACCCTGATCAGCTTTGTGGCCTTATGGTCGGCCTCGACCACCTTCACGTCGTGGGCGATCTTCACCGAGCGACCCTCCCCTCGAAGGGCCCTCGGCGCTTCCATGTACAGCCAGTCCCTGGATGTGTGCCTTGGCCGTGTGTCCTCCTCGAAGACCCTCCACTCCTCCTCGGTGGGCTCTCCTTTTACGAGCTCGACTCCGAGGAGATCCTGGAAGGCCGCGGCGTACTTCTGCTTCACCTCGTCTGCCTGTGGGGCAACTCCCAACTCCCGCCTGAGGCTGGTCACCCACTCCCTCATGCTCTTCGCCATCTTGTCCCTGAACTTCTCGTCGGGGACCCTCAGGACCCGGGCCATGAGGCCGTAGTTCAGGTCGAGGATGACGTTCCCGACGAGTATCGAGGCGGACTCGTGCATCCCGGCCCCGTTCCCGGAGATCTTCCTGCCCCCGACGACGACGTCGTTCAGGGGCTTGAACTCGGCATCAACGCCCAAGCGACGGTATGTTTCAACTGTGACCGATAGCAGCCTCTCGAAAAGCGCCTCGACCCGCCGCGGAACGACTCCGCTGTCTTTAGAAATGATCTGGTAGAAAACCTGGTCGTGGTCGAGATAAGTCGCCCCTCCCCCCTGGCTCCTCCTTATTATGGGAAGGCCGGCCTCTCTGCAGAACCCTACGTCTATCTCACTCTCCAAGTCCTGGTGGAACCCGATGCAGGCGTACGGGCTGCCGGGCTGGAGCATTATCAGGGTGTTGGGGGAGCTCCCCCTGTGGACGGCCTCGGCGACTGCCTCGTAGAAGGCCTGCGCCAATATGGGCTCGGCGCTGCCCAGGTCCAGAAATCTCCAGCGCTCCATGTAGGTGTCCCGGAAAAAAAGTCGGTGAAATCAGGCCTTGTGCTTCGCCTTCTCCTCTTTCAGCCATTTCTCTAGGGTTGCTTTGTCCGAGCCCTTGATGAGGTCCTTCTCCTCTGCGCCTAGGTTCTTAGGCGTTATCACCGCGACCCAGCCCTTTCCGTAGGGGTCCTCGTTGATCAGGGACGGCGCCTTCAGCACCTGATCGTTGAGCTCGACGATCTCGCCGGTGATGGGGGCCTTGAGGGGCCCGACCCACTTTCCGCTCTCGATCGTGCCGAGGGTCTTGCCGGCCTCGACCGTCTTCCCCACCTTGCGGGTGTTCAGGTTGACCAGCTTCCCCGCTGCGCTCTGGGCCCAGTCGTTGTAGCCGACCCGGACCTTGTCTCCCTCTAGCTTGACCCACATGTGCTCCCTGTGGTAGAGGAGGTTCTCCGGAAACTCGTTTCCCTCTATCTTGACCAATCGAATCCACCTTTACGGTTAGAGATCGCCTCTGCATTTTATTACCGTTATGATCGCCGGTCGGGGTTTAATGTCATCTCGTTGCTCCTATAAGGCCAGATTGCCCGAGCGAGGCGCGGCTGCCTGCGATCGGGATCGATTGGCCCCGCTGAAAGGTTTAAATCCGGTCCGGTGTTAAGGGTTGGTCGGTGGGTCCGTAGCTCAGCAAGGTCAGAGCGGCGGCCTCTTAAGCCGTTGGCCGAGGGTCCGAATCCCTCCGGACCCGCTTGTGTTTTCTGCGCGATTTGGTTGTTTTTTGTTGTTTTTTGTTCTTTTTTGTTCTTTTTTTTGGGGTTTGGCGTGAGGTGGGTTCGGGTCCCGTCCTTCGTGTGCTCGGGGGCTGGGGCTGGGCCAGCTCCCCCCGGTCGAGGGGTTCCGCGCTGTTGCGCCGATGAGCGGGGTCGGGCTCGGATCTGAGGGCTCGCCCCTGGAGCGGATGGGGGGGCTCTCGGCCGGGGGCTGTGTCCTTCGACGGAGGCTTCTGCGGCCTCCCGGAGGCGGAGCCCGTGCCGAGGGGCTCGATCTATTGATGTTAGATAATTCAATTCGAGCGCTACAGTTTTCGCGGCTAGAGCGGCCAATGGAGCAGGCTTGAAGCCCGAGGGATGAGTCTTATGCGGTTCGAACCTCGCCATGCACTTGTAGCTTGTTCTGATTGTTTTTAGCATTAGTGACGGATGAGGTTTCCTTTTTCATTTTGATGGGTTCATCGGATTTCTGTGTTCGGTGATGGTGACTCTGCCCGCCTCCGGGTCCTATGGGTTGGGCTCTACCGCAGTCTGAGACTTAGCAGTTTTCAGTTGGATCTGCTCACTGGTTGCGGTTCTGAGGTGGGATGGCGTGTTGGCTGATGCTTATGTTTGAGCGTCGCCTCATGCTGTGACCCTTTTCACGAATGGGACGTTATCGAGATGCCTGTTGAAGCTGTAAATCTCAATTATCTCCTCGTCCCTGGAAAGTAGGGCGGCCACCGCATCGTTGGGACTTATGCTATACCTGGCGGCCACGGCGATGGCCTGCTCGTAGTCTCCTCGAGCTACGGCTAAAACGGACAGATTTTCAGTGGCCAGGATGTTCTCCAAGAGCTCCAGTGCCTTCCCCAATCCGAGCCTCGACTCGACGATGTTGACGACCTCGGAGAGGTGGATGACCGATGTGGCCACCTCTTCGCCCTTGTCAACATTTTCCAGGATTCTGACGGCGAGGTTTTTTAGGCCTTCCTCGGCTCTGGTTAGCTTTCTCGTTGGCTTGATGTACGCGTGCAGGAAGACCGATGAGTCCAGGAACCTAGCCGTGGAGGCGCCTCCTCAGCTCTTCCGTATCGGAGAAATCGAGAACGTCTTCTATCACGATGCTGTCAACGAGATCCGTGATCGTGCCGCGCTTCCTTAGGGGTCTGACGAGGACCTCGTCCCCGCTGAGTCGCACGACGACGACCCTCTTCCCCCACCCCTTCCTCCACGCTGCGGGAATCACGACTCTGCCCATGTCGTCCATGGGCTTCGAGACCGCCTCCCTCATTTTGCAGCATCTACCATTTTTAAATATATTACCAGATTCAAATAGTTTATGGTGAGACCGGTTTAACCATAGCAGATCTTGCCGCAGTTCAAGCTATTTGTCTGAAAAGGTATCCTCTGTAAAGCACATTATCGATCCAGCCTAACGAGCCTCGGTGCCGAAACCTCCGAGTGGCCAAAGGGGTAAGGTTTAGGGCCTGATGGTAAGTCCTCCGTGGGTTCGAATTCCACCTCAGTACAAATTCATATGGGATGGAGCGTGTAAAGGCTTAATACCTATAGTTCTTTATCCCTTTTGGGACAGTAATGGGGGAGCTCAAGGTGTATCTTTCGGAGGACCTGAAGAGGGAGTTCAAGAAAAGGTCCATGGAGAGGTTCGGTTACGGGAGAGGATCGATAAGCAAAGCAGCTGAAGAGGCTATCCAGAGGTGGACCTCCGAGGAGGAAAGAATCGTGCGAGGGATCTATTCGACAGGAGAGCCCGTTAAAAACTTGAGGGGAATGCTGGGACATGTGAAAGGGTCCTCAGTCGAGCTGCAGCACGCAGCGAAAAAGATGAGGGCCAAGAGGGCCAGGATCTGAATGTTCCTGATAGATGCCAACATCTTTCTGGAATTGATGCTGGATCAGGCCAGGGCCGACGAGTGCGAAAGGTTCCTACTCGCCGTCGAGGAGGGGACTCGGGAAGCCATCATCACGGACCTGATTCTGGACAGCATCATCATCGTAATGGAGAGCAAGGGCAAAGAGGCCTCGGAGCTGGCCACTTTCATCTCATCGATAGCGTCGTACAAGGGGTTGAGGTTGTACTGGCTTTCTCCGGTCGACAGACTCCACGCCACGGTGCACATGAGCCGCACGGGGCTAGACTTCGAAGACTCGACAACGTTGGAAGCTGCTAGAAGACTCTCGGTGGAGGGGATCGTGTCGTTTGATGAAGATTTCGATGGCCTCCCGGAGGTGCAAAGGCTCGAACCCGAAGATCTGTTCTCGAATTCTCGAATATCATCCGAATCCATGAGGATTTAAAGACAAAGCCAGGTTACGCTTTTAGTTATTGAATAGGGGTGGCTGAAGGAGTCAGGCACGGGACCTAATGGTCAGAATTCCGCGGGTTCGAAATCTTCCTCACGCATCATTTCATTGTGTCGTCTTTGGGATTAGGCGCTTAGGTTGAATCTCTTTCTCCGAAGTAGGGTAGAAAAAGTTTTTAATCAAACATCCAAGAATCCAATATTACCAAAAAATCGTATATGGAAAGATTTAAACTGTGGAAATCCCATTATTGTGGAGATATTCAATAATGGAAGTCGTGAAGGTTGACCGTCAGGGGCGCTTCTACATTCCCAAAGACATTCGAAGAGCCGCCGGAATCGATGAGGAGACCGTGCTCGAGATAACGTTCTCCGAGGGCGAGATAGTGCTGAGAGCGAGAAAAAGGAGCGTCGCAAGGGAGGGTAGGGGAGTTTTCAAGATCAGGAGACACATCGAAGATGTCGACAAAGAGATCGGAGAGAAATCGGTAGAGAAATCCATGGGCGAGTTGGATGAGGTACGTCGACGTTAACGTATTCGTCTACTGGCTCGGGGACGACCCGATTTACGGTGCCCACGCAACCGAAATCATCGCGCGAATCGAGAGGGGCGAAAGGGCCGCCACTTCCTCACTCAGCCTCTGGCTCACGAACGTCGTCTTGAACAGTCTGGCCGAGAGGTACTCTGAGCGAGAGTACATAGACAAGATCAAGGCCCTGAACTTCCTTCGAGTTGAACCCCTTCTCTTTGAAGACTACATCAGGGCGACCGAGTATGTGGAAAAAAATAGCCTCGATCTGGAGGACGCACTCCACCTGGCAACCGCGATGAGATTGGGGGCCGACGAGATATACAGCAATGATGCAGACTTCGACAAAACCTCCCTGAAAAGGGTCGGATTCGACGTCAATTGAAGAGAGACTACATGACCTAAGTAACTGTCAGCCATCATAGCTATCGGATGGTCTCACTGCGCTAAGGGCCATCGAGTAGCCAGAGAGACCATGATTAGGATCTGATGGATGAATCCTCCGTGGATTCAAATCCCACCCCCGCATTAATATTTGTGGATGATTTTAAATTTTCAGGTTTTCAGGAAGCAAGAAGAGCATTCTACACCTACACGAACGGATTTAACGAGGATTGTTTTCTGTTTTCCTTTACAACTTACACGCCACATCCATCGTCTCCGGCTCTTAAATTTGTTTTATGACGATGCGCCCCCCACTAAAATCTTTTATAAAGATTTTATATAGAAAATGAGGTCAAAATGGGCATCAAGTTTAGATATCAGATTTATGATCGTCTGAAAAAAAATCTGCCTAAGATCATACACGATGCGAAGATGGCAGCCGACGAGATCGGGATACCAATGGGGAGAAGAGGCAGCATCCAGACGACGACCGTTTTTTCGTCGTCACCTGGCCCCCTCATGAAGAGGGTCTTGAAAGCGATCGACGCGGCTTCCAGGAGGCCTGTGTATCCGGTCAGGGAGGCGGCCGAGTCGCTGAGAGGCTTGGTCAAGGACTTCTACGGTGACGATTACGACGTGGCCTCGACGTGCACCTGCGAGGCAGCCCTTCGCGTGACATTCGAGACGTTGTTCGCTCCGCCCGCAATGAGAAAGGGAGATGCGGCTAGGGCGAGATTCATCGGACCATACGAGCACGACATCGAGTACATGGCCAACTACGGGAGGCTCTGGCCCCCCAAGTATAAGAACCTGCTCATAGATAGGAGCACGTCCTCTGGCGAGCTTGGCGTGGAGGGGAAATCCCTTCCGAACCTCGACTGCGTCCTCGTCCCCATAGCCGGGGCGAGCTATCCCAGCCACGGCGTGAACTATAGCCCCGTGCCCTTCTTGGTAGAGGTCGACGCCACCGAGACGGCCGAGAGGCTGAGGCATGTCGCCGAGCGACATGCCTTCATGCTCAGCGGGTTCGAGTCACTCGGCTATGACACAGTCGGCTATGGCTACGGAGAGATGAACGATGAGGGTGTGCCGAAGCTGAAGAAACTCATAGCCCAGCTCGCCGGCGATTTTGACGTGCCCTACGTGATCGACTCCGCGGCAAGCTACCCCATCGTGGGCTACGACATCCGAAAGGTCGGCAACGATGTTATCTTGTGGAGCATGGACAAGATCGCCCACGGGCTCACTAGTGGGCTGATCATCGGTAAAGAGGACGTGATGAATCCCATTCGGAGGGCGCTCGGTCTCGGCGGCGAGAGGGGCCAGACTGTGTCCTCCTACGGGAAGGGCAGCCACTCCTTCGCAGACCCTGGGAGGGAGGCCATCATATCCCAGATCGAGGTGCTGAAATACCTGATCGAGGAGGGCGACAAGATCAAGAGACAGATCGACCGATACCATGAAATCGTGAGGGAGGAGTTCTCACGGCTCCATCCATCGCGATTCTGGGACGACCTCATCATCAGCAAGTCGTACCACATGGGTCAGGTCGAGGTAAACTACGAGCGCACCTGGGGGCACGGGGAGATGGGCATGCCTATCTTTAGCGACGAGGATACCTATTGCAACACGGATCTACTAGGAACGGCGATCAGTGAGATGGGCGTGGTTCCACCACTGGCGTACTCTGGAAATATCGAGTTCTCCCTAGGGCCTGGGCTGAAGGACGAGTCGGGGATCATAGTAGAGGAGAACGCAAGATTCGGTGTGAAAGCCGTCGTTAAAGCCCTCGAAATACTTAACAAACATGCCGGAATATCCTAATTTCCCCTTATGTACTACAGAAGGAATCGACAAACTCGCCCATGGAGCGTCCCTCGTCCCTGAGCGACCAGGGGAGTCAAGCTTGGGACCTGATGGACGAGTCCTAGGCGGGTTCGAATCCCACCCCCCGCACCATTAGCTGAATTTATGAGTTGGCTCATCAAATGATTTTTCCAAGAAATATCAATTCTAACGGACTTACTCTAAGACATCCTTTAAGGATTTGCTGATGGTGTTTTCTGCTCTCCCTTATAGCTTTCACGCCGAATCTGCCGTCTCCGGCTCATCTACTGGCTCTATGACGATGCGCTTTCCCTCGGTGTAGATTTCGACCTCGTCCCCTATCCTCGCTATGGCGGCCTTCGTCCCATCCTCAGGAAGGTAGACGGTGGCTATCTTCATGGCCGACCCTGAACTTATCGAAAATTCCCAGAAACCACTAGATACATCAGCCCTTTCGAGTTCGGAGTCTTCATTATCGGAAAAATGCCGGCGCCTGCTAAAGTTATGACGGTACATATGGAATCAGAATCGTGATAAATAACGCGTCGGGAGCATGGGCGCATATTCCCCATCTATTCTTTATGGCCACTTTCACTCGGGTGGGTGGTCTATCATTGACGGTTTCCTATTTATTACCGAAGGATTTAGTTTAGGGTGATGGTTGAGCGGTTCGTGGCGAAGGTGCTCAAGGGAGGCAAGGTCACGATACCCGTGAGGGTAAGAGAGCTGCTTGGGATTCGGAATGGAGATTACGTTCGGATGGAAGTCATCAAGGTGATCGGAGGCGCGGACCGAGAGACTGAAGGGAGTCAGAGGCTTTGACCGCCACGAGGCACGGGTTCTTCAGCCGCGGTTTCATGCTCTGTGATCGATGTGCCTTGAACGACGCCTGTGAGAGGTTCAGGCCGGGTGAGACCTGCGCGGTCGAGAAGGAGGCCCTCAGACGGCTGGTGAGTGATCTAATGAACGAGTATGGGCTGGACAGCGTCGTCGATCGGGTGCTGGCCGAGAGGGCCGCCATGACCCTCATCAAGATCGCCAGGGTTGAAGCCTATGAGGCCGCCGCCGGTGTCTCGGATTCGACGGCGGTTCTTGGGCATTATGTGGAGAGGCTCGACAAGCTTCTCTTGAGGATCCTTGATGCCCTGGCCGTGACGCGTGAGAGGCGGAAGGCTCTCGAGGGCGGAGAGGCCCTCATGGTCGGCGTGACCGATCTCCTTGAGAGCCTGAAAAAGAGGTCGAGGAGGAAGGGGGGGGTAGCGCCCAGGAGGGTGAGGAAGGAGGTGACCTTCGAGTTTAGGGCGCCGAACCGCTATACCAAGCTTCTGAGGGAATGGCTGAGGGGGCTGGAGGAGTTGAAGGGTGGCGGGAAGGGCGGCTGACCTCAAGGTACCGAACCAGGCCCTTAAGCCCTTGATAGAGCTCTCAACCCTGCTGGGGCGTCTGAATGGGAGCGAGGCCATCGATGAGTTCGAGCATTTCCTAAGGCTGATGAGGAAGTATCGGAACCACATCGTCTCCCAGCCATGGCCAGAGAGGTGGTCGTACGATCACGTAGTCGCCCTCGACGAGGAAGACGAGAATTTCGTTGCAGGAGGGCGCATCGAAGGGTTAGATAGGCTGACAGCCGTCTGCCTCGCCAGAAACATTAGCCTTGCCGATGGCTTCACTCCCTCTGGCTTCCTGTGGAGTTTCTGGGCCAACTCGGGCCTTGCAGGCTTAGGCCCAGGTGAGGGCGTCAACAGGCTCAGAGCCGACGCCGCCTCCTTCTCCGAGAAACTCCTCGACTGGAGCCTGCTCCCATACCAGGCCGATTACGCTAACTCGTCCTCGAAGCGGATAGTCTGCTGCTGGGGGCGTCAGACTGGTAAGACGAGGACAACGGCCGTCAAGGTCGTCCACTTCGGGTTCGTGAACGAGGGGTCCTCGGTGCTGATCGTGTCCGCCGGCCTGAGGCAGAGCAAGCACCTCCTTGAGATGGCCTCAGGTTTTATTGACTCGAGCCCAGTTGCCTTCAGCGGAGTTAAGTCCAGGACCCAGACGAGCATAGAACTGAGGAATGGCTCGCGGATCGTCGCCCTGCCATGCAGCGAGGACCGCATCAGGGGATATGCGGCTGACCTGATAGTCTGCGACGAGGCGGCCTTTATGCCCGAGGATGTCATCCTTAGGGTTCTTTTCCCAATGCTGGGCACAACCGACGGCGACATCATTCTCCTCAGCACGCCTTGGGGCAGGGATCACGTGTTCTATCGGGCCTTCCATGACCCTAAGTACAGCGTCTTCCACATCAGCGCCAAGGACTCTCCCATCGTTTCAAGGGAGCTGATAGAGGAGCAGCGGAGGGAGCTCTCGGAGGAGGCTTTCAGGATGGAGTGGCTGGCCGAGTTCGCTGAGCCAGCAACAACCTTCTTTCCCCAGGACCTAATCAGGGGATGCGTCGACCCCGAGCTACAGCTCCTGCCAAGCCTAGATGTTGAGGTGCACGAGGGGTTCTATTTCGGAGGGGTCGACCTCGGGAAGCTTGGGGACCACAGCGTCCTTGCTGTTGTCGAGATGGAGGGTGAAAGGCTCGATTTGGTCTACCTGAACGAGCTTCCCCTAGGGACTCCTTACACCGAGGTCATCGGCCTCGTCGCCAGAGCCGAGGGAATGTTCCGTTTCCAGGGGCTGTACGTCGACCAGACAGGGGTAGGGGAGCCTGTGCTCGAGGAGATGAGAAGGTGCGGAGCACCCCTTGCGAAGGGCGTGACGCTAACGGCAGTGATGAAGGAGGAGGCGATGACGGCATTGAAGCTGATGATGGAGCAGGGGCGACTGAGGATACCCTTCATTAGGCGCCTTTTTGGCCAGATCAACGAGCAGCAGTACTCGTACGGGCTGAGTGGACACCTCGTCTTCAGCCATCCGAAGGGGGGGCACGATGATCAACTGTGGAGCCTCGCCCTAGCGGCCTACGCCTCGACGAAGGAGAGAAGGCCAAGCGTACCGAGGGCAGCGATCATCCGGTGAAAGATATGCTCTTACAATTCTCTCTTCATGGGATTTAAGTCTGAAACCTATTCTGTGGCTTCGTGGATAGTTGCCTAAGCATGCTTACAATTCTCTCTTCATGGGATTTAAGTCTGAAACACACGAAATATTAAGTCTTGAATATGCATTATTCATCAGAATCTAAGCGACGTGTTGAGCATGGACAGTAAAGATGATGAAACAATGGACAAACTGATTGACGAATTAAAAATTAATGACGCCATAAAGGCAGAAGATTATGAGAATCTACCAGAAGTACCAAAGCAAGCCATTGAAGAACTGATTAAGATTGGAAGAGATGCAGTTGAACCTCTAATGGCTTTGTTGAAAGATAAAACAAGAATGTCATGTTTCTACTCTCTAAAGGCATTGGCGGAGATTAAAGATCCTCAGGCAGTAAAGCCCATTCTTGACGTTATTTTCAGCAAAGAATACGATGAAATTTTTCAGTTTCAGGAGGAGCACGACCAGCCAATTCTAGCATTGCAAAAAATTGGGCTTCCCACACTAGAGCCCACGTTACGATACATACGCGAACACGCATATAAGGAAAAATTAGACATTGAAGAATTAAACGCGATAACAAACGCCTTTACAGTGCTTGAAGGCATAAAACACGAAAAATCCCTCGCAATGTTAACTGATATGCTCTCACATCCATACACCGAAGTGCGAGAGCAGGCTGTGGAATCTCTAGGAAAATATGGCGATAGAAGGGCCGTGGATCACTTAAAAAAACTTCTCGAAGATGAAGAGTGGGTAGACTACACTTTAGGCTCGATTAGAAAACTCGTTCCATTTAAAGATTACCAAAAAATAGTTGATCCATATGCTCCTAAATACATAGAGGAACAAAGAGAAAAGATAAACCGAAGTCTAAGGGAACTTGAAAACGCGCATGAATATCCTCCAAACTTTGAGGGAGACGATGCTGAAGAATTCAAAGCTATCGCTCGAGAACTTAAGTTACTAGAAAATGTAGAATCTATACTTAGTGACGCTTTAGCCTTGGCAGAGTGTGAGGGCGTTATCTCAGAGAAAGAATATTGGCAATCTAGGAAGATAGCATCCAAGCTTTGGCGTATACGATGGAAGCTTGAGAGCGAAAACGAGGAAGAAAAGACCATCATCGAAGGATACATCCCGGGACCAGTCCTAACAAAGGAGACAAGATCATACAGAGGCTTGACGACAGTATCCTGGACTGCTGAACATCCCAGACTTGAAACACTGCGTTCAACAATATTAAATTGGCTCAAAAAACAACATTTTCGTATCATCAGAAAATACAGCAGCATCTATGCCAGAAAAGGAAGACCTAAAAAACGCAAAGGCTTCTACGCAGCAACGGCCAAAGACCTCGATAGTAGCCGAAGAACCTGGGGCATCGTTTCCCACATGATATGGGGAGAAGGCTGGGCGAGAGACGAAGCAGAAACCTTCAAGTCATCATTCTTAGAACTTATAGATAACACGGTCAAACAACTGGTTGACAAGAAAAAGTATGAAATGCAAATTATAGAGGGATAATTGTAAAACAAGCTTTCAATTCCTTCTTCATGGGATTTTAGCCTGAGACTTAACGATCCTTGCGAGAGGTGAACCTTTAAATAAGTGAGTTTTTGAAGGAAGAGAGAGATAAACTAAATATGACACACGTGGAAGAGGTTGAGCATCTTCTCAGGAGATCGAGAGGATTTCTGGAGACGGCTCAATATCAAACCAGTAACGGATTTTATGACCTCGCCGCGTTTAGTCTGGAATAGTCGCTGCAGCTTTTTATCAAGGCCAAGCTCATTCAAAATGGTGTCGAGTATCCACGGCATCATGGTGTAAGAACATTAATCGAAGTTTTGATAAAGGTACTATCGGACGACGCTAAAACAGTATTGAAAGACATATTAGATAAATATCTGTTAGAATTTGGTATGTTAGAGGACGCCTATATTTCTTCGAGATACATAATAAGAGAGTTCAGGAAAGATGAGATAGAGAGGCTCAGAAAGGCAGCAGAGGCTATTATCAAAAATGTCAGATGAAGACCTGGTTCAAATGGCTATCAAAAGAAGAGATGCCTTCGACAATTTGAACGAGTACCTTGAGACAATCAAGGGGATCGTTCAGGAAATTGATCCGAATGCGGAAATATACATCTTCGGTTCCGTCCCCAACAAGAACTATAATTATTCAAGCGACATAGATGTGCTGATAGTAACGAGAATCGACCCGGACAAGGTACGTCTCGAGCTGTGGCAGTCGGGAATAAGGGAGCCATTCGAATTTCATATATATCCACCAACAAAGGCAGCAAGAATCAAGGGTAATCTTGTTAGAGTAGCCTGATCCAGTCTTTCAATTCCCGCTTCATGGGATTTTCGGTTGAGACAGGATTTCATGATCCAGACTGGTTATTTGATCATAAAACTTTCAATTCCCGCTTCATGGGATTTTCGGTTGAGACTTAACGTTTTTCATAGAATGTAAGCAGTTGCTCGGTTCCCAACGAGTGAGCGTA
>CAZPMB010000036.1:0-19786 GCA_964587735.1 uncultured Candidatus Bathyarchaeia archaeon | reverse complement strand
GACCCGCATTTCGATGCCATCAAGGAGCTGAAAAGGACATGGATTTGAAACACACCGTCTCATTTTTGTTGTCGTCGTCTGAACGACAGCCTTCCATTTATAACGTCGCTCTTGAGAAGGGATTCATGGTGGAAATGTCATCGTCGGGTACAGTTTTTAACCGGTTAAATAACGAAGCCTCGCCATGGCGTTAGCGGATTGTCCATGATGTAAGTTAACTAAGCCATTTCTGGCGTCGTCATTTGTTGTTAATGTGGTCTGATACAGTATGCTCTGCTATCACTCGGGCTATCCCGGGTTCAAGTCCTGACTAGTGCTCTTTTCCATCATCATAAATAAGCAGGCATATGGACGCACTACGTGGTCTATTTAAGAGTTTACAGGGCCAGTAGGCCAATATACTCCAATTTTCCTGTGATTGGATTAACCCTGAACCCAAGGCTCTCTAGAGTGGTTACCCCCATAACCGATCCATCCGTCTCCTCAGCAAAAACAACCTCCGAAACCGCATCCAGGCCATCGTACTCAACAACGATCACGCCCGTCTCCCTTTTAATCAGCTTTCCGTCGATCGTCTTGAATTGCCTTATGCCCCTGGGCTCGACACCTAAGGAATGGAGAACCTTGTTGGGCATCCACGTGAGAATAGACCCTGCGTCGACCAGCAGTTCAAACTCCATCTTCCTATCAGGCTTCATCAGATTAGAAGCCTTTATTTTTACATACGTTAAGCCCACACCAAATCAATAAAAGTAACCTCATCGAAACTTATAGTAGTTCTCTTTTAACACGTCGTTTCTCCTAAGAAAGGAATTTCATTAAAAAGTGTCGTTTCTACGCTCTGACATTATAGTCAGGTCCGGTATGCCTGGCTGTCGCACAGGCCATCCTGGGCTCAAATCTTAGTCAGGGTGGTAACAATCACCGGAAAACCCTTTTAGTATAGTTTAAATAGTAATGATGAGGTTAAATCTCGAACCAGCGTCTGAGAGGATTTAGGAGGACTGGAATTTGTTTATGCCAAGGGCCTATGACCGCGCCATAACCATATTTTCGCCGGAGGGGCGCCTCTACCAGGTTGAGTACGCGCTGGAGCTGGTGAAGAGGGGCGCGCCGATAGTCGGGGTTTCGTCCGCCGAGGGCGTGGTCCTCGCCGCCAACGAGACGCCCGAGAGCCGCCTCGAGGACCCGGAGTACTTCAGGAAGATCTTCCAGCTCGACGAGCACGTCGGGACCGCCATAGCCGGCCTGAGCTCCGACGCCAGGGTGCTGATCAACCAGGCCAGGATCTACTGCCAGAGCAACAGGCTCCTATACGACGAGGCCGTGGACGTCGAGGTCCTGACGAGGAGGATCGGCGACCAGGCCCAGATCTACACCCAGCACGCCGGCGTCCGCCCCTTCGGGGTGAGCATGATACTCGTCGGCGTAGACGAGAGCGGGAGCCGCGTCTTCACCGTGGACCCGAGCGGATCCTACAGGGGGTATCGGGCGACGGCCGTCGGGAAGAAGAGCGACGAGGCGAACAGCCTCCTCGAGGGCAAGTACAGTGCCGAAGTGAGCCTCGACGGGGCAATCGCCCTCGCCGTCGAGGCGGTGAAGACCGCCTCAGAGGAGGAGATAACCGCCAAGAACTGCAGGGTCGCGGTCATCCCGGCTGACACCAGATCCTTCAGGAGACTCTCAGAATCCGAGATGGCGAAATACCTCGGGTAGAGGGCTCCGCAGATGAGCGACAAGTATACGCTTGTCAGGTATTCCCACGCGGGGGAGAAGTTCGAGATCATGGTCCACCCAGACAAGGCCCTCTCCTACAAGCAGAAGAAGCTGACCGAGATATCGAACGTCCTCCTGGTCGACACCATCTTCATAGACGCGAGCAAGGGGGAGAAGGCCTCAATGGGGAAGCTCGAGGCGGAGTTCGGGACGACGGACCCGATGAGGGTCGCGGAGATCATGTTCGAGAAGGGGACCCTGCTCCTCACTGCCCAGCAGAGGAGGGAGATGACAGGGCAGAAGCTGAGGCAGATAATCAGCATAATCTCCCGCACTTACGTCGACCCGGCCACGAAGCTCCCTCACCCTCCCCTCAGGATAGAGAACGCCCTGGAGCAGGCGAAGGTGAACATAGACCCCTTCAGGGACGCAGAGGAGCAGCTGAAGGCTGTCGTGGACGCCCTCAGGCCGATCCTGCCGATGAGCGTGGAGACGGTAGAGATCGCGATAAAGGTCCCGCCCGAGCACGCCTCCAAGTGCTACGGCATCGTGAAGAACCTCGCCGAGATAAGGAGGGACGAGTGGGCCTCGGATGGCTCCTGGATCGCCGTCGTCGCGATCTCCGCCGCCATGCAGGGAGAGCTCCTCGACAGGCTCGGCAAGGCGACTCAGGGGAACCTCCAGACGAGGGTGATGAAGTGAGGTTGCTGAGAGGATTTGTCGGCTCTTTTTGAGAACAGGGCCCTCGTGGTCCCCGGCGACGTCCTGTACGAGGGGAAGATCAAGACCGGCGACAACACCTACAGGATCCAGGGGAAGGTCAGCGCGACGAGGGTCGGGCTGGTGGAATACGGCAAGGGGATGGTCTCCGTGATCGCCCTCGAGGCCGGGTTCAACCCCCTCGTCGGGGACCTCGTCGTCGGCGAGGTGATCGACATCGAGCTCGGCCAGTGGGTCGTCGACATAGACGCCCCCTCGAGCGCGATACTCAACGTGCCCGACGCCATAGACGCCCCCTTCAGGACGGACATCGCCATGCCCGAGATCCTCGACATCGGCGAGACGATCATGGCGAAGATCGTCGACATGGACAGGAGCAGGACGCCGATCCTCTCTATACTCGGGAGGGGGCTCGGGAAGGTGGAGGAGGGCTTCATCATAAGGCTCACCCCGTCGAAGATACCAAGGCTAATAGGCAAGAAGGGCTCGATGGTTAACATGATCATCAAGGAGACGGGGTGCAACATAGTCATCGGGCAGAACGGTAGAATCCTCATCCAGGGGAAGACCCGGGAGCAGGAGATGAACGTGGTGAGAGTCATCGAGAAGATCGAGAGGGAAGCCCACATCTCGGGTCTCACCAACAGGGTGCAGGAATATCTCAAGCAGTTAAAGGAGGAAAGCAAATGAGTAGGAGAAAGGTGAAAAACCAGTCGAAGAGATACGACGGGAGGGAGCCAAAGGAGCTTAGGCCGATCAGGATCGAGAGCGGCGTCCTCCCGAACGCGGACGGGTCCGCCTATATTGAGATGGGCAGGAACAAGATAGTCGTCGGCGTCTTCGGCCCGAGGGAGATGCACCCGAAGCGCCTCGCCATGCCCAACACGGCGACCCTTAGGTGCAGGTACCACATGGCACCGTTCTCCGTCGACCCGCGCAGGTCGCCGGCGCCGTCCCGCAGGGACAACGAGATAAGCATGGTGATGAGGTACGCCCTCGAGCCAGCGATCTTCCTCGAGCGCTACCCGAGGTCGGCGATCGACGTCTACGCCGAGATACTGGAGGCAGACGGCGGCACCAGGACGGCGAGCATAAACGCGGCGACTGTCGCCCTCGTCGACGCCGGCATACCCATGAGGGACCTCGTCTCTTCATGCGCCGCTGGGAAGATCGACGACAAGATCATCCTCGACCTCGGAGACTACGAGGACAAGGAGGGCCAGGCCGACGTGCCTGTGGCATACATGCCGAAGCTGGGTAAGGTGACGCTCCTTCAGATGGACGGCGTCCTGCCCCCCGACGAGTTCGAGCAGTGCGTGAGCCTCGCGATAGAGGGGTGCAACCAGATATACCAGGTCCAGCTGGAGGCGCTGAAGAAGAAGTACGGGGTCGTCGCCGAGGAGGTGAAGGAGTGATGGCGGCGAGGGGCGGGATCGTCTCGAGGCTCAAGAAGAAGAAGGTCGAGGAGGTCGTCTCGGCGGGGAAGAGGATGGACGGCCGGGGGCTGGAGGACTACAGGCAGATCGAGGTGAAGACAGGGGTCCTAGAGAAGGCCGAGGGATCCGCGGAGGTAAAGATTGGGAGGTCGTGGGTTATGGCGGGAGTGAAGGTCGGCGTCGGCTCGCCGTTCGAGGATACCCCCGAGATGGGGGTCCTGATGTGCAACGCCGAGTTCACTCCGGTGGCCCACCCGACCTTCGAGCCTGGGCCCCCGGACGAGGAGTCGATAGAGCTCGCCAGGGTCGTTGACAGGGGGCTGAGGTCGGCAGAGATCCTCGACTTCAACAAGCTGATACTCATCCCCGGCAAGCAGGTCTACCTCGTCTACGTCGACCTCTACGTCCTCAACTACGACGGAAACCTCATCGACACCTCCGCCCTCGCTGCGATCGCAGCACTGAAGAAGGCGGTTATGCCCATCTACAAAGTCAAAGGAGGGGAAGTCGAACCGTCGGGAGAGAAGGAGCCCCTAAAGGTGCTCAAGGAGCCCGTCGCGGTGACTATGGTGAAGATCGGCGACGCGCTCATCGTCGACCCCTCCGCCGACGAGGAGGAGGTGATGGATCTGAGGCTCACCATAACCGTCGACGAGGAGGGGAACATCTGCACCATCCAGAAGAGCGGCTCCGAGGGGCTCACCATGGACGAGATAAGGAAGGCGATAAGGATCGCCACTGAGAAGGCGGCCGCGAACAGGAAGCTGATAGAGGGACAGGCCGATGCCTAGGAGGAGGACCTTCGGCCTCAGGCTGAGGACCAGGGGCGGCACTTCGGTCAGGAAGCAGTGGACCAGGATCACGAGGCAGATGAGGGGGAGCCACAGGTGCCCGCGCTGCTCGAGCATGTCGGTCAAGCGGGGCAGCATCGGAGTTTGGGAGTGCACCAAATGCGACTACAGGTTCGCCGGCGGGGCGTACCAGCCGTCGACAAAGACTGGAGAGGCCTCCATGCGCGTCCGCTGAGGGCCCATTTTTTCTTTTCTCAACGCGACGGATGGAGGTAGTTGTTTATCCCTGCAAGCCTGTCCAGGTCGGCCAGGGCAGAGGTCTCCATCGAAGTCCCGAAGGGGCTCTCACGCATTGTTGAGGGGTCCCTGCTTCCCGAGGCCGAGCGCCCCGCGTCCGAGAGGTCGAGGGTCGATGTCGAGGCAGAGGATGGGGGGCTCGTCATCCGCATAGAGGCGTCGGACGTCGCGGCGCTCAGGGCGGCGTTCAACAGCTACGTCCACTGGGTCTCCGCCGTCCTCGACGCGGTCGCGGCCGTGGCCGAGAAGGCTGGGCAATAAGTATAAACATCGGTTCGATGTGTTAACAGGGGAATGCGCATGTCGGATCTGAGCCAGCTACCCCCCAGCGTCCAGGAAAAGCTCACCCGCCTCCAGCAGCTCCAAGACACGATGCAGCAGCTCGCCCTGCAGAAGCAGAGGCTCGACATCGAGCTGAACGAGTCGGAGCGGGCGCTGAAGACCCTGGAAGGCGTCCCCTCCGACGCGAAGGTCTACAAGTCCGCGGGTTCGATTCTGGTTGAGAAGAAGAAGGACGACGTCGTCAAGGAGCTGAAGGAGAGGAGGGAGTTCCTTGAGATGCGGTCAAAGGTCCTCGCGAAGCAGGAGGGCACCACCAGGGAGAGGCTCACGAGCCTCCAAGAGTCCCTCCAGAAGGAGCTGAGCCCCCAGAAGAGGTCGGGCGGCCCCTGACTAGGTAGGCTGACCCCCCCTAAGGGAGCTCAGGAAGCCCCTCTTCCTGACGACGCCCGTCCTCTCGAGGCTCTTCCTCACCATCTCCGCCCTCTCTTTCAGGGATGCCACGTCTACGCCGAGCTTGAACATCCTGTTAAGCACCTCTACGACGGGTATCGCCCCACCGTAGTCTATCGCCGAGGCGAAGGGCGTGGGCACCATCAGTGTGACGAACGGTATGCCCTGCTTCATGGACTCCTCGAGCATGACCGCGTTCAGCCCGGAGACGCCCCCCTCCTTGATCGGGTTTGCGCCGAACTGGCTCAGGTCCCTCGAGGGGACGCCGAATCCGTAGATCGGCCTCTCCCCGGGCTGGACGGCGAAGGGCATCCCCTCTATGGCGACGATCTCCCTGACTCCGGCCTTCGTGAGCCACTCCATGAGCTTTAGGCCGAGGGGCCAGGCGTTCTCGGGGGCTATCAGAACCGCGTTCGAGATGAAGAACAGCTCTCCCCCCTCGTCGCCGTATATCCTGAAGGGGTGGGTCGGCTCCCCGTCGACGAGGAGCATCATGGCGGGTATCAATTGCGATCTCACCTGGGCCCTGAGCTTGAAGCCCCTCTCGCGGACTATGTGCATGACCGCCGTGTTGCCGACGAAACCGGCCCCAGCGAACCCGGTTATCACCCTGGGCCTGTTCCTCTTGAATGAGCCGACCTCGACTATCTCGACGCCAGACACCCGTGAAACCCCATGTTAATGTCGCGCGATGTGTTTAAAAACCCGCCCTCGTGGACGCTGCGTATATCTACTCCACGCCGATATTAATAGGCGTCAAAGATGAAAACCGCTGGTCCCGACATGGAGGCGCTGAGGGGGGTCCTCAGGGGACGGGTGCTCCTCATATGCCACCACAACGCAGACCCCGACTCGATCTGCGCCGCATACGCCGTGCAGGAGCTCGTCAGGAGGCTGGATCCCTCCGCCGTGGCCGAGATCGTCCTTTCAGGAGGGGCAAGCGCCCTCTCAAAGAGGATCATCGGCGAGCTCGGCATGGCCACCTCCGAGCTTACACCTGCAGATGACGCCGATGCGTTTGTCGTCTTGGACACCGCAACACTGAAGCAGCTTGACGACTGGGGCGAGATCTTGGCCTCCGCCGAGGCCCCCAAGGTCTTCATCGACCACCACTCCCCGCACCCTGAGATCTCTTCGATCGCGTCAATCTACCTGGCCGACGAGGCCTCGTCCTCGACGTGCGAGGTCGTGCACAGGCTGTACGAGGGCTACGGCCTGACACCCTCGGCGAGCGCCGCGAGGGCCCTGCTCGTCGGCATCGCCTACGACTCGAGGCATTTCTCCATCGGGACCGCCGGGACGTTCCGCTCGACCTCCCGCCTCCTGGAGGCGGGCGGGCCCATGACGGAGGTCACGGCCCTGCTCACATCCAAGCCGGTGCGCTCGGAGAACATCGCCAGGCTCAAGGCCGCCCAGCGAATGCAGCTCCATACAGTTAGCAGTTGGACCATCGCAACGACCCACGTGAGCTCCTACCAGGCCTCGGCGGCCAGGGCCCTCATCGGCCTCGGGGCCGACGTCGCGGTTGTGGCGGGGAAGGATGGAGGGGAGCTGAGGGCGAGCCTGAGGGCCACGGATGGGTTCCACGGGGAGACCTCAATCCACCTCGGCAGGGATGTCGCCATGGCCCTCGGCGCGGAGTTCGGCGGCGCGGGGAGCGGCCACTCAACCGCGGCCGGCGTCAACTGCGGGGGAAGCGTCAGGGCGGTGCTTCTGAGGGCCGTCGAGCTGATCGCGAATAAGCTGAACAGACAGTCAGATTAGACATAGCGTACGACTTTTCTCCGCTGAAGAGAGGGCTGGAAAAAGGATAAATTCAGACCACTACGTCTATGGGAGAGATCACCATGGATCCCGACCACGGCGTCAGGAAATTGGCCCTTATCCACGGGAACGTGATCACCATGGACGACACGCGTCCACGCGCCCAGGCCGTTTTGGCGATCGGGGACAGGATATTCAGGGTGGGATCCGACGAGGAGATCGAGGGCCTGATCGACGGCGAGACCGAGGTGATGGACCTAGAGGGGAGGACGCTCATCCCCGGGTTCATCGACTGCCACGCGCATCCGATCGGCTACGGGCAGTCCCTGATGTCCGTGAACTGCGGCACGCCGCCCCTTAGATCCATAGGTGAGATGGTGGAGAGCATTCGGGAGGAGGCCGCCAAGAGAGCCGAGGGAGAGTGGATAGTGGGAAACGGCTACGACGACTTTAAGCTCTCCGAGAGGAGGCACCCGAGCAGGTGGGACCTCGACTCGGCCGCCCCAAACAACCCGGTCATTGTGAACAGGCTCTGCGGCCACATCTCCGTCGTCAACACCACAGCCCTGAAGTTAGCTGGCATAACCGTAGACACCGCGGACCCAGATGGTGGTCGGATCGACAGGGATCCGGAGACGGGCGAGCCCACAGGTGTTCTGCGCGGGAGCGCAAGGGATCCGATATGGAAGGTTATACCCCTACCCGGCCCAGAGCAGCTACGGAGGGCCGTCAACCTCGCCGCCCGAGACTTCCTCTCGAGGGGGGTCACGTCGGTCTCCGACGCTGGCGTGGAGGACGGCCTCAGCGTGAGGGCCTATCGGGCGGCGATAGACGAGGACGGAGCGAGGACCCGGGTGAACCTGATGATGTCGGCCGGCCTTCTCGGGGAGCTCGCCAAGCTGGGCCTCTCCACGGGCTTCGGCGACGAACGGCTCAGGATAGGGGCGATAAAGATCGTGGCCGACGGGAGCTCGTCCGGCAGGACGGCCGCCTTATCTGAGCCCTACCTCGACACCCCCGGAAACACTGGGATCATGTACCTGAGCCAGGAAGAGCTGGACAAGGAGGTGCTCGCGGCCCACAGGGCGGGGTTCCAGGTGGGCGTCCACGCGATCGGGGACAGGGCGATCTCGGCGGTACTTGACTCCTACGAGGCGGCTCTAAAAGAACTGCCGAAGTCCGACCACAGGCTGAGGATAGAGCACTGCGGGATATGCACCCCCTCCATCATATCGAGGATCAGGAGGCTCGGTGTCGTGCCCGTCCCCCAGCCCATATTCCTCTACGGCGAGGGGGAGAGCTACAGGGCCGGCCTTGGGGAGGACAGGGTGAAGTGGGCCTATCCACTGAAGTCGTTCTTAGAGGGTGGGATCGTCACCCCCATGAGCTCGGACTGCCCGGCCACATCCGGGGCCGAGCTGATCAGCCCCCTCCTCGGCATCTGCGTCGCCGTGACGAGGAGGACGGACGCCGGGAGGGACCTCGGGCCCGGGCAGAGGATCGGGGTCGGGGACGCCCTCAGGTGCTACACCCTGAACAGCGCCTACGCCACGTTCGAGGAGGGGGCGAAGGGCTCGATCGAGGCGGGGAAGCTCGCGGATTTCGCGGTCCTGTCGGACGACCCCCTCAGTGTGGAGGCCGAGAAGATCAAGGACATTGGCGTGGAGATGACCGTCGTGGGGGGCGAGGTGGCCTACAAAAGGGCGTGACTCTCCCTTATTTTCGAAGTGGCTTGAGCTTCTAAAGATATTATAGATATAACTAATATGCCGGTAGCTACCCTTTTTAACGGGATTGGAGGTCGAATGGAGGAGAGCCCTTGGGCATCGTCGAAATCAGAGGCCTCACCTACTCGTACCCCAACGCCAAGGCCCCCGCCCTAGATGGGGTTGACCTCACCATCGAGAGGGGCGAGTTCGTCCTGCTGACAGGCCCGAGTGGCTGCGGGAAGACGACATTCTGCAGGTGCCTCAACGGCCTCATACCCCACTTCTACGGCGGAGACCTCAACGGCGACATCAGGGTCGCCGGTCTCGACACGAGGGAGAGCCCGACCTACAGGCTCGCTCAGCACGCGGGCCTCGTGTTCCAGAACCCGGACAACCAGATATTCGCCCTCACGGTCGAGAAGGACGTCGCCTTCGGGCTTGAGAACCTGGGAGTCGAGAAGGCGAAGATGCTCGAGGGGGTCGACTGGGCCCTGGAGAAGGCGGGGATAAGCCACCTCAGGGACAGGGCCACCCACGAGCTCTCGGGGGGGCAGAAGCAGCGCCTCGCCATCGCCTCCATCCTCGCCATGAGGCCGGAGGTCCTGGTCCTCGACGAGCCGACCTCATTCCTCGACCCGCTTGGCGCCGAGCGGATATTCCAGGTCCTCGAAAGCCTAAACAAGGAGCACGGGATCACCATCCTCCTGATAGAGCACAGGCTCGACCTCGCCGCCCAGCACGTCGACAGGGTCGTCATCTTCTCGGAGGGCAAGATCGTCGGGAACGGGTCCCCGGAGGAGATATTCGCCCTCGAGGAGACGAGGCTGGCGGGGGTGGGGATACCGAAGATCGTCCAGCTCTACAAGCGGCTCAGGAGCGAGGGCTTCCCCCTCGAGAGGCCCCCCCTGACGCCCGAGGCACTCGTCGAGGAGCTGGGAAAATGGCTGCCCCCTGAAGGGCAGCAGGCAACGGCGAAGCCAACGAGCCCGGAGATCGAGGGCTTTGACTGGGAGCGCCATGCGAGCCCAGCGGTCGAGGTCCAGGGGGTATCCTTCTCCTACCCAAGCGGGGTGAAGGCCCTCGACGGGGTGTCGCTGACGATCCACAGGGGCGAGTTCGTGGCGATCATGGGGGAGAACGGCGCCGGCAAGACGACACTCGTCAAACACTTCAACGGCCTGCTGAGGCCGAGCGCCGGGTGGATAAAGGTCGACGGGGGGGACATCTCGGGCCTCAGCGTCGCCAACCTTTCGAGGAGGGTCGGCCTCGTCTTCCAGAACCCCGACGACCAGCTTTTCTCCGAGAGCGTCGAGGAGGAGATCGGCTTCGCCCTCAGGAACTTCGGCTTCGAGAGGGAGGTCGTGGACAAGCGGGTGGACTGGGCCCTCAACCTCCTCGACGTCGAGAGGTACAGGAAGTCGAGCCCGTTCGCCCTCAGCGGCGGGGAGAGGAAGAGGGTAGCCCTCGCCTCGGTCCTCGCCTGGGACCCGGACATCATCGTCCTCGACGAGCCGACCATCGGCCAGGACTACGCCCAGAAGGAGAGGCTCAGGCACTTCCTGATGCAGCTGAGGACCCAGGGGAAGACGACCGTCATAGTGACCCACGACGTCGAGTTCGTTGCAGACTGCGAGCCGAGGGTCGTCCTCATGGCCGACGGCAGGATCGTCGCGGACGGCCCCATCAGGAGGATCGTGACGGACGAGGGCTCGATGAGGAGGGCGTCGGTCTCGCCGCCCGAGATAACGAAGGTCTTCTCAAGGCTTTCGGGCCGCGGCCTGCCCCCGGACGTCCTGGAGGTCGACGAGGCGGCCGAGATGCTGAGCGGCCTGAGGGGGAGGGGCCGATGAGCATCCTCGAGGGGCTGAGGTTCAGCAGGGGCGACTCTCCCCTCCACAATATGGACCCGAGGGTCAAGTTCTTCATGACCCTTGTGATCTTCGCGGCGGCTGTCATGTTCATGGACCTGATCCCCCTGCTTGTCATCCTCCTTGCTCAAATACCCCTCGTGTTCGTCGGCATGATCCAGAGGGAGTGGGCGAAGAGCCTCAGGGGTGGCGTGTTCCTGGCGGCGATCATCTTCTCGACGAACCTCGTCTCCTTCTACTTCTTCCAAGGCCGGAGCCTCACCTCGGCGAATGTGGAGATGGCCCTCTCGCTGACGGTGCGCTTCCTGGCGCTGATAACGTCCTTCTCCCTGTTCTTCCTGACGACCTCGCCCGACAAGCTCAGCCTGGCCCTTGAGAAGGCCCGCATCCCCTTCGAGTTCAACTTCGCCTTCATCACGGCGATCCGATTCGTCCCGGTCCTCGCCGACGAGGCCCAGTCCATCATGGACGCCCAGAGGTCTAGAGGACTAGAGCTCGACAAGGGGGGCCTGCTCTCCAGGATTAGGAAGTACATCCCCATCCTCCTCCCCCTGATAATCAACTCGATTAAGAGGAGCCTCGAGCTCGCCGAGGCAATGGAGTCCCGGGCCTTCGGCGCGACGAGGGAGAGGACGAACCTCTACGAGCTGAGGATGGGAAGGGGCGACACCGCAGTCCTCGCCATCACCCTCGCCGCCCTCGCGCTGACAGTATACATCCGGTTCTTCCTGCCACCCCTGGGCCCCCTCCTTCCACCCTACAAGATCCTATAAATACAGTAAATTTTGTGGGAGTGCGTAATGCTTAAATAATTACCATATCAATGTTAGCAAATTCAGTATATATAATAATGGTGAAGGGGCGATGGAACCGCGGAAGGTGCAGAAGGTCGGGTACTCTACCCTATCGGTCTCCCTCCCTATGGACTGGGCGAAGAAGGCGGGGCTTAGGAAGGGCGACCTCGTCTTCATCTCGGAGGAGAGCGACGGGGCCCTCAGGCTGACGGCTGAGCCGGGCAAGGCCGAGGACGGCACGGTCTACATCGTCGACGTGGACAGGTGCGACAACATCAAGCTCCTCGCCAGGGTCATCGTCGGCAACTACGTGCTCGGCCGGAGCCTGATAAAGGTCGAGTCGAGCCGGAGGCTGATGAGGGAGCAGATCGAGAGCATCAGGGAGGTGACCCAGAGGCTCCTCGGAATCGGGATCATAGAGGAGTCGGACAGGCACCTCCTCCTCCAGTGCTCGATAGACCCGAAGAACTTCCCCCTCGAGACCGTGGTCCGCCGCCTCTTCGTCATCACCTCCATCATGTTCAAGGAGACGATCGACAGCCTGACGGACATGGACCTAGAGCTCGCCAAGGACGCGATCACCCGGGAGCACGAGGCGGACACTATCTACTGGCTCCTAGCCCGCCTCCTCGCCTCCGCCCAGCAGTCCCGCCTCGTCTCCGAGGGGATAGGGGTCACCGACCCGATCGACATAGTCCAGCACAGCATCATCGCCTGGTACCTGGAGATGATCGGGGACAGGGTCCACGACATCGCCTCGAGGACGATAGAGCTCCAGAGGATGAGGACGGACTCCGACAGGGAGCTCATCGAGTGGCTAGTCCAGATCGGGATGATCGCCTTCACCATGTTCGACAAGGCGGTGAAGAGCGTGCTCGACAAGACCCTCACCGTCGCCAGCGACGCCGTCGACCTCTTCGAGACCGTCGAGAGCGAGGAGAGCAACCTCCTCAAGAAGGTCCAGAGCGGGAGCGGCCCCGACGTGACCTCGTACGTCAGCGAGATACTCTGGGACCTCAAGATCATCGCCGAGCACAGCTCTGCCATCGCCGAGATCGCGATCGACAACGTCCTTAAGGGAGACAACGACATCTGCAAGGTCTCGGAGGCCGATAGCCAGCCCTGAACGGCTGATGGACAGGGGTTAATGAAAATTTAACTAAATTTCCTCGCCGCGTTTCTGAGGCTAAGAAGTTCGATCAAGTGATTATACGTATGTAGTTTATATATGTTTTGGAGTGTATGTAAATACTTGTATATATTTCATAATGGTGATCTGGCTCCTATATAAACGAACGATCCACTCGCAAGGCAGAAATAATTGTTGCGGGGCATGCTATTTGAGGATCGATGAGCTTCGTCAAGGACGTCTCCAGCTGGGTCCTGTCGGGGATCCAGGGTGTCATCGATTCGATCGAAGACGACGAGATCAACAATATGGTCGACATGATTCTGAAGTCGAGGGACGAAAAGATCCTCCTCATCGGCACGGGCCGCAGCGGCTTCGTCGGGAGGGCGTTCGCCCTGCGCCTCATGCACCTGGGCTTCAACGTCTACGTCAGCGGGGAGACGATCACGCCGGCCCTAACCCCCGACGACCTCGTCATAGTCATCTCGGGCTCCGGGACCACGACGACGGTCGTGGCCCAGGCCGAGGTCGCCGAGAAGATAGGGTCCAAGATAGTCGCCATAACGTCCCACCCCGACTCGCCCCTCGGGAAGGTCGCCGAGGAGATCGTCCTCGTCAAAGGCAGGACGAAGCTCGACCAGATCCAGGACTACGAGGGCAGGCAGATCCGGGGCGAGTACGACAACGCCCCTCTCGGCACGATGTTCGAGCTCTCCGTCATGGTCTTCCTCGACGCCGTGATAGCCGACCTGATGCAGAGGCTCGGGATACACGAGATAGACCTGAGGAAGAGGCACTCGAACACGGAGTGATTCTGCCAGCCTTTCGTTGAATGGGCGCGGAAGCTGTCTAAATGAGGAAAGAGGACGGCCCAGACATCGAGATACGCGGGCTGAAGAGCACAGATGAAGCAAAGATCTGCGCTCGGATGATGGCGGATTCGGAGCCGTGGATGACACTTAGGCGGTGCTACGACGATTCGCTCAGGATGTTGGAGGATCGTTCCTCTGAGACCTACCTTGCCTCGGCGGGGGATGAGATCGCGGGCTTCGTCGTCATCCTGATGCACGGCGCCTTCGTCGGGTACATAAAGACAATATGCGTTTCGCCCAAATGGAGAAACAGGGGCGTCGGGAGCTGGCTGATGTCCTTCGCGGAGGACAGGATCTTCGCCGAGGCGCCGAACGTGTTCATCTGCGTTTCGAGCTTCAACGTGGGCGCCAGAAGGTTCTACGAGCGGCTTGGATACGAGGTCGTGGGAGAACTTATAGATTACATAGTTACGGGCCACTCCGAGATCCTGATGCGGAAAACCATTGCGCCACTGGATGAATTCGAAAAGCGCTGACGTTAGTCTGCACACTTCTTTACGTTTAATTTATTAGGAGAGTAACCTTAACTTGAAATCTAATTGTATATGTGTAATGGGAGTGATTTTCATTACGTAACTTTATTTCTTAAGATAATTCATCCCCGATTTTGGAATAATCTTCTATTTTTCGGTAATTGTATCTATTACCTGGAAAAAATATTTTAAATTATCTTATTATGGATATTTATTTCTAAATTTGTCAGAGAAAGCTTAAATCTTAATGTCTTTCCTTAAAGGACTTAAACAGAGGTGTATTGAATGAGAAGAAATGATTTAGACATCTGCGCGGACATCCTCAGTGTTGCCCGCGTTGGTGCGAAGAAGACGCACATAGTCTACAAGGCCAATCTGAACTTCAACATAGTGAAGAAATACCTCCGCAGGTTGAAGGAGAGCGGATTCATAGAGTCCGAAAACGGGAGCTTCTTCGTGACGGAGGAGGGCATCAGATTCCTACAGCAGTACAGGGACTTCATGAGCCCTTTCTCGAAGAACTACAGCGGTGACTAGCCATGAGGGGAAAGGTCATCATCTGGTTCGGGGGCTCCGCCTTCAGCGTGGCGATCGTCTACTACTGCATACTGACCCTCACGAGATTTCTGTACTTCCTGAACACCTACACGCTTTAAAATAGGACCGGAAGACGCGACTGGGGCTATTTAGAATCTATCATTTGACTCGAACGTCAGCCGAATAGAATTCGCGAAAAATAGGCACGAATATAGGTAATAAAATACACTATTTACTGTCCACAATCATTAAAACGGCTCCGAGGACAGTGAACCTAATGCAAGATAAGGCTTCGTACATAAAATACATCGTTGAATCCCTTTCTCAGAATCCGTACTACGCCCAGCACTTCCGTCACGAGGGCGAAACCGCGCTGCTGTTCCTGGACCTGTCGAACATCCTGTGCCGGGCCCACGAGTGCAACGTCTGGATCGACATCGAGGACCTGGTGTACGTCTTCTCCGGGATCTACAACCTCAAGGGCCGCTATGCTTTCACGAGCTGCAACCTGACGAGCGGAATGGTGTCCTTCCTCTACAACACCGGGTTCATCGTGTACCAGTCCCCCTTCAACTCGGACGCTCTGATGGGGTACACCATATGCAGCGTGTCCAGGGAGTCCGAAGCGAAGCTCGTCATAATCGGGACCCAAGACGGGGGCTTCCGCGGCGTCAGCGACCAGCTCTCGCAGAGGGGGGTTAGCGTGGCGTTCGTCGGGTTCAGGGAGAGCTTCTCTTCCTACCTCAAGAACTGCCTCCTTTTCTGCCTCGAGGACATGAAGATACTCTCACCCCTCAGGGAGAACGAGGCAAAAAGCCAGGCCCTGGAGCCAGCAGAAATGAGGCCAGAGATGAAGCCCGATTCGCTGGATCCCACCTCAATCCTCAGGATGACCCAAATTAGACGAGTGCCATGAGCCCGGCAACCACTTCGAGTGATGAACTGACACCATCTTCCTGAGTAACATAATTAAGATAAACGTCCCTAACAAGTTATGACATCATTCAGCTTTTCGTCGGTTCGTAGAACCAGTTGCTCAAGACACGTAGATGACTGGATCAAAGACTTATTAGAGGAAATCGATTTATGGGGAGCGGCACTGGAAGGGTTAAAGGATGAAAAAAAATCGAGATGCTCAGCCTGATAAAATAGATTTAAAAGAGCCCTTCTTGGTGTTATAGCGTAATCGTAATCGAGGGTCTGAATAGGTATGCCCAGGTTCAAGCAGACGAATGAGATACTGAAGCTGATGCACGACAAGGAGCACATCAGGAACATCGGGATCATAGCCCACATAGACCACGGTAAGACGACGATGAGCGACAGCCTCCTCGCGATGGCGGGGCTCATGGCTCCGGAGAGGGCCGGAGAGACGAGGGCCCTGGACTACCTTGAGGAGGAGCAGAGAAGGGGGATCACCATCAAGACGGCGAACATCAGCCTCCTTTACGAGGAGGATGGCCAGGCCTACGTCATCAACCTCATCGACACCCCCGGCCACGTCGACTTCTCCGGGAAGGTCACGAGGGCGCTGAGGGCGCTAGACGGCTGCATCCTTCTGGTCGACGCCGTGGAGGAGTTCCAGATAATGACCGAGGTCCGCCTGAGGGTGGCGCTGGACGAGCGGGTTAAACCCGTCCTCTACATAAACAAGTTCGACAGGCTCATCAAGGAGCTGAAGATGGACGCGGGCGCGGTCCAGAAAAAGCTCATCAGGATAATCAACCAGTTCAACACCATCATCCAGACCTATGGGTCGGAGGAGCAGAGGAACAAGTGGAACGTGAACGCCGCCGAGGGAACCGTGGCCTTCGGCTCCGCCCTCGACAGGTGGGGCTTCACGCTGCCAATGCTCCAGAAGAAGGGGCTGACGTTCAAGGACATAGTGGAGTTCTACAGAGATGGAAAGCTGGATGTGCTCCAGGAGAAGCTGCCCCTCAGCGACGCCATCCTCGAGATGGCCGTCCACAAACTGCCCAGCCCCGTGGAAGCCCAGCCGTTCAGGCTCCCCCAGATCTGGAAGGGGGACCTTGCGAGCGAGGTCGGGAAGGCGATGGTCAACCTGAACGACGAGGGGCCCCTCGTGGTCGCTATAACCAATGTCATTATAGACCCCCAGGCCGGCATGGTGAGCACGGGCCGAATCTTCTCCGGCACGATCGGGAAGGGACGGGACGTCTACCTCCTGATCGCGAATAGGGAGTACAAGATCCAGCAGGTCAGTATCTACATGGGCCAGTACAGGGAGATAGTGGACGAGATACCGTCCGGGAACCTGGTCGCCCTCCTCGGATTGGAGCAGGGTAGGGCGGGGGAGACCCTCGTCAGCATGGAGCACAAGGAGGACACCGTGGGATTCGAGTCAATAAAGTACCTCTCGGACCCGGTCCTGACCGTGGCCTTGGAGCCGAAGCACCCCACCGACCTGCCGAGGCTCATCGACGCTCTTCAGAAGCTCTCCATCCAGGACCCCAACCTTGTGGCGACGATCAACCAGGAGACGGGTGAGTACCTCCTCTCGGGGATGGGCGAGCTTCACCTTGAGATAGCCCTCAAGGACCTCGATAGGGAGTACAGGCTTGACGTGCAGGCGACGGAGCCGACGGTCGTCTACCGGGAGACCATCCAGAGCGAGGCGGGGCCGTTCATGGGCAAGAGCCCGAACAAGCACAACAGGCTCTGGCTCACCGTCAAGCCCCTTGAGAAGAAGATCTTCGAGCTCATCAGGTCCGGGGAGCTGAGCGAGATAAGCTCGAGGCGGATGAGGGAGGAGATCCTCGTCGAGAAGGCCGGGTGGTCAACGAGAGAGTCGAGGCAGCTCATGGCGGTGGACAAGAACGTGAACATCATAACCGACATCACCACCGGCATCCAGTACCTCAGGGAGGTGAGGGACCACATCGCCGCCGGCTTCCACTGGGGGTGCGAGTCCGGGCCCTACACCGGGGAGGCCGTGATGGGCGTCCACTGCATAATGGCGGACGTCCAGCTCCACGAGGACCCCGTGCACAGGGGCCCGGCCCAGATGATGCCCCCAGCGAGGCAGGCGTTCTTCGCCGCCCTACTGTCGGCCGACCCGACCATGCTCGAGCCGATCTACAAGATCCAGGTCAGGATACCGCCGGAGGAACTGGGGAACGTGACGGGGCTCCTCAGCAGGAAGAGGGGGAGTATACACAGCGTTGAGCAGTCCGGGCCGGCGGTCGCCGTCACGGGCATGATCCCGGTCGCGGAGACCCTCGGCCTCTCCCAGGAGATGAGGGCCGCGACCTCGGGGAGCGCCTTCTGGCAGAGCACCTTCGACCACTGGGCGCCTGTTCCGCCGAGCCTCCTCCTGGACACCGTCCACAAGGTGCGGTCCAGGAAGGGGCTCGAGCCAGAACCGCCGCAGGCGAGCCACTACATCGTCCGGGAGTAGGACAACAACTCCCCCTTTTTCATACACGTCTTTTCTCGGAGCTTGGGAACGGCTATTTTTCAGAGATTTCTATGGACCCGTGACCTAAGGCCATTGATGTGGCCATTCCTCGGCCGTATTTTTTGGAATAACAAGTAGCTTGTTATTTTGTAAATTCGGGCTCGTGTCAATCTGTGGGTTTATTGGAGGGGGATGATGACCTCGGGGCGGAGCATGTTTGTCCTGATCTGTGTCGACCCGTCCAGGCAGGCCAGCCTCCCCTCTAGGGACCTCAGGATGTCGAACGTCCCGGCCTTCATCGGGTAGGCCCCGAACCCCTCTGTGACGACGAGGGCGAGCCCCGGCCTCTCTTCCCCCGTCACGCCCAGGCCGATCTCGAATCCGAGGAACTCGGTGAGGTCCTTCTGGTCCACGCCGCCTGCGACCACTCCCCTCACGCCGGCCTTCACGGCCCTCCTGAGCGCGTCGAGGGTCACGAGCGACCCCCCGACCAGGACCTTCCCCTTTTGAGCGTTGCCTATCCCGTCGGAGGAGAGGGCCTCGCCCGGGTCCGCAACGGCCATGGATAGCTCCCCCCTCGCCTCGCCGCCGACGCCGAAGACCCCCTGGATCAGGGCGGCCCTCGACTCGAGCACGGCTCCCTCGCCGGGTATGACCTCGATGACCCTCCCCGGGATGTGGGCCCTGACCACGACCTGAATCGGCTTCCCCCTTATTAGGGCCCTCCCCGAGACCTTGGAGAAGTTCTCTATGGTCCCGTCGATGGGAGATCGGCAGACCTTCGTCGACCGGCCGAAGAACGAGCGGCGTATGGCTATCGCCTCGTCCTTCTTGACCTCGTCTCCCTCGCCCTTCAGCATGTACCTCGCGACCTCCTCGGTGTCGACTTCAAGCTGGGCGTAGATCTTGACCATTTGGACCTCGTTGCTCATCACGCTCCCCCTGGCCAGCACAACATCCGGCTCCACGACGTCGCCGACCTTGACGAGGACCTCCCCATTCGTCGGGATCCTCCTCTCCTTCCTAACGACCGTGTCACTCTCAACCCTGACGCCGGCGTACACGTCAATTACCTCCCGATCCCTTTGATAGCCCGGTAGCTCTAGTCAGCGCCAACCTCCACGCCGCGAGCTTTTCCCTTTTGCCCGGAGCCCTCAGAGGCCTCCCCCTCGCGTCCACGATCAATCCCAGGCTTCCGCCGCTTATCTCCGCCTCGAGCCTCTTCCCATTCCCCCTCCCGATGTCGAGGCCTCTTCTCGGTTGGGCCTCGATCCGGGCGGACTCCCCAGGGCGGAGCGGTATCGCCTTCAACTCGCCGAGGGACACAGTCTCCTCGACTTTTGGCCTCCCACTCACGGTCAGGGCCACGCGCATCGCCTCCACGCCCTCGCCGGCCGCCCCCCTGGGGGCTATGCAGGTGCCGAGCTTGTGGAGGCACTCGTCGGACAGAACCTGCAACGCCGCTTCCCTGTTCCTCTCGCAGAGCATGCCGAGGTGGGGCATGATGCTCGACCGGTCGACGAAGAGCTC
>CAZPMB010000035.1:0-20190 GCA_964587735.1 uncultured Candidatus Bathyarchaeia archaeon | reverse complement strand
CCAATATATTGAGGGAGTTGGATGTCCAGAAAGAGGGAGAAACTCATCAGCGAAGACATCTGTTCAGAGTGCGGGAGTACCAACATTATTCACGACGAGGATTCTGGTGAGATCATTTGTGGAAACTGTGGCCTCGTCATCACCGAGTCCACTATTAATAAGGGCCCAGAATGGAGGGCCTTCACCCAGAACGAAAAGGAGTCAAGGAGTCGCGTGGGGGTTCCCCTAAGCTTCTCGGTACACGACAAGGGCCTCACCACAATGATTGGCCGGGTCGGCAGAGACGCCTTCGGTCGGAAGATACCGCTGAAGACAAAGCTGCAGATGCTGCGCCTGAGGAAGTGGCAGATAAGGTCAAGGGTCCACTCCTCGGAGGACAGGAACCTGGCCCAGGCCATGGCAGAGCTCGACAGGCTCACTGACAAGCTTCACATCCCTCCCACAATTAAGGAGAAGGCGGCAGTGATCTACAGGAAGGCCCTTGAAAAGGGCCTGGTGAGGGGAAGATCGATATCCGCCATCGCCGCAGCCGCCTTGTACGCCGCATGCAGGATCACCCAGACGCCCAGAACCCTAAGGGAACTCTCTCGGCACAGCCCCATCGACAAGAAGGACATCGCCCGTTGTTACAGGTTGCTGCTGAGGGAGCTCAACCTCCAAATGCCGATACCCGCCGCCCAGCTCAGAGTGCCCAAGATCGCGCACAAGGTCGGCGTCGGGGAGAAGACGCAGCAGAGGGCCGTTGAGATCCTCAGGCAGGCCGAACGCCTGAAGACAACCGCAGGGAAGGACCCCATGGGCCTCGCGGCTGCAGCCCTGTACATCGCCTGCGTCATGAACGACGAAAAGAGGACCCAGAAGATGATCGCTGACGCGGCCGGCGTCACCGAGGTAACCATACGTAACAGGTATAAAGGCTTGAAGGAAGCCCTCAACCTAGAGATTTGAGAAGCGATATATACCCCCCGGCTAAACTGAGATCGAGGATCCATGTCAGAGCCCGGAGTCGGCGTCAAGACGCTGATCCTTTGCATCGATAGGGATAACGATATTGGGGAGAAGACCAAGATCGATACGCCCATTTTGAACAGAGACGCCAACTTTAGGGCTGCATCCATCCTAGCCATCGCCGATCCTGAAGAGGCAGACTCAAACGCCATGTTCGGCGCAGTAAAACTATACGACCGTCTCAGGGAAGAGTACCCAAACGAGGAGTACCAGATTGCCACGATTGCGGGTTCTTCCATCGGCGGGATAGAGACTGACAGGAAGATGGTCCTAGAGCTGGAGAAGGTCCTCAATCTGTTCAGGGCGGATGGCGTCGTCCTCGTCACGGATGGCTATCCCGACGAAGCGGTCATCCCTCTAATCCAATCCAGGGTGCCCATAACATCTATTCAACACATAGTGGTGAAGCACAGCGAGCGAATAGAGGAGGCCTATGCCGTCTTATTCAGGTACCTGAGCATGCTGGTCAAGGACCCGTACTATTCAAAGATAACCCTTGGGGTGCCGGGGATTATGTTAGTCATCCTCGGCGTACTCACCATCTTCGGCCAGCTCCAAAACGCGGGGATGGCTTTCATTATTGTGATGGGGCTCGTCCTCCTCGTCAAGGGATTCGGCTGGGACCGCAAGCTTGCGATGGTGAGGCTGAAGCTACCGTCACCCAGGAGGCAGCTCACTCTTGCATTCCAGGGTGTCGGCATCATCCTCAGCATTGTTGGATGCATCAGGGGGGTCTACAGCGCATGGCAGCAGGTCCCCCCAAACTCGCCGCCGTGGTGGCAGAATTTTTCGTACTGGCTGAACCAAACGCCGAACCTCCTCGGCAATTTCCTCTTGAAAGGGGTAGACCTCATAATCCTAGGTGCGATGGTGACCCTGATCGGCGGAGTTGCTTCCTACTACATGCAGAAGGACCCCAAGATGTGGCAGAACGTTGTCGGCATGATTGTAACCTTCTGGCTGAGGTTCATAGCCATCGAGTCTGCCAAGGTACTGATGGAGCCGGAGAAGACACTGACCCTCTGGTCACCCCTTGTGATCATGACCCTCGCCGGCGTTTTGACGACTATCACATCCGTGTTCTTCATCTATGGTGCACACAAGAAACTCCCATTTTAATGATCGACGTATCTTCCAGAAGGTATGGAGAATAAATACAGTAGTGTTTTATTCTCAAGATGACATCGAGTAGTTAGAGGACTTTTAGAGATGCTTCGGGGCCTTTTATCGGCGATTGGCGTTTATAGAATATATCACCGCTGGCTACGCACACAGATCGACCGAGAAAGTCTTCCAGAGCACATCGGCATCATTCTCGACGGTAACAGGCGGTGGGCCACCTCTAGGGAGATGATAGCTTGGCAAGGCCACAGGGAGGGCGCCGAGAAGGTGAAGAAGTTCCTCGAATGGGCCCTCAACCTGGGTATTAAGACTGTTACCCTCTACGCCTTCTCGACAGAGAATTTCAAACGATCTGTGGAGGAGGTGGAGGAGCTGATGAAGATCTACGAGGAGAACCTGAACGAGGTCCTGAAGTCCAACGTGATCCACGAAAATCAGGTGCGAATAAATGCCATCGGCAGAATCAACCTCCTACCCGAAAGGCTAATACAGCTCATCGAAGAGGTGGAAAAAACGACAAAGGACTATGACAGATTCTATCTTAATATCGCCTTGGCATACGGAGGCAGGGCAGAGATCGTGGACGCGACGAAGGAGATAGCCTTCAAGGTGAAGAAGGGCGAGCTTGATCCCGAGGAGATCGATGAAGGCCTTATCGAGAAGCACCTATACACATCGTACCTTCCGCAACAAGACCCTGACCTGATCATCAGGACCTCCGGTGAATCTAGACTCAGCAACTTCCTCATCTGGCAGTCGGCGTACAGCGAGCTATTCATAGTCGACGTCTACTGGCCCGACTTCAGGGAGATCGACCTCGAGAGGGCGATACGAGCCTTCCAGAGCAGGAACAGGCGTTTCGGGAAGTAGAGTAAACTCAGACTCGCATTGCGTCTAAGTCCTTAGGTGTCTTAGTCAGCCTCTCTGGATCCGACCTCGTGACGAGAACGGTATCCTCTATCCTGACGCCACCATACCCGTGGATGTATATCCCGGGTTCGTTGGTGACGACATTATTTGCCACGAGGACGTCCTTGCTCGTCTTGTCGAGCGATGGGCCTTCATGGACCTCCAGGCCGACACCATGGCCTAGGCCGTGGAAAAAGTACTCTCCGTATCCAGCCTTCTCTATCACCTCCATGGCCGCATTGTGAACGTCGGCGCCCACGACAGATTCCCTGATCATATCATTTACGGTCAGATTCGCTTCCAGCACAGCTTCATAGATCAGCCTCTGCTTCTCGGAAGGTGTGCCCACGATGAAGGTTCTTGTCAAGTCAGTCTTGTATTCCTTGTAGGAGGCTCCCATGTCAACCGTGACGAACTCTCCTCTCCGGATCTTCCTTTCAGTGACACCTCCGTGTGGATAAGCAGACCTCGGGCCTGAGGCCACGATGAAGGGGAACGCGATGTCATCGGCCCCCTCCTTCCTCATAATGTAATCCGCCTCAGCCGCGACCTCGTTCTCCCTTACTCCACTCCTTAGGCAGTTCTTCACGGCATCCATGCCCATGTCGGCAAGCATCCCAGCTCGCCTCATCAGATTCCTCTCCGAAGGGTCTTTTACCATCCGCATATCCCTCACGATGTCAGGCTCGGTCTTCAGTTCTACGTTTTCAAGCCTTTTTCCCAAGTCATGGTAAAGCTTTAAGGTGAGATCATCGAACCCGATTTTCTTCGGGTTAAACTCTCCAAGCTTCTTGATGATCTGGTCAAGCTTGTCTTCTTTGGTATAGGGACGGACCTCACATCCCTTTGACTGGTCCATAGCGCAAGCTAGATTAAGCCGGGGTGCCAGGAGGAGGGGGGTTGAGTCAGGGGAGACGACCAAGTTCCCGCCACTCATCGAGCCGGTAAAGTAGAAGACATTTGGGCTCTCAGTAACCACATAGGCATCGAGGCCAGCGCTCACAATCAACTCGGTCAGCTTCTTAATTCTCATCATTTGTCTTATACCAGCTGTGATAGAACCATTAAAGCTTGGCGAACATGTGTCAATAACCTATAAATGTTTCGTAATGACCCTTCGATCTAGAAAAATTCCCATAATCCATTTGTAATACATCATAATACCACCCTCTGGAGCGTTTTCGTGAGCGGTAGTCTTGAATTTTTTAAAGGATTATATAAATTCACGGCGGGCTGACCCCATCAGGTTTAATCACTTTCATGATTAGCTGATAGGGCGCCTCATCCCGAGAGGAAAGAACCCGAGATGGTACATATCGCTAGGATCGTGGTCAGGAACTTCAAGTCTTTTAGCGATAACGTGAAGTTGAACTTTCAGCAGGGTTTCAACGTCATAACGGGACCCAACGGTAGCGGGAAGAGTAACATCATAGACGCCGTCCAGTTCGTGTTTGGGGAGCTCGGGAGTAAGAGGATGAGGGTGCCCGACCTCTCTGGGCTCATCTTCGACGGCGCGGAAGATGACAGCTTAAACAATCCCCAATTTGCCCAAGTCACCATCTACTTCGACAACTCAAACCGAGGCCTCGCCATCGACCGAAAGACTGTGAGCGTGGGCAGGAGGATCGATCGGCAGGGAAACAGCAAGTACTTCCTCAACGGTAAGAGGGTATCTAGGCGACAGCTTCTTGACTTCTTAGTGATGGCAGGCATCAGCCCAGGAGGATACAACATCGTCCTGCAGGGGACGGCCACAAGGCTCAGCGACCTCACGCCTTCTGAACGTATGGTTGCCCTGGAAGATCTTGTCGGCATCACGGAATACGACGAGAAAAAAGCAGAAGCTAAGGTACGGCTCGCTGAGGCCGAGCGGAAGATAGAGGTCGCCTCTGCTAAGAGTGACGAGGTCAGGAAAAGGGTAAACGAGCTTGAGCGACAAAGGAACGACGCGCTCAGCCATCGCCTCCTGACCAGCGAGGAGCAGAGGCTTGGGGCATTCAAGCTCTCTTATCAGATCGCGCAACTCGAGACAAGGACTAAGGAGATCAGAAGACAGATTTCGGAGAACCAAGCCGAGATAGAGAAACTCGAGGCGGAGAAGACCGGCTTGGTGGCCGAGAGGGACGCGGCCGAGGAACGCCTCGAAGGGTTCACAAAGGAGGCTTCGCAGAAGGGTAACACTCAGCTTCCGCTTCTTACATCCGAGCTCATAGGGAAAAGGGCTCTGAGAGACTCCCTGCAGGCGAGGCTTAGGGAGATCGAGTCAAGAAAAATATCATTACAGAACAACATAGAGAACAAACTCAAGGAGATCGGACGTTCGGAGGTCGAGAAAGAGGAGAAGCGCGAGAGACTCCGAGAGTTATCCCAGAATGAGGCCCAGCTCAACGCCGATGTCATGGAGAAGGAGGCTCATCTCAAAGAACTCGCAGAGAAGATAAGCGAGATAAAAGAGACAGCCGAATCCAATCAGGTCAAGGTCGAGAAGCTGACTGAGGATCTTGTCCCATGGCAGGAGAGCTTAAGCGGCATTGAAATTGAGATCAATAAACACCTAATTAACTCAAACGCATTAGAAGCAAAGATCAATGAGCTTGTGCAGAAGAAGAACGATTCAACAAACACCATGAATTCTCTAGCCAGCAAGATCAATGACTATGAAGCCCTGAAAGTTGATGAGGCAAAAAAACTCGAGGGGATGTTGACAAACATAGAAGAGCAGGTGAAGAGGCAGAAAAACCTGAGAAGTACTATAGAGGGCGCGAATAGCCTGGCAAAAGACGCCGAGTTGACGATCACTGAGTTCACAGCGAAGAGGGATCTCTGGGAGAGCGTAGTAACGGAAGAGAAGGCCCAGGCCCGCATCGTGGAGATGGGAGAAGCAGGGGCCCTCAAAGGATACCATGGCCCGTTGCGATCACTAGTCAAGATCGACCTCAAGTACCAGAGAGCAGCGAGGATGGCTGCCGAAGGCTGGATCGACGCCATACTCGTCGATGACATCAAGACTGCCCTAGATTGCGTCGAGAGGCTAAAGCAGAACAAGCTTGGCATGACCAGGTTCATCCCGCTCAAGGACATCAACCCTCCAGAACCGTTGGAGGAGGTTGAAGGTCCAAATATCGAGGGCTATATTCCTAATCTAATCAGGTACGAAGAGGCGTACGCACAAGCTATCAATCTCATCTGGGGAGATACCTTCATCGTCAAAGACAGAGACTCAGCCGTTCAACTCGCCCAAAAGGGTTACAGGGCGGTGACCTTATCGGGCGATGTATTTGAAGCAGATGGGGGGGTTATAGGCGGGCATTACCGGCGTCCACCCGACTACTCTAAGCTAATACCCAGCGAAGAATCTGTGACTGAGCTCTCTAGGACTATCAAAACATTGAGAGAGAGCCTATCGAAGAGAATGTCAGACCTGAAGTTGTCTGGGGGGAGTCTCCGTGAGTTCACCGGGTACATGGATGCCTTCAACAAGACCATCGAGAGGATAGAAGGCCAGATCAAGGAGACAAATGAGAGCATCCAGAGACTGGAGAGAAACATTGCCTCCTTGGACGAGAACATCAATAAAGTTACAGAGGAGCGCGATAAGGAGCTCAGCCTAGCCGAATCCCTCCGTGAGAGGAAAAAAAATACGCTTCAGGAGATCGAGCGTGTAAAGGCCGAGATAGCCGAACTTAGGGAGCTCAAGCCCTCCGACGTGGCTGGCCTTGAGGTCTCATGCGACACCATCTCTCGAGAGATAGCCGAGAGAAGGAGCCGTAGGGCTCAGCTACAGTCCGAAATCTCAGTTCAGACAAGCCTCATAGACAAGTATCTTGATCTGAAGACATCGGACTCTGAGAGCCAAGTCGAGGACTGGCGGAAGACGATCGAATCCCTTGACTACGAATACGGGGAATGTCAGTTGAAGCTAGAGGAGGAGGCCTCAAGATTAGCAGAGCTTCAGAAAGTCCTGGATAGCGTCACATCAGAGGTCGAGGCGACCAGCAGAATCTTGGAGCAGCACCGTAAGGCCGTCCGTAACATCGAGCAGCAGATTGGGAGGTTAGAGAACAGGCGCTCTGGCATAGAGAAGAGATCCATGACGTTTAATGTCGAGGAGGAGAAGTACAGGCTGCAGATAGAGCAGAAGTTCGAGGAGCTCACGAGGCTGGGCTTCGATGGCGTCCTACCGATCGAAGGCGTTGATTTAAACCATGTCGAACGAACCCTCCAGCGGATCCGAACGGAGAAGGCCTCCATCGGAGCGATCAACCAGCTCGCCATCCAGCACTATGAAGAGGTCGTCGTTAGCTACAAGCAGCTGAGCGTCCGCATCAACGAGCTCGAGGAGGAGAAGGGCTCTATCCTGAAGTTCATCGACGAGGTTGAGAAAGAAAAAACTGAGCACTTCATGAAGGCCTTCAACCAGGTCGGCGAGAACTTCTCAAATGTCTTCGCAAAGCTCACAAGCGGTGGCGACGGGCGGCTAGAGCTCCAGCGGCCCGAGGATCCCTTCTCCGGAGGCGTCGACCTATATGTACAGTTCCCGGCGAAGCCCATGAGGCTGGTGAGCGGGACCAGCGGGGGAGAGCGTTCTGTCGCCGCTATCTGCTACCTGCTTGCGATACAGCGTTTCCTAAAGTCTCCCTTCTATCTATTCGATGAGATAGACGCCCATCTGGACGATATCAACACCGCTCGCCTCGCTGATGTCCTGAAAGAGAACGCTCTTGAATCCCAGTTCATAATTGTTAGCCTCAAGGATGTCATAATCCACAACGCTGACAAGATCTATGGAGTCTTCGCCCAGGGCGGGCGGAGTCGGGTTATCTCTCTTCCCATGAAGGTCGAGGTGGCGGTGTAGGTTGGTCAGTGAAAAGCCCTTCTACCTGAAGGAGCCCTGGGTAATTCTTTTCAAAGACACCAAGTTGGAAAAGGCTTCCCCCTGGAGCATCAACCTCGTCTACCTCCTCAAGACGCTTCTCGAGGAAATGAACAAGGTTGGCATCGATTTCAGAATGGCAGGCACGGCAATTAACTCATCCGTCCTCATCTACCTGAAGAAGGTCGAGCTGCTCCTCAAGATGGAGGAACCACCGAAGTTACCGGCAGAGAAGTCTAATGCCTACATCCCCCCTCCACTCAACCTGCCCTTCAGATTCGAGTTCACCACCACATCGATCTCCGACCTGATAACGGCCCTAGAGGAGGCCCTGTCTGAGGAGAGGAGGAGCGCTGTCCCCAGGATGCCCGTCCTGCCAGTCCCGATCCCCGACTTCTTGGACATGGAGGCTTACCTTTTAGAGATCGAGGAACGAGCGGATGCCCTCCTCGATAAGATTGTTGAGATGAGGGACGGCCCGATAAGCATGTTCGATCTCGTGACGGGAATGAGTCTCCTCGATGTAGTCAGGACGTTCATGATGCTCCTTTTCCTGGCCCAGCAGGAGAAGATCGATCTCCAGCAGGATGAGGAGGAGACGGATATCACGATAACTGTTAGGGAGGTATAATCAGGTTGGATACTGAACAAAAAATGGAGCGCCTCACAACGCTTGAGGCGGCCCTTTACGCCGCAGGGCGGCCCATAGATATGGACACCCTGAAGCTCGCCGTCGGGACGAAATCCGATAAGATCATCATGAAACTGATCAACGAGCTCGGGTTGAGATACACCGCCCGCCAGAGCGCTCTTGAGGTAAGAGCCCTCCCAGGGAATCGCGCGGTCATGAGGTTAAGGGAGAAATTCGATGGAGCCGTAAAGAGGTTCTCCCATAGGCCTCTGCTGACGAGTGGGCCATTGAAAACCCTTTCTTACATAGCATATCACCAGCCTGTAGAGCAAATGAAGGTGATCGCAGATAGAGGGGCCCATGTCTACTCCCATTTGAAGATGATGGAGGAGATGGGGCTTATAATCCGTGAGAGAATAAATGGCCGAGGCTATCTTATAGAGACGACTCCATACTTCGCCGACTACTTCGGTTTTGGCCAGGACCCACTGAAGTCCAAGCTACAGCTGCGGCAGATGTTCAGCACGATGAAGATCCACAAGCTTGAGAACGGTAACGGCGGAGACAGAGCCGAGGAAATAACAACGAACCCATTCACCGATGGACAGCTAGATTCATTGGACGAAACTTACTAAATTTTCCTGAGGAATCCATCTTTCTGACCCGCCGATGGTCTTGCCGTAGAAGGCTCACCATACCCCTTTTATACCTCCTTCTTGTCTAAAGGCTACAGCACATTTGGAAAGGTTTCATACCTGTGAGGATGTAAAAATGGCTTGGCAGAGCGGGCTGAAGAAGCATAAGAAGACAGGCGGTAAGAAAAAGGGCTACAGGACGAAGAGGTTGCACGATGTGGGGAAACTTCCAATTGAGACTATACACTCCGAAACCGCGAGGAAGATAGAGACTGGACGAAGCGGAATCAGCAAAGTCAAACTACAGTCTGCGAACTATGTCAACGTCTCGGACCAATCAACTGGACGAACGGAGCGTCTTGAGATCCTCGATGTGGTCAGAAACCCCGCCAATGTGGACTATAATAGAAGGGGGGTTATCACAAAGGGGGTCATCGTCCGCACTGAGAGAGGGCTGGCAAAAATAGTTTCAAGGCCGGGCCAAGATGGGGTTTTAAACGCCGTTAAATACGAAGAGAAATAAGAACAAAGATAGAGAGATAAAAAGAGTTCCTTTTCGGAGAGACGAGTACAAATTGAGGGGAAAAGGAAAGCTGTTTCTTTGGCCTTCATATTTTGATACAGACTTCTCTTGGCGCAAGGGGAGGCGTGTCCCTAGGGAATTAGCTTCCCGTGGGGTAAGCATTGAGGAGGTCTTTAACGCGGCTTCGGAATTAGGGCTGAGCCCTGTCCTAAACACGGGGGCTGTTCTTTCAAGGCGTCCGTGGCTCAAAACAGGCGTTGTTATGGTCGATAAAACCGGTCGAAAAACAGGGGTCCTTAAGGATCTAGCGCAGAAAATTCGGTCAAATAGGGCTCAAAAGTAGCTTGTTATAGATTAAGGCTAACAAAGAGTTATAAGGCTGCCCCCTTTTCATATCATAGTTTATCGAAGGGGTTCTATGAAGTCTAGGAGACCGGTCGGGACTGTACTACATCTTTCCAACAGCAGTGGCAACCTGATACTGGAGGCTGGAGCGGAAGTAAAAATCGGGGAAGCAGTCCTAGATGCCAGCGGGAAGTCGATAGGGACGGTTTTTGACCTTTTTGGCCCTGTCTCTAGCCCCTTCGTTGCTGTAAAACCGAGGGTGAAAGACCCTGAGAGGCTCCTCGGTGAGACGTTATACCTCGAGAAGGGTAAACGGTAGGTTACTTGGCATGTTGAGGAGTGAGAAGATCACAGGTTGTCCCGAGTGTGGTAATACGGATCTTATTCGGGATTACGAGGCTGGAGAACTCGTCTGCGAGCATTGCGGCTTCGTCATCTCATCCGCTCTCTTCGACCAAGGGCCGGAGTGGAGAGCCTTCGACGAGGAACAGAGGGAGAAGCGGACCAGGGTGGGAGCGCCGCTCACATGGACCATTCATGATAAGGGCCTTTCAACCATCATTGACTGGCACGACAGGGATGTCTACGGCAAAAAGCTGAAGCCATTACAGAAGGCCAGAGTCTACAGACTCAGAAAGTGGCACAGGCGATCGAAGGTCTCAGGAGCCACAGAGAGGAACCTCGCCTTCGCCCTCTCCGAGCTCACGAAGGTCGCGTACAAGCTCAACCTCCCCAAGAACGTCCTCGAGACGGCCTCCGTCCTCTACCGCCGCGTCGTCAGGAAGCGCCTGATCCGAGGCCGCTCGATCCAGGGGGTTGCCGCTGCCTCCATCTATATGGCTTGCCGCCAGTGCAACGTCATCCGTACCCTCGAGGAGGTCGGGAAGGCGGCACACATATCGAAGAAGGAGGGGGGCAGAAATTACAGGTTCCTGCTCAGGAAGCTAGACACCAGGGTCCCCCCAGTTGACCCTCAGAGCTATGTCTCGAAGTTCGTGAGCCAGTTAACACTTTCAGGTGAAACTGAAAATATCGCAATTAAGATACTGAACCAGGCCATCGATCTGAGGTTAACCAGTGGCAGGGGTCCAGCGGGCATCGCGGCGGCCGCCACGTACATAGCGAGCCTACTCACGGACGAGAAGCGGACCCAGGGCGAAATAGCTAAGGGAGCCCATGTGACTGAGGTCACAATCAGGAACAGGTACAAGGAGCTGACCCAGAAGCTCAACATACACGTAGACATGTGAAGGAATTAGTCAATTTTCAATCTTTCAAACCTCGACTAACATTTTATTCGGCATTAACTTGATTTTGATGAATAATGCCCTCATCCGAGATGTATAATTAATTCAGTTGTTCATCGTCCGTAAGGCTACCTTTTTCTCTTCCCTTCTATGAATTCCTCCACCCACCTGTGGGCGATCTCGTCGTTAACCTGCACTGGAGGGTGCTTGAACGCGTAGGATGAGATGCCTGTGAGGGGTCCAGAGACCCCCCTATCTAATGCGATCTTGACCGCCCTTATGACGTCTATGACGACGCCGCCGCTGTTAGGCGAGTCGTTGACGGCGAGCTTGGCGTCAAGGGTTATCGGAAGGTTCCCAAATCCGAGGCCGTTCACCCTGATGTAGCAGATCTTGTTATTCTTCAGGAAGGGGACGTAGTCAGATGGGCCTATACGAGTTGGGACATCATAGGGGATGAGGCTCGTTACCGCCTTCGTCTTACTCACGCGCTTCGTGTGGAGCCTGTTCTCCACCGTCATGTTCAAAAAGTCCGTGTCACCGCCCATGTTCAGCTGGTAAGTGGATTCGATGCGGACGCCACGATTGTAGAACAGCTCCGCCAAGACCCTGTGGAGTATTGTTGCGCCGACCTGACTCTTTACATCATCCCCGGCGACGGGGAGGCCAACGTCCTCGAATCTTTTACCCCATTCCGGCACTGAGGCGATGAACTCAGGAATACAGTTGATAAAGGCGCAGTGAGCGTCCAGAGAAGCCTGCGCATAGAGCCTCGTTGCCTCGGCGCTCCCCACCGGCAGGTAGTTTATTAGCATGTCGGCCTTGCTCCGCCTCAGAGACTCGACCACGTCAACGGGCTTTTGGTCCATTTTAACGTGGAATGGCTCAACCATGTGCGGTGCCACACCGTCGGAAATAGGACCAGGGAGTACTTTCACACCCGTTAAGGGGACATCTGAAAACTTAGTGCAGTTGTTTGAGTCGATGAAGATGGCTTCCGAGATGTCATTCCCAATCTTGAGGCTGTTGACATCGAAGGCGGCGACGAACTCTATGTCTTCAATATAATATCCCCCGAAATTCACATGCATGAGGCCCGGTATCTCCCCCCCTTTCTGGTTTCTGTAGTACTCGACGCCCTGAATGAGCGCAGACGCACAGTTACCCAGACCGGCTATGGCTACCCGTATCTTCCCCATCGATGTCCCCCCTGTTGAACGCTCAGTAATGTTACATTATCAATTAAAAAAGGATGTCTCCGAGCCGATAACAAAAACCTCGGAGAGTTGTAGATCCCTTTTATCCAGAGTCACGTGTGTACCGTGATAATAGTTATGATAAAGAATGTAGTGCTCCCCAAGCTTTGGGACATTCTACCCTGCATTCATTACGCCAATAGATAGTAGCTTAGTGCGTGTTTTCACGATCCCTTTTATAAAAAGGTTTTATGAACATGGCAGTTCAAGTCATTCTCCGTACCGTGTCATCGTTTCCCAGTTCTTCTTCTGTTCTGGATGATCTTCAAAGAATCTCTCAATGATCTTGTCGGTCCTCTTCTGTGCTTTCAGAAGGGCTTTTTCTGTATCTATTGTGGTCAGTTTGCCGTTTTGCTTCAGGATGTTGCCGTCCACTATGACGGTATCGACGTCGCCTGGGGTCCCGTATAAGACCATGCTGGTCAGTGGGTCCTTGGTAGGGGTTAGGTAGGGGTTGAGCATGTTAACGATGATCACATCAGCTCTCTTCCCAGGCTCGAGTGAGCCAATCTCCCGATCGAAGCCTAACGCCTCCGCCCCTCTTCTAGTAGCAAGATCCAGCAACTCATAGTAACTTGGACGCGCCGTCATTGGGCTCCCAGAGAGCATACCGTCGTAGCCACCCACGGATTGAGCTCTTGCTCTTTGGCCTGCCGCGTTCTGCCTCATGAGCTCGAACATGTCATGGAAGTAGTCGTCCGTACCCAGGCCGATCGGTATGCCGAGGTCAATCCAACGTGTGAGCGGGTTAGTGACCGAGCGGCAGTGAAGGATCCCCATACCCGAATTTTTCATGAGCTGGGTGTCGGCCTCGGTGGCATAGGTGCAGTGGGCTCCCGTGAGCCTCCTGTTCAGGACGCCGAGGTCGTGGAGGTGCCTTGGCGGAGTCTTCCCGTAGAGCCTGTTTACCTGCTGGACCTCGCGCCAGCTCTGGGATAGGTGGGTTGTCAAACGAAGCCTATGCTCCTCAGCGAACTCCTTGCACATCAGGTAGGTCTCCGGTTTTGCTAAGTCAGCCGCCTTCGGTGCCATGACGACGGAGAATAGACCGCCTCGTTTTCCATGCCAGTCACTGTATAAATCCACTGCCCTCTTGAAGGCGGCCTCTCCCTTCTCTGGGAGGTACTCGTAGACCCCCTCCCTGAGCCGGTTCAGGTCTACCTCCTCTATGTCCGCCCCGAGCACGACTCTGTTTCCAGCCTTTTCCACGCATTTAGCGAACCCATAAGGATACGTGTAAATCACCATCGAAGTTGTGCACCCACCGTATATGAACTCGGCGCAGGAAGCTTCTCCGAGCCACTCCATATCCTCCGGGCTCCTGTACCCCTCGAGGGGCAGGTTAACCTTGTAGAAGTCGCCAATCAGCTCATAGACGCCCCTGAAGTACTGCTGTAGATGGGAGTGGGCGTTGACGAAGCCCGGGAGGACCAACATGTTCTTCGCATCGATCACGTGATCCGGGCTCCTTGGAACCTCCAACTCCCCTCCGACGCCGATTATCCTGCCATCTTCGATGTAAATATTCCCCCTTGTATACACTCTCCGATCTTCATCCATGGTCGCGATGAAGCCGTTCTCGATCAGGATGTTACCCACGTTAAACACCTGAACTACTTGCCCCTCAGAATGAATAAAAAATACGATGGAAAAGCCTTGAAGTTAATGGACGAGGATTGGACGAGCGCAAAATAAACCTACTTCAGCGTACTAGAGGAAGTGTGATGATAAACGTCGCACCTTCTCCAAGCTTACTTTTCACAGATATTGTGCCTCCGTGGGATTCAACTACTCTTTTGCATATCGACAGCCCGAACCCCATTCCCTTCGCCTTTGTCGTGAACAATGGTTTCCAAATTTTGTCAATTATTTCTTCAGGTATACCTTTTCCATTGTCTGTGAAATATAATTCTATATGCTCTTTCGTCGCCTTGCTTCTTATAGTGATTTCTCCGCCAGAGGGCATTGCATCGATGGCGTTACTGATCAAGTTGAGTATCACCCGTCTCATCTTCTGTACATCGACCTCAAAATCGGGTTTTTCCCTGGCTAAATTCAATATTTGTATGTTCTCAGGCACCTTGAACGTTTCCAGGGCTTCGTCAATAAGCCTTTTCGAGTTAGTGGCTGAGAGCTCTAGATTGATTGACCGTGAATATTCGAGCAGGTCATTTATGATCTTGTTCGAGTACTCGATGTCGTTCTCAATTATTTCCAGCATCTTCTTGACTGTATCGTCTTCTCTTGAGCCATATTTTGTTTTTAGGAAATAGGTGGCGCCGGCTATGCCTGTTAAGGGGTTACGTAGATCATGGCCGATCATCGCCGCTAGTTCTCCGATTGCGGCCATCCTCTCCGCCTCTCGCAGTTTTCTGGTTCTCTCCTCTACCATCTCCTCGAGACGCTCAGTGTAGTCTCGAAGCTCTCTCTCCATCTTCTTTCGCTCTGAGACGTTTCTGGTGAAGGCTAGAGAGGCCGGCCTTCCCTCATACTCGATGAGGGACACATAGGTCTCTACATCTATCTTTTTTCCGTCAGTAGTCTGCATCTGGAACTCGTAGAGATTAACGTGCTTTTCACCTCTCTGCCTGCCCAAGGTCCTCGTTCTTACGATCTCCTTGTCCTCGTCAGCGACGAAGTCTAGGGAGCTTCTTCCGATGACTTCTGAGGCATCCCGCAGACCCACGAGCTCGGCCATGCGCTTGTTCGCATAGATGATTGTCGTACCGACTATGAGTGTTGCTGCGTCCATCGACTCCTCGAGGAGGGTCCTGAACTTCTCCTCCGATCTCCGCAACCTCTCCACCTCGGAGAGACGGCCGAGTGTAGAGGCTACATGCTCCGCAAAGATCTCGAGTAACCGCCTGTCCTCCTCGTTGAACGCGTTGAGTTTTTCGCTCTCGACGTTGAATACAGCCTTTACCTCTGAGTTCACGACAACTGGGACGGCGAGCTCCGAGAGGGTTTGATTTTTACCGTCCACGATTGCGAGTATGTAGTCTTTATCCTTTCTGGTATCTGAAACGAGCTGGGATTCCCGGGTGTTAACGGCTCTAACTACGATGCCAGGGCCGTCAAGGGGCAGACTCCGGTTCGATCCGATGTCTATTCCCTTAAGATAGATGGGGATGAGCAGATCGTCCTTAACTATGCTAAAGGCGCCCGATGGGAATCCGAGGACCCCCTCGATGGCGTTTAAAGTCGTCTTCGCCACTTCGTCGATTGTAACGGCCGAAGCCAGCTCCGAGGCATGTCTGTGAAGGGCCTCAATCTTGGCCTTGTAATGGCGTTCCATTTCCAATAGACGTATCTTCTGAACTGTGGAGGCTACATGCCCGGCTAGGATCTCCACGAGTTTTCGGTCTTCATCAGTGAATGCGTTCAGCTTAGTACTCTCTATGTTGATTACTGCGATGACCTTTCCATCGACTTTGACAGGGACATCGAGTTCGGAGAGTGGCTCATAATATCCCTCTGCTGGCCCTCGGATGTAATCATCGTCCTCCCTAATGTCAGTAATGAGCTGGGTCTGCCCGGTCCTGACGGCCCTCACAGTTATTCCTCGACCGTCGAGAGACAGTTTAAACAACGTGTATGTCTTCACGCCTCTCGTGTGTATCTCGCGAAGTAAGTCTCCCTCGACAATGCTGAAGCTTCCCAGGTTGAACCCAAGGGTCTGTTCAATCGTGTCGAAGGTAAGCTCTGCGACCTCTTCAACGCTAGTGGAGCTCCCAATTCTTGTGGCATACCAGTGAAGAGCCTCGAGCCTTCTCTCATATCTAAACCGATCAGTTACATCCCTAACTATGCCCTCAAATCCGATCGAATCCCCGTTTTTTCCTCGACGCATGCCAATGGAGACTTCAATCCACTTCACAGAGCCGTCGGGCTGTGGAAGTCGTATTAGCCTTTCATTGATCCTTCCTTTTTTTGTGATTTCTGTAAGGATCTCCTTTATCTCTTCCTCTGAAACGTATTCCTGTAACATCTTGACGTTTCTACTACGAAGTTCCTCAGGCTTGTAGCCGATCATGGCCGCAAACGCCGTGTTCACGAGTACAAAGTTGCCTTCCAAATCGATCTGGAAGAGGCCATCACTGACCGAGTTGAAAATTTCCCAGAATCGCGGCTCCCCCTCCTTTTCCTCTCTAATAGGAGTCGCACTGGTTTCCTCAGCCTGATTGAGGACGTAAGAATCCTCGTCCATTTCTTCATTTGTCGAATTGTTTGCACTGCTCATGTTCTTCTCAGCGCTCTCGGTGAGACGATTAGTTAATCCTCCATAAGATGCCTCATTCCGCCCTGACCTAGTCTTATCAAGGTTAGGTTGTTTAGGACAAACTTTTCACTTGGTTATTATGATTCTGAATCATTATACAATAGGTGAAATTCATTTTCGATATTTTTTCATGATAATTCTTTTTTTTAAAATGCATCTAGTTTTAACTTGGTTCATAAGAGCCAGAAAGTAACTTTTTTTTTTGGGGCAGTATGACTATACGAATGCTCTGTTAAGGCATCTCATGTTAGAGTCTTGATTTTTTAATGGATACATTTTGGGTTAATTCCCCTATCATCTGGCACACTCTGCATTTCTCACCCTTCGTTGGTTCGCCGCAGATTTTGCATGGACTAGTTACCATTGTTTCACTTATACTGGGTAGGAGTTTTAATGCGGTGTTGTACACGATGAACTTTGTGCCGGGGTGTTTGATCTCCATCCTGTTGATGAAACCTCGAATGTCGTTCCTCATCGCCCCCAACGCATAGGGGCAGGGGAGCTCTTGGAACTTGAAGCCCTCTATATAAGCGTATAGGGTAGACTCCCTTTCCGGCACCTCGCAGTACGGTTTCACCCTCCTCACAAAGCCCTGCAGCTCGGCGCCCATGGGATGCATGGTGGAGAGGCGGTTGAGGTCTCCCCTGAGTACGTTCAAGAGGGATGTCTGAGCCATGTCGTCAAGGTTGTGGGCGGTTGCAAGTCTGTCGGCACAAACACGCCTAGCCGCCTCGTTGAGAGCCCTCCTCCGTAGGACGCCGCAATAGGAGCATGGGGAGAGCTCTCTGGGCTTGGAGACAATGCCGTCCATGGTCATAGAGAAGATGTCTTGGAAGGAGAGGACATGGTGCTCCACGCCGAGTCGTCTGCTTGCCTCAGTGGCTATGGCGATGGCCTCGTCCCTGTAGCCTCTGATCCCCTCGTCGATTGAGACTGCTATGAGCTCGGCCTGGGGGTAACCTTCCTCGATTTCTGCGAGTATGTTGAGGAGGCTGAGGCTGTCCTTTCCGCCAGAAACGCCTACGGCTATTCTGCTGTCGTGTTCAAACATGTTGTACCTTGAAATGGTCCGCTCGACCTTCTCCATAATGGATTTCCTGAAGCATTCTGCGCACAGTCTCTCCCCCGAGTATGGCCTATGGTAGATGGATGGCTTTTTGCTGCACTTAGAGCATGTGGGTGGGGCCTCTAACAAATTGGTCGATTGAATGCTGCGGGAGCACGATATAAACTCTATCACGGTCTTATCCGTCAGCCGCCGTGGGTCACGGAGAGAAAGACGACCGTGTCGTCGTCCCTGAGGGGGGTGCCGAGGCCCTGTAAGTTGCCCACCTCAACGCCATTTAGGATGATGAGGTTGTTTGGGAGGGGGCTAACAAAGATCGGGTCCATTAGGGCCTTCTCGAATTTTTCACCGTGAACCTCGATCAACTTCTGGATGGCGGAGGAGACATCGGCATTATCGCTGAGCATGAGCTCCTCCTCAGCCACCCCTGATACCCGCCTGAGGGTCCCCATCATCCTGACCCTCACTCTGATCATGAACTTTTCTTTGGTATCTTCCGTTCGCAACGTATAAATTTGCGGGGTTTGGGATGTAGAATTGGTGTTCATCTTGGAGGTCGAGGTCAAGTACTACGCTATGATCAGGGAGGCCACGGGAAAAAGGCATGAGACCGTTGGGCTCCCCCCTAAGTCATCCATTGGAGACCTCATAGATGTGCTTGTGAATAGGTATGGAGAGGAGTTCGCACGGTACATCTACGACGGTGAGAAGAGGGTCCGGGACTACCTCTCATTCATGATCAACGGCGTCAATGTTAACAGCCTGGAAGGGTTCGACACACCGCTGAAGGATGGCGATGTGGTAGCTCTGCTTCCCCCTGTCGGCGGAGGCTGACCAAGTGAGCTCACTGTGATGATTGTAGAAAAAGGAGATATTCCAAAGCTACGACCTCTCGCTCAATTATGAGAATAATGGGATAGTGTTGTCTGATTTCAGGCACTCTTGTCTGTCTTGACCTCTCCGTTCTTCGATATTGTCGCCTTGGCGTGTCTAAAGGCCCAGCAGCTTATCACGACGCCCACTGGCAGTGAGGCAGGGTGCCTAGCGGCCAATTCGATGTGGAGGTCGAGAGCTGTCGGGCCCTCGCCCAATCCCATAGTGCCGATGCCTAGCTCATTGACCTTCCCCAGGAGTTCAGCCTCAACGGCTGCGATGTTTGGATCGGGGTTTCTAACACGAAATGGATGCAGAAGCGCCTTCTTCGCTAAAATCATGCACATATCCTCCCCCCCGCCTATCCCGACTCCGACGAAGTAGGGCGGACATCCGAGGGAGCCGGCGTTGGCTACGGCCTCGATGACGAACTGCTTCACGCCCTTTAAACCCAGGCCCGGCTTCAGCATTCTGTGGGCCGCCACGTTAGAGCTACCACCGCCTTTGGGCAGGGCGATCATTTCGAGGTTATCACCACGGACCAAGTCGATGTAGATGATGGGTATGTGGCCTCTTAGGCAGACGTTGTCTTTTGTGTTCCCCTTAAACATGTCCACGGCGTTTGGTCTGAGAGGTATTTCCTTCGTCGCACGTCGAGTCGCGCTCACGAGCACCTCCTTGAGCCTGGACCTCAGAGGGAAGCCGTCGCCCACCTTTACCAAGAAAGCGATGATGCCTGTATCCTGGCATATGGGCTTCGAGCCCTTCCTTGCGATCTCCACGTTCTCGAGGATGTTTCTAAGTTGGGATTTCCCGATCTCCCCTTTCGTACCCTCCATCTCTCTCCTCATCGCATCGACGTACTCCACAGGAAGTTCGGTTGCAGCTATCCTGAGGAGTTCTACGGCGGTGTCCTCTACGACTTTATCCACGTTCGTCATTTCTAACCCTCCATCGAGTCCATGATCCTCTTCATCTTGGCCTTCATCAGCTCATCAATGTTCTTGGTCATGTTGTTCCCATGGCTGTCTATCGTCACGATCATTGGGCCGAAGTCCTCCGTCTCGTAGACCCAAAGACATTCGGGCATTCCCAGCTCCTCGAGCCAGAAGACGTCCTTCACCCTCTTGATTCCCTTAACGGCTAGGAGGGCTGCTCCGCCGGTGAAGGCTCCGTATACACAGCCATACGTTGCGCAGGCTTTCGCAGTTCTATCGCCCATGCCTCCCTTGCCGATTATGATCGAGGGGCGGAAGGCCTCGATGAACTTGTCTTGGAAGATCTCCATCCTTTCTGAGGTCGTGGGGCCCGCGGCTACGACGGTCCATCTGTCGTCAACCTTCTGCATTATAGGGCCACAGTGGAAAATGCCGATGCCCTTGAAATCGACGGGCGGCTTCCCACCTTTTTGATGAATCTCAAG
>CAZPMB010000034.1:0-20204 GCA_964587735.1 uncultured Candidatus Bathyarchaeia archaeon | reverse complement strand
GTCGTTGTAGACAGCCGCGAGGCTGTTATGATGGAGGCTGGGGACATACTTATCCCCATCAATGAGGGTGCCATATCTGAGGACCACATCTACGCCGAGCTCGGGGAACTCGTGCTCCGAAGGAAAAAGGGGAGGACAAGCGACGATGGGTTAACAGTTTTCAAGAGCGTTGGCCTCGCAATACAGGACTCCTCCGTCGCCAGCCTGGTCCTCAGGAAGTGGCGTGAATCTCGATGATCCGATTAGCTATCTCCTGCTTGTACGAATGGTGCTAGGATGACCTTCTACGCCACCAGACGATCCCCCCGACAACAAGGATTACTAATCCTCCAATAAGGAAGTAGTCGGGTGGAACGCTGTTCAAGATCGATTCGGCGTATAGCAGGAGGAAGTTGTAAGACATGACGAGGACGACGAGGACCACCACCGCACCCAGGGCCATCGCTATCTTCCTCGGCGATATCGGCAGGGGCTTCTCCTCCTTTGGGCGCTGAACGATGGAGTATTCCAGTATCTCCCGCGTCTCGGCGTTGATGTGGACGGTAGCGGTTGCACTCTTTAGATCGACATCCACGACGAAGACGTTGTTATCGTTGAGGACCGCTTTGCGAGGCGTGAGTATTCTTTTCCTCATCCGCATCAGGAAGTGGAGCACAAGGATGGTGGCCTCCTCGGCGTTCAGGGGCTGGTCAAATGGAGCAGCTACATCAGCCTCGTTTAAGACATGGGCAGAACCCTCTACCATTTGGGCGTCGTCCTGCACGAGCTTTTCGTCGGCGGACATCGATTAAAGCTCCATAATCCAGCTCTAAACCTCAGTGACTGAAATTTCTTAATTAAAGGATGTGTGTCTCTGACCTCAACAAACGGTGACTAGGGATCTTTCTGGTCCCAGCCTGATGTGCCTCATTACCATGTGCTTTTATTTAAGGTTCATCTTCTCGACTGGTTTTACGCCCATGCGAAAAAGGTTAATACCATCTCGCTAACGAGATGACGGAAATCATGAGCAACTCCGGTTTTCATTTAAGAGACTCAGCCGGCGAGTCCCCTCAGAGAAAGGCGAGGAAATTTAGACCTAAGATATCGGCCGAGGCTTGTAAGGGGTGTCTTGTCTGCGTTTACGTATGCAGGAAGTTGGGAGGAGACGTGCTCGGCGAGTCCAATGAGAGGACGGAGCTGGGCGGCATGATACCGAATTTGAAAGGCGCGTGCATCGGGTGTCGTTGGTGTGAGAGGTTCTGTCCTGATTTCGCCATCTCAGTGGAGGAGGTTGAGCCTTGCTGAAACCCGGACGCCACTTTATCCTCGGAAACGATGCGTGCGCCGAGGGGGCGATAAGGGCGGGCTGCCGCTTCTTCGCTGGCTACCCTATTACGCCGGCCAACGAGATTTCCCATTACATGTCAGCCAACCTTCCGAGGGTTGGTGGCTTCTTCCTCCAAATGGAGGACGAGATCGCCTCGATTGCGGCCGTTATAGGGGCGTCTTGGGCTGGCGCAAAGGCGATGACTGCGACGTCTGGCCCCGGTTTTGACTTGATGCAGGAGAATATAGGCCACGCCCATATGACGGAGACCCCATGCGTTGTGGTTAACGTCCAGAGGAGTGGTCCCTCCACGGGCCAGTCTACCGAGCCTTCTCAGCAGGACGTCTACCAGGCGAGGTACGGCGCCCACGGTGACTACGAGGTCGTTGCCATCTCCCCCTGGTCGGTGCAGGAGATGTTCGACCTCACCGTTAGGGCCTTCAATCTCGCCGAGCGGTTCAGGACGCCGGTGATGCTGATGGCCGATGGCGTGATCGGCCACATAACGGAGAAGCTCGTTGTCCCAGAGGAAATAGAGGTTCTTGAACGCAAGAGGCCAAGCGGGCCTGAGTGTATACCGTTCGGGACGGACGACCCGAGCATGGTGCCTGAGATGCCGCGGTTCGGCGACGGCTATAGGGTACTGGTGACGGGTTCCACACACAGGCCAACCGGCCTTAGGGACCATGCTCCCAAGTACCACCAGTCGAAGGTTAACAGGATAAGGGAGAAGATCCTGAGGGCCAAGGACGACATCGTCGAAACTGTCAGCATGGATCTCGACGACGCGAAGGTGACCGTTGTCTCATTCGGGGCATCCGCACGCCCGAGCTTCGGAGCGGTGAAGAAGGCTAGGGAGGAAGGGATTAAGGCCGGGCTACTGAGGTTAAGGACCATCTGGCCCTTCCCCGAGAGGGAGGTCTCCGAGTTGGCCGAGAGGGTCGACGCGTTCATCGTTGTGGAGATGAACGCTGGCAAGATGGTGAGGGAAGTCGAGAGGGCAGCGTGTTGCCGGGCGAACGTCATCTCTCTGGCCAAAGTTGGCGGGGTGCTCCACTCAGTTGACGAGATCTACCAGGCGATAAGGAGGGCACCCTGATGCCTTTGAAACCCCTAAGCAGATACAGGGACGAATACACAAGGAACTTTCCAACCTCCTTTTGCCCGGGCTGTGGAAATGGCACGATCCTGAACTGCTTTGTTCGCGCCATAGACGAACTTGGGATCTCGAAGGACAAGGTGCTCTGCGTCTCCGGCATTGGATGCTCGGCATGGATATCGAACCCTTACTTCAACGGGGACGCGCTTCACACAACCCACGGGAGAGCCCTTGCCTTCGCCACAGGAGCCAAGGTATACAACAGCGATCTGACCACCGTTGTGTTCACGGGGGACGGGGATGGCGCAGGCATTGGCGGAAACCACTTAATTCATGCCGCTAGGAGGAACGTCGGCATCACCACGATCCTGGTGAACAACATGAACTACGCGATGACCGGTGGCCAGATCGCCCCGACGACCCCATTCGGGGAAATGACCGCTACATCGCCCTATGGCAACCCCGAGAGCCCCTTCGACATAGTCAAGCTGGCAGCCGCTGCCGGCGCTACGTATGTCGCAAGATGGACAACCTACAATGTCTTGGAGCTCACCCAGGGCATGAAGGAGGCTATTAGGCACAGGGGATTCTCACTAATCGAGGTCCTAAGCCAGTGCCCGACGCAGCAGAGGCGGATGTTCGACATGCGGGACCCGCTCCACGTGCTTCCGGGCCGGCTGCTAGAGATGTTCTCGGAGAGCACATACATCAGGGGGAGGGCTCAGCGTGGGGATTATAAGTACGCCATCCCAAAGGACTCGCCTGAGAAATCCCTCGATGACATCCTTGGGGCCATCAAGGGTCTCAAGGCCAAGGCAAGGATCGTAGACCATATGGGTTTCGGACGCGTGGTTAGGGTCGACGCGTTAGAGGACGGAATTGACTGGGACAACATTGGCCAGTTGAGTACGGTCAAGAGGGTTGTAGGCCAAATTGAGGGGAAGATAGAGTTAGGCGTATTCGTTAATGAGGAGAAGCCCGAGTTCACGGATTCCCTTCATAAGCTTATACATATTGCGGAGGGCGAGTGACATTGCAGAAGGGGATACTCATAGGGGGGACAGGAGGCCAGGGCATAGTCGCGGCGGGGGAGTTCCTTTCGGAGGCGTTGTTCAGAGCAGGATACCAGGTGATAAACTCTCGGAGCTACGGAGCCGAGGCTAGGGGAGGGAGCTGCAAGTCCGAGGTGATCGTCTCCGACCACGACATCTACGACATCGCCCTGGAGAAAGCCGACATCCTAATCATACTCTCAGCCCCCGCCATGAGGCGGTTCCAGGGCGTCGCAAATAAGAACGCCCTGGTGTTCGTCGACGAAGACGTCTTTGGAAGGCTCGGGGAGGAGGAGATCAGGCCTGACGTGGAGTTCGTGTTGATCCCGGCGAGTAAGATGGCGGAGGAACTGGGGAACCAGATCGTCGCCAACATGGTGCTCCTCGGCGCCCTCTCCAAGCGGTCCGACATAATCTCCCGAGAAAAGCTTGAGGACGCCGTTAGGGCGATGATGCGCCCTTCGATGCAGGCGATAAACCTGAGAGCCCTCGAGGCCGGACACGACAGAGCCTGAACCCAGGGTCACGCCGAGGATGGAACGCTCGTGAAACGCGAGTATCCCGATTCCCCCATAGCGGGCGTTGCAGCCGTCGTCTTTCTTGGCCAAAGCGTCCTCCTCGTTAGAAGGAAGAACGAACCCTCGAGGGGTATGTGGTCCCTCCCGGGGGGCGTTGTGGAGCTAGGCGAGAAGGTGGAGGAAGCCCTGGTCCGAGAGGTCGAGGAGGAAACCGGGATCATGATCAAGCCTATGAAGTTTCTAACTGTCTTCGACTCCATCGTGGGCGATGACCAGGGCAAGACCCGTTATCATTACGTCTTATGCGAGTACTTGTGCGAACCATTGGAGGAGGCTATCCGCGCTTTGTCCGACGCCAGCGAGTCTGCATGGACGCCTTTGAAAGAGCTGGATTCCCTCGAGATGAGCCCATGGACACGGCGGTTCATCAAGAGGATCGCGGAACAGGTGTATAGTTTGCGGAGGTAACCTGATCTTGGCGAGCATTTTAATTTCACAGCATTTGAAGGTAGTTCCATGAGGGAGCGGGGGCTGTACAGGGTCGGCATCGACGTCGGTGGGACCTTCACAGACCTCGTCGCGTTCGACGAGGAGACAGGCGAGCTGCTGAACATCAAGATCCCATCGGTCCCAAGAAACCCAGAAGAGGGGGTGATATCGGCCCTTAGACAGTTACTAGAGAGTAGGGACTCAGACTCGATAAGGTTGATTGGGCATGCGACGACCATCGCGACAAACGCCCTTTTTGGCCAGATCGACCTCAGGCTCCCGAAGACTGCGATGATTACGACAAAGGGGTTCCGAGACGTTGTCGAGATAGGGCGCCAGAGGAGGGCCGAGGTCTACAACCTCTTCTTCAAGCGTCCGCCAGTGCTCGTGGACCGACGACACAGGTACGAGGTTGAGGAGAGGACAGGCTCAGACGGAACAATTATCACCCCGCTGAACAAGGTCGATGTGGAGAAAGCCCTCGATGATATAGAGCGAGAGGGCGTCGAGTCCTTGGCGATCGGCTTCATTAACTCCCACGTCAACAGATCGAACGAGGAAGAGGCACTCAATATTGCTAGGGAACGCCTCCACCATGTACAGCTCTCGGCCTCGAGCCGCGTTTCTGGTGGCTATCGCGAGTATGAGAGGTTCAGCACAGTAGTCGTGAACGCCGTTCTGACACCAATCATTAATAGATATCTCTCCAAGCTGGAAGTCGACCTTAAGGCGATAGGGATCAACAAACCCCTGTATGTTATGCAGTCGAATGGAGGGATGGCGACGGCGGAGGTCGTGGAGCAAAGGCCCGTTACCGTCGTCGAGTCGGGTCCCGCCTCAGGGGTGATCGCCGCCGCCTGGCTGGGTTGGCTCGTAAGAAGGCAGGAGGTCATCAGCTTCGATATGGGGGGGACGACGGCTAAGGCCGGCACCGTTCGAGGCAGGGTTCCGGAGGTTGTGCAGGAGTATGAGGTCGCCGGCAAGGTCCACATGGGGCGGCTCCTCAAGGGCAGCGGGTATCCGGTCAACTTCCCTTTCATTGACCTAGCTGAGTGCAGCGCGGGTGGGGGGACCGTGGCATGGGCCGACAAGGGCGGAGCCCTCAACGTTGGGCCAATGAGTGCCGGAGCTGAACCAGGTCCTGTGTGCTACGGTAAGGGGGGAACCGAGCCAACAATTACGGACGCGAACCTAATTCTCGGAAGGTTGAATCCCTCTTCCCTACTCGGCGGTGAAATGCGCATCTTCCCTCAGCTGTCTATGCGTGCCCTAGATAAACTCGGGAAGGAGCTGGGAATGGGCCCTGACGAGGCGGCCTCAGGTGTCGTCAGGATAGCTAACTCGATGATGGCGAAGATACTGCGTATCGTCTCCGTCGAGAGGGGCTTCGACCCAAGGAGGTTCACCCTAATCGCCTTCGGCGGGGCAGGACCTATGCACGCTTGCCCCCTCGCAGACGACCTCCAGATAAGCGAGATAGTTGTACCATTAAACCCAGGGATGTTCTCGGCTATGGGTCTATTAGCCGCTGATTTCTTCCATGATTACTCTCATGCCCACATGAGCATGTTGGATAAGGTAGATCCTGTAGCGATCGAAAAGCTGTTCGACGAGATGGAGCACGAGGGGAGGGAGGCCCTTCTCTCTGAGGGGGTGGGGCCAGGGGCCATGTCTTTTCGGAGGCAGATCGACCTAAGGTACCTCGGTCAGTCCTACGAGCTGACGGTCGATGTCAGCGCTCCTTTCGACGCCGACTCAATGCGTTCAAGCATCGAGGCTTACCACAGGAGGCACGGAGAGGTCTACGGATACTCCGCCCAGGATGAGCCTGTCGAGATGGTGAACGTCCGATTGAGGGCCGTGGGCACGATACAAAAGCCAACACTGGCAGAAGTGAGCGCCCTAAAGAAGGAAGCAGTGCCGATAAGCGAGCGTCTCGTCTACTTTGAAGGCTCTGAATTGTGGCTGAAGACACCTGTCTATGAGCGCAGAGGACTCACCCCTGGGAACATTCTAAAAGCCCCTGCTATCGTTGAGCAATACGACTCCACAACGGTGTTGTATCCAGGTTGGGTGGCCTCTGTAGACAAAAACGGTGCCCTCATCCTCGGGAGGGAAAAACAGCGTTAGACCCAACAACGGTCGAGGTGATTAAGGGCGCCCTGATCTACGCCGCGGAGGAGATGGGCATAGCCCTCAGAAAGTCGGCTTACTCCCCTAACATCAAGGAGAGGATGGACCACAGCTGCGCCCTCTTCGACCCGAAACGCAGGCTCGTTGCCCAGGCCGAGCACATACCGGTTCACCTCGGCTCCATGGCCATGGCCGTCAGGGAGGGCCTCAGCAAGTACGGTGGCACGCTCGGGCCAGGCGACATGATCCTCCTGAACGACCCTTATATAAGTGGGACCCACCTCCCGGATCTCACACTCATCGCCCCAGTCAACCACGATGGGGTTCTCATTGGCTATGCAGCGAACAAGGCCCACCATGTGGATGTAGGCGGCAGAGCGCCTGGCAGCATCGCGGGCGACTCGACCGAGCTCTATCAGGAGGGCTTGATCATACCGCCTGTAAAGTTCGTTCGGGCTGGGAGGATTGATGACGAGCTCGCCAACCTCATCAGGAGCAACGTGAGGACTCCGGAAGTCCAGATGGGAGACCTGAGGGCCCAGATCGCCGCTAACAACACTGGCGCAAGGCGACTTTCTGAGCTGGTCGAGGAGCATGGCTTCGAGGCTGTACAGGAAGCTATGGAAGCCATCATGGACTACTCGGAGCGCAGGATGAGGGCCGAAATAAAGGTTATGCCAAGCGGCGTTTACGAGGCTAGGGACTGGATGGAGGACACGGGCCTAGGCGGGGGACCGGCTGCGATCTTTGTGAGGGTTACCATTCGAGGCGATGAGATTAGCTTCGACTACTCCGGCACTTCTCCCCAGGTGGAGGGACCTGTGAACGCGCCCCTTGGTGTGACCATCGCAGGCATCTTTTTCACCCTAATATCCATAACGGACCCGACTATCCCCGTCAACGACGGCTGCTTCCGCCCAGTCACTCTCCATATCCCTGAGGGGTGTATGATGAACCCTAGAAGGCCCGCGCCCGTGGTCGGCGGAAACGTGGAGACGAGCCAGAGGAACGTGGATGTATTGATGAGGGCCCTCTCGAACGTCGTTCCGGGAAAGGTGCCGGCCGCGGGCTTAGGGACCATGAGCAACATTAGCATCGGGGGTCTGAGGGAGGATGGTACCCCCTGGACCTTCTACGAGACCGTGGGGGGTGGAAGCGGAGGCCGCCCAAGCTCAGATGGGGTCGACGGTGTCCATGTCAACATGACCAACACCATGAACACGCCGATAGAGGCCCTAGAGGCCTACTTGCCCCTGAGGTTTGAGTCCTATAGGCTTAGGCCTAACAGTGGAGGTCCCGGAGAGTGGCGAGGGGGCTGTGGGATAGAGAGAAGCTGGACCCTGCTCGGGCCAAAGGCCATCCTCTCCATTCTAGCGGAGAGAACAAGAATCCCACCATGGGGGCTGCACGGAGGAGGCACTGGGGGCTTAGGTGAGTATATACTCAGGCGCTCGGATGGGAGCTTGACCCGTCTTCCCCCGAAATGCACGATCTCCTTGGTTAGGGGCGACTCCCTCATCATAAGGACGCCTGGAGGCGGGGGGTATGGCGACCCTATTAGGCGGGGCCCCGAACTAGTTTTGAGAGACACCCTCAATGGGCTTGTTACAAGAGAGGCCGCTGAGAAGGACTACGGGGTCGTAGTAGACACCGAGAACATGCTTGTCGATCTTGATGCGACTGAGAGTTTAAGGCAGAAGAGACGCACCTGAAATCCTTCTTGGCCTAACGAGCAAAATTAAGATGGGGTCAGCCCTTTACCCATTAAAGAAATCTCTCAGTATGACGATGATCCAGACACTTATCAGGGAGAAAAAAGCAAGGAAGTAGAAGGCCCATTCCAAGGAAGTTGTGGCTACGACCGTCGTCATCGCGAACATGCCGACAGTCCCCCCCAGAGACATGACCGTGCCCCAGAACCCTGTACTGACCCCCCTGTCTGAGACAGGCATCGCCTCGAGGGCTGCCGCCTGCGACACCGGAAAGACTAGGGCAGCGCCAACGCCCTTAATGGCCATGACGATGGGAAACATCCAGATATAGGGCGCTAAGGGAAGAGCACAGAACGAGATAATGTCCAATGTAAGCCCCACGATGATCGGTATTAGGCGCCCAAGCCTGTCCGATAAGCCACCCATGAACGGCAGCGCAATCCCCATAAGCAGAGCGTTCGCAGTGAGGGCGACGCCTATTACCAGCTCGCTTGCCCCCTTGCCATTGGCGAGGAGTGGGAAATAGACGGTAATCCCCCAGTTCGTGAAGGAATGGGCAAATACGGCAAATGAAGCAACCGCCACCTTCCTATTCCTAAGGAGCCTGAAGATTGTTGCCGGGAAATTACTGAAGATATTAAAGAGTTCGGATAGAACGCCATTTTGACTGCCTGGCTTCCTGTCGTTCTTTGTCGTTGCGAATATGACGAAGACGCTCGAGAAGGTAACGATGGAGGCCAAGAGGAATACTGGCCTGTAGGATGGCAAGATGGTTGCGAGATACCCGCCAACAACCGGACCTATGATAGAACTTATGGCCCACCCCAGATGAAATCTTCCCATGGTCTCTCCAACCTTATTCGATGGAAAGAGGTTTGAGGCGTAGGCCTCAGATGGCGGGTAATAGACTGAGACGCCGATACCGCTTATCAGCATCGCGATGAGCGGCAGATAAGTGTTCACCGAGAACGCGTACAGGAGAGGAACGAGGGAGATGAGTGAGAGGCCGAGTATCATGAGCTGCCTGCTGCCAATCCTGTCGCTGAGCTGGCCCATCGGTACCCTGATGATCGTCTGAGCGATGTTTCTGACGTTGTAGAACAGCCCGATGACTGCCGGCTGCGCTCCGAGGGAGGCGAGGAACAGGGGCTGGAAGGATTGGGGTATGCTCTCTCCGAAAGTCGATGCGAAGTTCGCTGCGAATATTCTGTTGAAGGCCTTGCGCTTCTCCCCGTCCAGCAGCTCCACAGACATCGAATCGGGAGAAGACCCATGAGAGGGATTAAAACATTGCCATGTTATTCATGGAAACGACTTCATAGGAGGTATTATACATCGAAACTCACGAATCAGTAGATAATTCGGTGCCTTGAATTATAAGCGCGCTTTCAAAAACGCTAAATCCCGGCCGGAGGAACTCTCTTTCGAGCTTTATGGTCGATTATTGGCGTGGGTTTCCGTCCGGGCCAAACCCACCGAACGAGGTATTTGTTGTCATCGAGATGACGAGGGGGAGCAGGAACAAATACGAGTACGACGCCAGGAAGGGGGTGTTCAGGCTCGACAGAGTCCTCTACACCTACTTCCCATGCGACTATGGCTTTATCCCAATGACCCTGGACGACGACGGAGATCCGTTGGACGCCGTTCTCCTCATCAACGAGCCAACGTTCACCAGTTGCGTGGCCGTTGCGAGGCCGGTCGCCAACATAAGGATGGTCGATGAAGGCGCCCTCGACGACAAGATCATCACGGTCTCGACCACAGATCCCTTCTACAAGCACATTGTGTCCCTGGACGACATCCCAGCCTCGTTGATAGCGGAGCTCACCTATTTCTTTGAAAACTACAAAAGAGCCGAGGGCAAGGTGACGAGGGTCGAGCGATGGGAAGATGCCGAAGAGGCAAAGAAGATCATCGAGTGGTCAAGTGGCTACTACAAGGAGCACGCCGAAGAGCCAGGCGATACATGATAGATTGGTTAAGTTAATCGCCCCTTCTTTCCGCAACAGTTTTAGTCGCTTGAGGTCATTTGCGTTCTGTCTCATGAGGGGTCTACATGGCTGTTGATGTGTCATGCTCAGGGCCAAGGGTCTCATCTGTGCGGTTCCTCGATACCCACAAGAAAGAGGTCGTGGCCAGCAGAGGCGTGGTCGTAGCAAATCATCCGCTAGCAAGCGCAGCGGGCATTGAGATGCTAGCAAGGGGTGGTAACGCCTTCGACGCTGTTGTCGCGTCTCTGTTTGCCCTCACTGTCGTCGAGCCCATGATGGTGAGCATGTTCGGCGCGGGTTACTTCGTATTGAGGGACGGGGAGACCGGTCGGGTAACGACCATAGACAACTACGCCGTTGCTCCGAGGGCCGCAAAAGAGGACATGTACACTACGGTGGAGGTGAGGAGGCCTGGCCAGTACCTCTTCGAGACAGTGGGCCGGAAGAATATGGTCGGCCACATGAGTGTCGCTACCCCTGGAGCCCTCAAGGGGTGGGAGCACGTTATTGAAATCTATGGCTCCCTCCGCCTTAGAGAAGTGATTGCGCCAGCAATAAGGCTCGCTAGGGACGGCTTCAGGGCAACGCCGTATCTCGCTTTCCAAATCGATCAGGCGAAGGAGGATCTGAGGCTTTTTCCTGAAACGGCAAAGACGTTTCTCCCGGGAGGGAGGCCGATAGAGTCCGGCGATCTTCTGATTATGCCAGAATACGAAGAGACGCTCATGATGGTTGCAGAAGGTGGTTCCGGCGTCCTCTATCACGGAGAGCTCGGCAGGATGGTGGTCGAGAACATTGAAGAGAACGACGGGGTCCTCACCTTGGCAGACCTTGCTGATTATGAGGTCATCGAGAGGGAGCCGGTTAAGGGTAAATACAGGGACAGTTATGAGGTCTACTCGATGGCGCCCGGGAGCAGCGGGGGCGCGCACATTATACAGATGTTGAACATGTTTGAAAGGTTTGACATGGGTTCCCTAAGGTTTGGTTCGGTTGAGCACCTCCATCTATTCGCCGAGGTTTTGAAGATCGCCTTTGCAGACCGTCAGAGGTACATGGGTGACCCATCTATGGTTGAGGTTCCATTGGAAGGGCTGGTCTCCAAGGTTTACTCTGGGGAGAGAGTGAAGGAGATTGGAGAGACGGCAAAGGTGTATTCGTCGGGTCAACCTGCGCTTTATGGGGCCGGTGGCCAAGACACAACCCATGTGTCCGTCGTGGACTCCGATGGGAACATGGTGGCCGCCACCCAGACGCTCTTCTCGGCTTTCGGATCAAGGGTGACTGCGCAAAGGACAGGTATGCTTCTAAACAATTGCATGGGCTTGTTCGACCCGAGGCCAGGTATGGCCAACTCCGTTGCGGGTGGGAAACGTATGCTTAGCTCCATGGCTCCCACTATAGTCCTCAAGGACGGGGCACCCCACATCTGCATTGGCACGCCAGGGGGTACGCAGATTTTCCCATCGGTGTGCCAGGCCCTAATCAACGTAATCGACTTCGGGATGTCCATCCAGCAGGCGGTCGAGGCGCCCAGGATCTGGACCATGGGGATCAAAGGCATCACCGAGGGCAAGCTCCAAGTCGAGCCAGGGTTTGACGAGGGAGTATTAGGTAAGCTGAGGAAAAGGGGGCACGAAGTGGTCGAGGTCCCGAGGGTGGCAGGAGGCATGAACGGCGTCTTAATCGATAGTGGAGGGCTGATGCACGGCGGCGCCTGCTGGAGGGGGGATGGGACGCCGATGGGCTTGTCGGGCGGGTACGCCCACCCGAGGGCCCTGAAGCCCATTCCCATCCTGTGAGGGCACATATTTAAGGCCCAACGGGATATTTTACACTGACCGTCATGGAGTCCAGAGAGGGATTCATGAGGAGCAAAGGATACAAGGTCCACTACCTCCTCTGGGGAGGCTCGGGGCCCAAGCTCGTCTTCCTCCACAGCATGGGGATGGACGCCCACGGCTTCGACGCGATCTCGAGTGCCCTCCAGGACAAGAGCCAGATCCTGGCGTTAGACATACTGGACCACGGTGACTCCGACACGCCTAATGGGGCCGTGAGCCTCCTTGACCACTCAGAAGTAATGAGGAGCTGCTACAGGCAGCTCGGCTTCGAGCCCAACATCCTCGTGGGCCACAGCGTCGGCGGGATGATGGGGATCGTACTGGCCGCTGAGCATCCAGAAGAACTGCGCGGCCTCGTGCTAGTTGACATAGCACCCTTCGACGTGAAGGGAAGGCCGAGCAGGCCTCCCCCACCAGAGCACTTCAGCAAGGCGGAGGATGCGAGAGAGTACTTTAAGCAGCGATATCCGGGATTCACGGAAGAGGCCATTGAGAACCGCCTTAAGTACGCGCTGGTCAAGGACGAGAAGGGGAGGCTGAGGCTCAAGCCCACGGGAGCCGCCATCAGGGGAGGCCTTGAGACAGACCTCTGGCCGTACGTAAAGCGGTTGAAGGTCCCCACGTTGATGATACTTGGGGGCGAGAGTGACCTGGTGACCGAGGACGCTCTTAAGCGAATGAGGGAGGCGGTTCCGGGCTTGAAGGTGATCACGGTGAAGGGTGCCACCCACATGGTCCCCCAGGACAAGCCAGAGGAATTCGAGAGGCACCTTCGCGCTTTCCTGAAGGACCTGCACTAGGTCGAACCGGTCTCTATTTATTATTCAATTCATGGAAGATTTTATCTACGCTTGGAATGAATTTATCACCATTATTATGATTCGTGAGGTGTGAGCGTTGACGTTGGAATTCATAATGAACGTGGAGAGGTGGGGCGGGGGCGAACCCACGGCCGTTGGAGAGGGATACAGCTGGGTGTACAAGGGGAAGTACTACTCGATCCTGTACACACGCGCCGGCATGTACCGGGGTAACCACATACACAAGTCGGATCAGCACACGCTGCTGCTGGACGGGAAGGGAAAGTACGTCTTCAGGGAGGGAAAGAAAGACGTTGACCACCTACTCGTTGTAGGCAAGCTGCTCGACGTGCCCGCGAAGGTGCCCCACATATTCCTGCCCGAGGAGGACTGCCTCACCGTGGAGTGGTGGGACGGACTGTTCGAGGCGGAGGAGTTCGACTTCCCGAAGTATACCGTGGGCATCAAGAAGAAGGTCGAGGAGTTCAACAGAAGGGTTCAGGAGTTGAAGAAGGCGAAGAAATAGCTTTTTATTGACCAATTCTCTTGAGCGGCCAAGGGTTCATTTTATTAACGATGGGTTGAATGATAAAACCCCAATTTTCCCCTTTTTATATGTCGAGATATTGGACGAAGTGTTTTTACGTCTAGATACAACTTTTTTTTCAGGTGATTGTATGGTTGAGTTGGGAGCGGAAGAGAAAGGAATACTTAAGGCCCTCGCTCAATTGACCGAGCCGGCCGGATGTAAAGTAATTGGAGAGAAGGCCAACATCTCCTGGCGGACGGTTATGGCAAAGCTGCGCGGACTTTCAAAGGAAGGCTACGTCCAAAGCCCTGAGAAGGGCACATACATAATCACCGCTAAGGGAAGAAAGGCAGCAGTTTAAACCCCTATTTTTCTTCGACTAAATTCTAGAGTATTCAACTAATTTAACTGTAATTATTACTTATTAATATAAAAATACGCGAGAAATACCTAATATATGCATGATAACCCTATGACAAGTTCGAATCGTCCTGAAGAACTCAATTAAATGAGGATAATCTGCTGAACGCGCTATCAAGAGTGCTTAGATCCCAGAAGGACGAGAGATATACTCACCTGATCTGGAAGACGCTTAAACTATTTGAAAAAACTGGATTTCATCAAATATGCTATTCCCTATCAGAAACTTTTTCATATTATCTAGACTCATCGATCCCTGATGAACATGTTTTCAGAGAGCCATTGCCACCTCAGAAATGTCGCCGAAAATGTGGTTAAAGAGGTCGAGGAAGCAGGTGTCGAGCTCGTCCTCACAGCTGGCATAGACATGGAATCTTCAGAGGAAGCCGTGAAAACAGCCTCTAAGTTTAGGATCGTGAAGGCTTGTGTGGGCATCCACCCATGGTATGCCGACTCCTACAACCCAGAGAACCTGAAGAGGCTGAGAGAGCTAGCTCAGGAAGATGGGATTGTCGCCATTAGCGAGATAGGGCTGGATTTCACTGGTAGGATGACCAGGGAATGGGTTAGGACAAGCGATTACATCGATCCGGAGATCCAGAGGAAGGCGTTTAGAGCACAATTAAAGCTGGCAAAGGGGCTTGGGCTGCCAGTTTTGGTTCATGACAGGGTACCCGACCAGGAGATCCTTGACATCCTTGAGAATGAGCGCATGCAAGAGGTAGGCGCGGCGATCCACGGCTTCTCGAAAGGCTTGGATTATGCTAGGAGGGCGATGGACATGGACGTCTACCTCTCAATAGGTAGGGACCTTCTGAGAGAGGAGAACGCAAGGATGGAGGAGGCGGTTAGGCAAATCCCATTAGGTTGGCTCCTGACTGAGACCGACTCTGGCGACCCGAAGGGAGTTATACTCGTCGCCGAGAAGATAGCTAAGCTCAGGGGGCTCACCAAGGAGGAGGTCGGAGCAGCCGCAACCCGGAACCTCAGGAAGCTCCTCGGCGTCTGAACACCCTTTTTTCCTATGATATAAGGATACTATTGCCTGCGTACACAGAGCATGCTCAAAAAATAGACTAGACAAGCTTTATCGGGGACATCCATCAGGAGACCAAGGGTTTCTGGGAAAAGATAATACAGAACCACTTGTCACAAACTGTCTTTCGATCGAGTCTCATCAAAATTCTTTAAATTATGTGAAGATTAAAAACCCACTATCCACTTTGGGCTTATCGACTAGAACCCCCTAAAATCGATATTAGTTTTGCGATGGGCCTTCATTCCCACCGAATAGGGTTGGTATCATAAAATAAAGAGTGTTGGTCGTAGAACCTCTGAAAGGGCTTTTCCCATTATTGGAAGACGTTTCCAAGACGGGGAATCAGCATCTGATATTGGGAAAAATTACCTAGAATTGTCTAAAGAAAGATAATTATAGCTTTTTACGTTAGAGAAGCTTTATATCTAAAGCATGCTCCTTAATAGTCGTTAAAAAGGGTGAAAAGAAATGCAAAAGAAAATTGTTGGATTCTTCTTATCGGCGGCCACGGTCTATCTAACGATAAACTTCATCACGAAGCTGCTCATCGAAATGCTGAGAAACCTGACCTTCTACTTCATTTAAAACTCCAGATAAGAGAGCGAAGATGCCGGTCGGCGGTTATCCATACTAAAATAGTATATTCGACAGTGATTTCTTCCAAAAAGAAATCAAATTCCATCCAAGACCAATTTCTGTAATTGCTAGAACCCATTGACAAACATTGATTGGCGTCCTCAATTATCGGGTAATCCACTCTCGAAGGCATGGCAGGCGTAGACGCTTTTTTAAGAATTAGCGAATTGGCTTCTATACCTCACATTTGCTGCTTTAATCGTGCGCGTGATCATGGATGGCTATGTTCTTCTTATACTCCTTGTTCCAAGTCATGAAAGCCTTTTTTCCCATCTCGAAGGCTCTGAGGTTTGTATCAAAATAGGCTGATCTCAGGCTCTTTTTAATGACATCTGCCACAGTCTCCTTTGGGAACGGTAGCCTTTCGCTGGCGATGAGGGCTCCAATCATAACTATGTTGGTTGTTATGGGGTCCCCTGCCTCCTCGGCGAGAAGCGTTGCATCGAATGTAAAGATGTCACTCGTGACCTTTCCGAGGAGCGTGAGGAGTTCGATGTTGCTGGGGTATGCGGCGATACCGGAGATCACCTCGACTGGCGGTAGCCTCCTTGTGTTCACGATGGCTAGACCTTCGCATTTTAGGTAGGTGACGCCCCTCCTGACAGCCTCGCCTATCTCGAAGCCGAGGAGCACATCAGCCTCCCCAGGCCTTATCTGAGGACAGAAAGCGTCGTCCCCGATCTGCACATGTCCCATAACAGGGCCTCCCCTCTGGGCCATGCCGTACGTCTCGCTGATCTTCACCGGCAGACCAGCCTCGATTGCCGATTGGGCGAGAAGCTGTGATGCGAGGAGGGTTCCCTGTCCGCCCACACCTGCGATTACGAGCCTTAAGGTATCCAATTAAGGCGCCCCCGCCTCCTTGATTGCACCCTGGGGGCAAACCTGGGAGCAAACGCCACACCCGGTACAGATGTTCGCGTCTACCTCGGCCCTCTCAGTCGCATCTCCCCAAGTGAGGGCAGGGCAACCGTACTGGCTCAGGCAGACTCTGCATCCTATACAAGCTGCTGGATCTACTTGATATGGAGTAGGTCTCTTTGGCTTCATTACACGCAGGGCCTCCGTAGCACAGAGCCTCCTGGCGATGACCATGGCAACACCCTTATCCTCCAGCATCCTTGTAAAGGCTGCCTCTGTCGGCTCAAGGTCGTAAGGATCCACAACCTCTACGCGGTCAACCCCCGCGGCCCTAGCGATTTCCTCTATCATGATCCTCTTCGCTGGCCTTCCCATCCCCGTTTTGCCAGCTTGTGGGGTCGGCTGGAAGCCTGTCATTGCGATGGTTCCATTGTCGGCAACCACCACCTTTATCGGGGCTCCGTTATAAGACGCATTGATCAACCCCGGTATGCCGGCGTGGAAGAAGGTCCCATCGCCTATCAGAGCAATTGAGTCGACGCCCGTCCTCGCCATCCCCTGAGAGACGCCGATGCTGGCTCCCATGCAGAAGTATGTGTCCTCAAAGCTGATTGGCGGGGCGTGGGCCAGGCCATAACAGCCTATGTCCCCGTTGACGACCACCCTTCTCACGTCGCCCTTCACCCTCTTGACGGCACGCTTGAGGGCGTAGAGGGTGGCCCTGTGGGGGCATCCTGCACAGAGGGTGAGCATCCTTGGGAATAATATGTCCTTGACCCGTGCCTCAAGGGAGGAGCGGTCAACCCTCTTAGCCTCCACGCCCAGCAATTCTGCGAGCGTTTTGTCCACGATGACTGAACCGAGCTCCCCATCCCCAGGCAGGTGGCCGCTCATCCGACCACATACGTCAAGCGTCGGATTGACATCCTTTGCAAGGGCCCGTACGTGGAGCTCAACAAAGGGGTCAACCTCCTCTGCGACGAGTACCTGGTCGACCCCTCTAAGGAGGCCCCCGACGAGGCCCTCGGGCAAAGGGTGGGAAGTCGCCAATTTCAGATGAGCCGCGTCTCTCTCCACCCCCATCCTCTTAACGCTGTCCAAGACGTAGTTGAAGGCGAAGCCGACACCTACGAAGCCGAACTTCTCGCCACCCTCCATCTTGAGCTTGTTGAACCCGATCCTCTCGAACTCATCCCTCACGCGGCCGAGCTTCTCATTGAGCTCCTTCTCCCTGTAGAACAGCTTATCGAAGCCAGCTACGCGGTAGCTGAAGCCGTCCCAGTCGAACTCTGGTACCCTACGCTGATCGTTCAGCAGCCCGAGGACAACGTCGCTCCTCATGTGGCTCAGCCTTGTGACTGTGCGAATCATTACCGGCAGCCTTACCCTCTCGGATAGTTCGAAGGCGTATCGTGTGTAATCCTTCGCATCCTGTGGGTTTGAGGGCTCTAGGACGGGGACGCAGTTCATCTTCGCTAGCCACCGGTTGTCCTGTTCCTGCCCGCTGCTGTGCTGCGAAGGATCGTCGGCAGAGACGAAGACTAGACCCCCCTTAACTCCCCTGAGGCTGATCAGGTTTAGAATGTCCAGAGCCACATTCAGCCCGACGTGCTTCATGGCGACGAGGCTCCTCTGATTGCACATAGAGGCACCGAAAGCGACCTCGAAGGCAACTTTCTCGTTGGATGACCACTCGAAGTATAGTCCCGCCTCCTCCGCGACGCGGCCGAGGGTGTTGCCGATCTCCGAGGAAGGGGTGCCGGGGTAGGCCGCGGCGACGGAGACGCCTGCCTCGATGGCCCCCCTGGCTATTGCCTCATTCCCCATGAGGAGGGTTCTTCTTCCGGGCTCATCGACCAGAACCGGATGAGCAGACATATCTCTCCCCATATAGACAGAAGCTGCAAAGAAAAGGCCTTCGAACATCACTATTATATTCACAAATATCGTCAACGAGCTGATTTTTTCGCGATAGACTTTTGTTGGTTTTTCCTTGATGAGGGTTGCTAGCTCACACTTAATTCTATAAGCCGGTACCAAAATTTGTAGGCGTGAACCCAGGGTTATGGCTTCAAAGTTATAGATCTCGTGTATCGGTGCGTGGAGTGGTATTTTCGAATACGATGCGTCTTTGAAAGCTTCACAGTATTGCTTAACGGATTGTTAATGGGGATTGGATTGGTCAAAGTTATCATCCCATTGTATCTTGGCCCCTTTGAGAAGCCTATGAGCGCGCTTTTATAAATCGGACTATGCCCTCAACAATTGTCAAGACTATGTGTAGGTTTTTGATTTCTTCTATATCGGCCTCCAGAGGGTTACTGTCCCACACCGCGATGTCTCCATACTTCCCTTTTTCAAGAGAGCCAATTTTATCCTCCATAAAGGCATGCTTGGCGGCTAGGGTCGTGTACATCCGAAGGGCCTGAAGGGGTGTAACTACCTCGCTTTCTCCCATAGCCTTTCCCTTGATGGTCTTTCTGGCTGCGCTCGCGTAGATCCCTATGGTGGGTAGCGGAGGGGTCACGGTTGTGTCGTGGCTGTTCCCAACGGGTATTCCACGTTCCAACATCGTCCTTAGGGGGATACATCGTGTGGCGCGTTCAGACCCCACGGCCTCTATGAAGCTGTCGCCTAGCCAGTAGAGGAAGGATGCCTGGGTGTTCACCATAACGCCGAGCTTCTGGATCCTCCTGAGGGCGTTCTCGGATGGGAAGTAGCAGTGGACTATCTGGTGCCTGGGGTCTGATCTCGGGCTGGTCTTCTGGGCGTGCTCGTATGCGTTCATGGCAATATCTATTCCTCTATCCCCAATGGCGTGTATGGCTATCTGGAAGCCCGCCTTGTGGCCCATAAGCGTCATCTCCTTCAGCGTCTGGCCATCGATGAGCTGTGTCCCGCGGTTGCCGGGCTCTCCCTCGAATGGCTCGTACATCATCGCCGTACGTGGACCAACTCCCCCGTCCACTGCGTATTTTAGGCCGATGACTCTGAGGAAGTCGTCTCCGCCGACCTTGACGTTGGATAAGGCATCCTTCACCTCATTCGAGTTGTGGAGGAAGCCATATTGTATGAAGGATCTGACGGTCAGTCCACCTTTAGAACGAAGGCTTCTGTATGCCTCCAGCTCGTGTATCAGGATCCCCGGTTCTATCACCGAGGTTATTCCCTCAGCAAGGAAGTCGCTGCAGGCCCTGCGGAGCGCACGCTCCATCTCCTCCCCCGTCCAGGCTGGGATAGCCGAGACAACAATGTCCATGGCCCTTCCTCTAAGAAGCCCTGTGTGCTCGCCTCTCTCATCCCTCTCGATTCTTCCGAGGGGAGGATCAGGAGTATCCTCAGTGATGCCCGCCTGCTCGAGGGCCCTGCTGTTGGCCACTCCCATCTCAAATACCCGTCTTATCCAGATGGGGTTTTCTGGCGAGACTGGGTCCAAGTCCCACCTTGTGGGGAACCTCCTCTCTTCCAAGAGGGTCTCGTCCCAGCCTGTGGCTATGATCCACTTCCCCTTCTCGGTCTCGGCGACCCGCTCGGCTACCGCATCGGCGATTTCTCTGCAGCTTTTCACCTTTGGATACCTTATGTCAATGATGAATTCAGCGGTTATACCGTGCTGGAGGAAGTGGTCATGAGTTGATATGAGTCCAGGGGTCGCCGTCCTGCCACAAAGGTCGACGATCTTGGTATTGGACCCGATGAGTGCTGATAACTCGTCGTTGGTGCCCACCTTCAGGATCTTTCCATCTCTGATGGCAAGGGCCTCGGCTGT
>CAZPMB010000033.1:13435-20557 GCA_964587735.1 uncultured Candidatus Bathyarchaeia archaeon | reverse complement strand
CGAACCCGGCAACGCCGAAGTACCTGTTGAAGTCCCCCTCTGAGGGGTAGACCCCGAGCTGGTTTTCGAGGATCTCGGGGAAGTACTCGAAGACCACCTTCCTCCTCAGCTGTCGGTGGGAGATGGTCCTGACGACGACGGAGCCGCCCGGCCTGAGCACCCTCCAGCACTCGTGGGCCGTGCCCTGCTTGTCCTCTATGTGGTGCCAGACCTGGGATGAGAAGACGCAGTCGAAGACGCCCGAGCGGATCGGCATCTTCTCCCCCACAGCGCTGAACCAGCAGACCTCCTTGGACTTCAGCCTGGCCTGCCCAAGCATCCCGGGCACGGGGTCTAGACCGCAGATCATAGACGATATCCTGGAGCCTATGCCAACGGTGTATATGCCGGTCCCACAGCCGAGGTCCAGGACGGCGCAGGCCTCTCCCAGGCGGGCGAGCCTGATCGTCTCATCGGCCCAGAAGGCGACGTTCTCCCTCGCCCTCCCCTTGTCGTACTCCTTGGCTATCCTCTCGAACTCGCTGCCCCGTCCCTGAGCCATGGGTGAGGGTGATGCTTAAAACCGATAAAAAGCCGTCGTTTCCCCACCCTGCACGAGCGGCCCAGCCTGCGGCTCATTGATTCGTAACTCTGCTACATAACCATTCTTCTTAGAAGGCGTACGGGAGAGAGCCACTACTGTATTTAAAAACAGCGGTTACTAGATCGTTAAAGGCTTTCGGGGGACGGCGCTTTGAGCTTCGAGGGCGATATCGACGAGAAGATCGACGTTATAGACCTGATCATCAACGTCCTCAAGGAGCACGAGAAGAAGCTGGACGAACTCGTCTCCAGGCTCGAGGCCCAGGCCACCGGGGCCCCAACGAAGCAATCGAAGAAACGGAAGCCAGTTGAAAGTCCCCCCACGGCCGGAGTGTCCGTCGTGGCCGCCCTGAGGAGGTGGACCGAGTTCGCCGAGCGTTGTTCCGGGGCTGGGCTGGTGGCTTTCGACGTCGAGGGGGGCTGCTTCAAGGTCTCGGCCGTAACCAACGGGGTCGTATACACCTACAGCGAGGCGATCCCTGGGATGGAGATCAGTTACAGGATGGTCGAGGGTAAGGCCCACGTGGACAGCGTCGACATCAGCAGCGCAGAGCTTGTCCCGGCCGCCCTCAGGGGGAAGATGGACTGCGGCCTAGAGTTCAAGAAGAGGGACGTGAAGGTCGACATGGCCGACGGGTCCTCGGTCCACAGGATCGTCTACGAAATCGACCCCGACGCGGCGCGAAGCTGGCTAGCATACCAGCTTGGGGTCGAAGAGGACTCCGTCGTTCAGGGAGAGCTGAAGATCTAGGGGATCACGCCGAGGAGGAAGTTGCTTAAACGCCACGTCTAAAAACCGTTGTAGATGACCCTCTCAAGCTCTATTAGGCCTCTACCCCGGTTGAAGTATTCGACGACCCTCTCCCCCTTCTGGGTCACCTCGTAGACGGTGCTTGTGCGCCTGTCTCGGCCGTTCACCGCGTCGACCTGCGTCACTAGTCCCTGGGAAACCATGGAGCCAAGGATGCTCTGGAGTGGCCTCCAGGACAAATTTGCTTCATACATTATCCTAGTAGGCTTCGTCGTCCCTTTCTTGATCGACCACAAAACATCCAAGTATATCTCTAACTTCGATCTACGCGTCATGGAACGGCGCCAAAACTCATTATCCAAAAATAATGTATTTATAGATTATGAATCAACTACTCTGTTTAGTTAGTAAGGCAAGAAATGGAATAGTAAAAACTGATTTATTTTATCCTATTGAAGTTATGTAGAAATATGTTTTTTACTCAATGAATTTACGCTTTTTTTGTGTCTCATAGAATAATGGAATGTCATTAAAATTAGGGTTAAATATATATAATTCTTGTTATATAAAAATTAACAATAGGTTGAATGGCGTAAGATATGACATTAAATGGGGGCGATTAAATGAGTGTCCCGGGGTTCCTCAGATCAACGGCTCTTCTTGTTAAATCCAGGTTGGAGGCGATTTTTGTCTGGTCCTGGGCTACTACTGTTTCTTGTTTGATTGTTGGCAGAGGTTTTCCCCCCTTAATTCCGACTTTAAAGTCAATTATTGCCATGATTTTCATTTCTCTTTCAGTTTATATTTACAATGATATTAACGATAGAGAGCTAGATAAAATAAATCCCTTTAAAAAAACCAGACCTCTTCCAGCGGAAAAAGTATCCATTAAACATGCTAAAATTCTTGTTGTCGTATCAAGTTTAGTCGGGCTTTCAGTAGCATTTTCTATTAATTTTTATTGTTTTATATTTAGTTTGGTATATTTTATTTTATATTCAATATATTCTTATCCAAGAATACATTTAAAAAAGAGGTTTATAATTAAAGAATCTGTAGTTACATCTGGTTTTATACTTACAAGTCTAGTTGGGAGCTATGCTGTAGCTGGAATATTTGCTAAAAATGCATTTTTTGCGAGTTTAATAAATTCTTTTTTGAGTTTTGCATTTCAACCTGTCATAACTGATACATCAGATATGGAAGTAGATAAAATTCAAGGTGTTAAAACCATAGCTATGGTACTGAGTTGGAAAAGAAAAATGCAATTATTAATAACAAGCGTCCTAATTATAATGACTATAACCCCTTTAACTTATATTCAGTTTGAATTTAACATGATTTTTCCTATTTATATTGTAGCTGGAAGTTTAATGTTCTTAAGCTACATGTTTCCTATGATTAATAAATTTGAACAAATTAAAACATTAAAAACGAGAAAAGTAGCTTTTACATATTATACTTTCTTACAATTTTTTGCAATTCTAGGTTCATTAAATATGAATTTTATTTTTTAAATCTTCTCCGCTTTCCCAAAAAGAATTGAAGACTTCAAGCATTTTTTTAGAGGTGTATTCATCGGGTATAAATAGAGCATATTTATAAGTATCAGTAAGTATATCTTTTATTTCAATAATGCATCTTTCTTCATCTATGATAATAAATGTATAAGGAAGGGTAACACATCTTATTTGAATTTCTGGCAATTGTAAAAATTTGTAAATAGTAGCAATTTGTTTAGGATTTGATACTAGAGATAAAAGTATCTTCATCGCATTATTAAATTGATCTATCTTTGAAACCATAATACGACCGACGATACCTCTTTCTAATGCTCTAAGTCCTGCATTTATCACTCTATTATCAATATATTGAGTTGCTAAATATAATGAATTCTTAGCATTATCAATGTTTTGAACTGTGATAGCCACAAGTTCATCAAAAGAATTAACTATTTTAATTCCTTTTGATTGTGAAAATATGTCAATTGAAAAAAATTCCATTAACTCATTTTTTTGTTTTTCTGAGAGACTTTTAACTTTACTCAACTGGCTCATAATTTTTAATTTGTCCTTGTCAACAAGGAGCTTCTCCATCGAGAGTCCTATGTTGCACAGTATCTCACCCAGTGCGGTAAGCCTGTACGCCCCTTCAGACTTCTCGATCAACTTGTTGTCTATCAGTTCTTTCAGGCGGGTGTAGAACCTCTTCTGGGTCAGGCCGAGGCTCTGAATGGCGTCCTTCGAGCTAACGATCCCGTTTCTCGCTAGGAGGAATATCGCCAGGGCGTCCTCGTTGCCGAGGGCGCTCAGGATCTTCGCCATGTCCGCGAGCGCAGTCATTGAAACATCTAGCGGATAATCTGGTATCTGCTCTGTTGCTGCGGCGATGTCCATTCAGAGAGCCTCTTTCCCGGCTGAGAAGTATTGAAGGAGAACACAATAAAAAGAAGATGAAGCGTTATCCGATATCCCTATCATGGAAAAGGGATAACGATAAATGAGAAGTATAATGGCTCTTCCAAACTTAACGGAAGATCTATAAGTCTTGGTATTTTTAGTCGATTTGAAGAACTAGAACCTAATCTCGGGGATTAATCGAAAGTTGTATGTAATTCTTGACCTTTTAAGGAATTAACCCCAAAGGACTAAAAGGCTGACAGATCACCTGTGTCGAGAGTCGTATGTGACCCTGTGGGTGGGTATAACGTATTTTGAAAAGGGGGCCACTGGCCTATCCGAGATCAATCGACCTAGCAGGAAAAGGTAAAATAAGGCGAAGCATATAATTGCAAGGCCCCCCTCGAGGGTGGTCTGGAGGCGTCATGGATGTCGTTGAGGGATCCTTTCAAGCTTGAGCTTGCCCGAAGGTATCTCGTGGACAAGACCGTTTGCAGGCAATGCGGTGCTACGAACCCGCCCAAGGCGATAAAGTGCCGAAAGTGCCGCAGCAGGAACCTCAGACCGAAGAGGATGAAGGGGCGGGGACGCTAGGCTAACCGGCTCCTCAGGAGTTCTCCGTATTCCTCCAGCCCCGTCACGCCCGAGCCGCGCAGCGCGGCCCACATCGACGCCTGGTTGCTCGTTACGACGGGCCTCTTCAACTCCCTCTCCAGCTTTCTTATAATGCGGATAGTCGGCAGATTTGTGCAGCTTATGAAGACGAGGTCGGATCCGTCGGCAACCGACTTGGCGAGCCCCTCGACGGTCTCCCAGCCCGTCCTGCCTATGTCAAGGTTCCTCACGAGCCCCAGGCCCCTGATGGCGGTGACCTCAACTCCCCTCGACTCAAGGAAGGCTCGCTCCAGGTCGTTCAGGTCGTCCGTGTAGGGGGTTGCTACGGCGACTCGTCCCCCGCCTAGGGCCATAATGGCCTCTGCCACTGCGCCGCCCGTCGACAGCGTCCTTATTCCCGTCTCATCACCGATTCCGTTGACCAGGCTTTCCTCCCATTCCATGCCGCCGACGAGGGAGCCAGTAGTGCACCCGTAGACGATGACGCTCACCCCAGCGGTCGCAAGAAGGCCTGCAGCCCTCCTCGCCTCCCCCGCCATCTCGATCAGCCCCTTACGAGTCACGTCCTCGAGCCTCATGCGGGCCGAATGGACGGAGACGCCTTCGGGCGCCATCTCGTAAAACTCGGGCTCCATGGTCGTGTTGCTCGAGGGCACGAGCAGCCCAATCCGAAGCCTATGGCCATATCCCAAGGGGATCAACCGGGCTTACAGTATACGTCCAGAAAATAAATGGATCGGGGCCGGGGAAAAGGATTTTATCCGGTCCAGGCTAGGTATGGTTCGGCGGGCCGGTCGTTCAGCTTGGCTAGGACACTGCGTTCACACCGCAGAGGTCGCCGGTTCAAATCCGGCCCGGCCCATTCCATGTATTTGAGGATCCCAGCTCCATTTCGTGAATTATTCCATCAAATTATCAGAATGGCCTCTTTGGCGGCTTTGAAATGAGGGTCGCCCGTGAGGACCTTTGATTTAGTCATTCTCGCAGTCGCCAGCACGTAGGCGTCGGCGAGCCCGAAATCTTCCACGGTTTTTCGCATTTCAGCGTGTAACAATCCGGCCTCTTTTGAGAGTACCTCATCAACTTCAACGACTTGCGAATCACTGACGAGGATGTCGTACGCGATCTCTGCCTCCCGCCCCTCTCTGGCGGTCTTGCTCACAACCTCGGCGATTGTCACGGCGCACGTGTAGACCTCAGAATCCTCTTCTGTAAAAACAGATCCGATCTTTTTACCTGCTTCGCTTCCTATGAGGTATTCTATCCAAGCGTAGGCGTCTATAACATACCTATTCATGCGCTTTCAGCTCGTTCTCAAAGGCGAACGGTGGCATCCCCCTGAACACGCCGAATCCGTCCTTCCTGACCTTCCTCACGGTTATCTCCAGGATCTCGCCTTCCCTGATCTTCCTACTCTCAACAACCTCTTTCGGCAATGTGACCACAAGGGACCCCCCCACTCTTCGTGTTTTAACCAGGCTCATTAATATCCCTTATATTATATTAAATATCACTAAGGTTATATTTAAAATCTACCGGTGGCAATTAAAGGCCCACGAGCTTGAGCTATGTCCTTTTAACCCACAAAGCATTCTAGACCACCTGAGAACACGATTCGCCCGAAATTTCGGGTGAGCACGGCCAGCCCGTCATTCAAATTTTAACGATGATTAGAGCTCCGTTCTCATCCGAGGGCGTCTATTACCTTCCTCATTGTGCCGATGTGATCCATCTCGTGCTTGACAAAGCGGCGCGACGCCTTAAAGTTCCATAATTCATTGGTGTGACTCGTTTATGCCCTACGCTTGAATGTTCCTTCCTTAGGAACTCTGTGTTCACACCGCAGATGTCGCCGGTTCAAATCCGACCCGGCCCACCAATTTTTAAGCTGTCTAGTTTGTGGCAACGCTGTTGGATTGATATCTTTTTACGAGGAAAGAAAATATTATGAAAAATCTTAAATTTATGATAATTATTATTCCTATCTGGTCTGAAATGGCGAGGATAACTGTAAGCCTTTCAGAATCCCTCTTCGAGGCCATCGAGAGGATCGTCAAAGAGGGGAGGGATTACAGGCAGACGTCTCATCTGGTGGCCGATGCGCTTGAGGAGTTCCTACGTGTTCATTATCCTGAGTTCACTGGGTCAAAAGGAGAAGAAGGAGAGGTCTTTCCAACGATCTTATGGAAGCTGAAGTTGAGGAGGAAGCTGAGGGCTCCATCCCCTCGGGTCAAGGGCAGAAGGCTTGCTGGGGAGTGGGTTGTTGTCAGATGAAATAATTTATCCCTATTCCACAAATGGTCTTTCAACAAAGGGACAACAGATACCCGACATCCCTGTCGTACATCTGTCAATAAAAAGAGAGGACAAAAATTACTCCGTCGCTGGACAAGCATTAGTCGATACGGGCTTCGATGGGGGTCTCTACCCAAATTTAATGATCATAGAGTACCTCGAAGGCTTAAAACCGACGAAAATTGAGGAATTAGAATCGGTAGGAGGCTCCATTACGTGTGAGATGTTCAGGGTAATCGCCTCATTTGTCGATCTCGAAACACAGGGAACGATAAAAACCATCGGCGAAATAAACATCTACGTCCCAATAAGTCCTGAGGCTCTATCAGATGAAGTTATTTTAGGAAGAGAAGTCCTGAACACATTGAATATCAAGTTAAATGGAAAACGAATATCCATCATCACATGATTCCCTTCCTTCTAACATGAGATGTTCAAAAAGCAGAAGGCGGAGGTCGCCGGTTCAAATCCGGCCCGGCC
>CAZPMB010000033.1:0-13335 GCA_964587735.1 uncultured Candidatus Bathyarchaeia archaeon | reverse complement strand
TTCGAGATGTGGACTCTGGACTGGGACACGATATCCGTTGACGCCGGAGATGTAATTGAGCAGATGCTCAGGCAGATCGGGGTCAGGTTGAAGGCCATACCTTTGGACGACACTGTGTTTTACGAAGACCTTGAAACAGAGCACACCTACGAGGTTTACGAGATGAGCCTGGGCTTCGCTCCGTATCCGGGGCATCTAAGGACGAGATTGCACTCGGAGGAGGTCATTGACTATGGAGGCAACGACCCCGGTTACAAAAACCCCGCGTTCGACGCCCTAATTGACCAAGCGGACAAAGAAATGGATCCAGAGAAGAGGACTGAACTTCTGTGGGAGGCTCAGAGAATGATCGCTGAAGACTTGCCCTACATCCCGCTGTTCACATCTGACGACGTCCACGCCATCAGGAAGGAGTGGAAGGGCTACCACTGCATGCCCGGAGGAATATTCAACTGGTACAATAGACTGACCCTAGTGGATCTACACCACGAGGCTCAGGAGTACGGGGCCGACTTCATAATGGGATATCCATCATACATCAGGCGTTACAACCCCATAATGGGAACTGATGGCAGGTCAGCGTTAGTGATAGCATTGGTCTATGACGATCTAGTCGCCTTCGACGAAGATATGAACCTCATCCCGTGGCTGGCGACTGACTGGACAGTCTCAACAGACGGCCTGACTATAACCTTCAACATCAGGCAAAACGCCAAGTGGCACGATGGCGTGCCTCTGACCGCAGAGGATGTCAAGTTTACAATCGACTTCTACAAAGAGCAGGAAGCCCCATACGACCTTGATTTGATGAACCGCATAGAATCCGTGGAGACAGAAGGCAATTACAAGGTCATAGTTCACATGAAAGAACCGTACGCCTGGGCCATACACGCGTTCGAAGACGTCCCTATAATACCGGAGCACATTTGGGAGGACAAGACCTGGGATTGGGCGGTGCACCCCGACATGATGCCTATCGGGTCCGGCGCCTTCAAGTGGGACTCCTATCTGGACGGCGAATGGATCAAGCTCGTGGTCAACCCTGACTTCTGGATGGAAGGTAAACCCCAACTAGGGTCCTTTACGATCAGGGTGATCTCGGAATCCTCGGCGCGATTCCTGGCTATCACCACGGGAGAAATCCATTCGGAGCGTTACGAACTGGACACCGGATTCATTGAAGCGGCTGACGCCAACCCGAATCTGGCACCCTTGGAGGACACGTGGTGCGTCGGAATGTGGGACTACATCCTCAGCTTCAACCAGGGAGGGCACGGAACCGTTTCCTACCCGGCGCTCAAGGACCCTGTCGTGAAGAAGGCGATCGCCTACGCAATCGACAAGCAACGATTGGTCGAGATCGCGAGGCTCGGGTACGGAACCGCAACCGAGGACTACATCCCACCAGCGTTCTTCGGGTCAGCCTATGAGGACCCTGACGCTATGAGATACGAGTACAACGTGTTTCTGGCAAACCAATTGCTGGATGCAGCTGGCTACCTTGACATTGACGCAGACGGAGTGAGGGAGTTGCCCTCTGAAGCGCCGGTAGTGGAGTACGCTTTGAAAACCGATTTGAACGCTCTGCAGGCTGAAATTGCTTCTATGAAATCCCAACTGAGTAATTCCCTCAACATGTCGTATGGGCTGGCAGTGGTTGCCATCATCATCGCAATAGTGGCCGCATACTATGCCATGAGAAGATAGGAGCTCCATTCCCCCCCTTTATTTTTCCCAAAAGCTTTAGTTGCTTCACTCGTGAAACATAATCTAGACCTTTCGAGGATCTGTAAAACATGGGCCTCAAGGAATACATTAGGGGGAGAACCCTCCAAGGGATCACTACAGTCCTGCTAGCCATAGTGTTGAACTTCATCCTCTTCAGGATAATGCCCGGCGACCCGACGCGTGTTCTAGTAGGCGATCCCCGGGTTGAGACCGAGACGAGGCTAGCCCTCATAGAGAAGTTTGGACTGGAGAGGCCCCTTTTGGAGCAGTTTGTCCTCTATATTTTCAACCTCTTCAGGGGGGAGCTCGGCGTCTCATTCACACAAATAGGGAGGCCGGTGATCGAGGTAATTCTCGGCAGGAAGATGATCAACACGCTCGTGCTCATGGGTTCATCGATGTCCATCGCATTCCTTCTGGGCATCGTTTTTGGGGTCATAGCCGCCTGGAAACGGGGCACAAAGGCCGACATATCCTTCATAATTCTCTCGCTAGCCACCTACTCGATGCCCGTCTTCTGGTTCGGAATGATACTGCTGCTCTCCTTCAGTGTTTACTTCAATGTCTTCCCTATTGCCGGCACGATTACCCCAGGATTCGCGCACCCCAACTTCCTATCATATGCTTCGGACTACCTGCATCATCTCATGGCCCCCATGATTACACTGGCGGTCTCCTTCTTTGGCGGGTACTTCCTCTTCATGAGGGACACGATCCTCGACGTGTTCACCGAGGACTACATGCTCACCGCCAGGGCCAAGGGCCTTTCCGACAGGAAGGTCCTCTTCAAGCACGCCATGAGGAACGCCCTCCTGCCCATGGTGTCCCTCATGGGGGTGCACGTGACGTTCCTCATCAGCGGGGCCACGATGACCGAAACGGTTTTCTCGTGGGACGGGCTCGGCAGGCTGATATACGACTCAGTGCGGATGGCCGACTATCCTGTCCTCCAGGGAATATTCCTCGTCATGTCCATCCTCGTCGTTGTGGCCAGCATCCTCGCCGACGTAACGAACGCGATCTTGGATCCGAGGATAAGGGAGGCGGTGGACTAGAATGAAGCAGAGCTCTCAAGCAGAGAAAGGCTCGCTGATGGGGGAGAGGTTTGATGTCCTGGTTAGGAGGTTGACAGACTTCTGGGGCCTCTACAAAGGGAGCTGGATAGGAATGCTGGGCCTGCTCATAGTCATCGGATTCGTAATCATGGCGGTCATCGCCCCGTTAATTACACCATACGACCCAAGGGCCCTGGTAGGCAAGCCCTTCCAGCCCCCGATGGATGAGCACCCGCTTGGAACAGATCAGGTCGGTCGAGACATCTACAGCCAGCTGGTCTGGGGAAGCAGGGTCTCCCTGATGGTCGGCCTGCTCGCCAGCGCCTTCGGGGTCGCGATAGGGACGATCATAGGTCTGGTAGCCGGGTACTTCCGTGGCCCCTCAGACTCGATCCTCATGAGGATAACTGACCTCTTCATCACTCTGCCGGGCCTCCCCCTCATGTTGATCTTGGCGGCTTTGCTCGGGAGGAGCATGTGGAACATCATATTCGTCATCGCCGTAACGGGGTGGACCAGTACGGCGAGGATGGTCAGATCCCAGACTCTATCGATTAAGGAGAGGCCATACGTCGAGGCTGCAAGGTCTGTCGGCGCTAGGGGAAGGCACATAATAACGCGCCACATTCTCCCTAACGTGTTCCCCTTAGTCTTCGCCAACGCCATTGTAGGCATCGTCGATGCGATACTTGCAGAGTCAGGCCTGAGCTTTCTCGGGCTTGGCGACCCCACAAAGCCGAGTTGGGGACAGCTGCTTCGATACGCCAACGAGGCAGGAGCCCTCGCCACAGGGAGGTGGTGGTTCATCATCCCCCCTGGCCTCTGCATCATGCTAGTGGTCATCGGGTTCGCCTTCTCCAGCTACAGCCTCGACCAGATCCTGAACCCGAGGCTCAGGAAGAGGAGGTGATGACGATGCCCATCCTTGATGTCAGGGGCCTCACCACCCACTACATGACTATGCAGGGGCCCGTCGAGGCCGTGGACAATGTCAGCTTCTCGGTTGATGAAGGCCAGACGCTGGGGCTGGCCGGGGAGTCCGGGTGTGGAAAGACAACCGCAGCCCTCTCGATCATGGGCCTGCTCCCATCCAACGGCCGGATACTTTCCGGCGAGATCGTGCTGGACGGGGAGGACCTTCTCGGGAAGAGCGAGAGCGAGCTGAAGAAGATCAGGTGGAAGAAGGTTTCCATAGTCTTCCAGGGGGCGATGAACGCCCTAAACCCAGTCATCAACGTCGGCGAGCAGATCGCCGAGGTCATCGTCGAGAAGGAGGGGGTCGCCAAGGAGGAGGCCTGGAGGAGGGTGAGGGGGCTATACGAGCTTGTCGAGATCGAGCCCTCCAGGGTCAGGGACTTCCCCCACGAGTTCAGCGGAGGGATGAGGCAGAGGGTGATGATAGCGATGGCCCTTGCCTGCCATCCAAAGCTGGTGATTGCCGACGAGCCGATAACAGCCCTCGACGTCATTGTCCAGAACCAGATACTTGAGCTTATGAAGAGCCTGCAGCGTGAGTTCAACCTCTCCGAGATCCTAATCACTCACGACCTCTCGGTCATAGCCGAGACCTGCGACAGGGTCGGGATCATGTACGCGGGGAAGTTAGTAGAGTACGCCGACTCGGTCTCCATCTTCAAGAGCCCCCTCCACCCCTACACGAGCGCCCTCATCGGGGCCTACCCCAGCATCGTGGGCGAGAGGAAAGCGCTGAGCTTTATCAGGGGCGCCCCACCGAACCTCATCGACCCCCCGAAGGGGTGCAGGTTCCACCCGAGGTGCAGGTACGCCAAGGACATATGCGGCAAGGAGGAGCCCGATTACCTGGATAAGGGGGACGGGCACAACGTCGCCTGCCACTTCGCCGACGAGCTCAGGAACTACCTGAGAACGGGGGGTAGCTGATGTCCGAAGAGCTGGTCGTCAGAGACCTGAAGAAGTGGTTCACGAGGAGGGCCGGCCTCCTCTCCAGGAAGCAGGAGTACGTGAGGGCAGTCGACGGGGTGAGCTTCGAGATAGAGAAGGGCGAGGTCCTCTGCCTGGCCGGGGAGAGCGGATGCGGGAAGACGACGACCGGGAGGCTGGTCCTGAGGTTAATAGAGCCGACGGGCGGTCAAGTCCTCCTCCACGGGGTCGACATCTTCTCCCTCAGTGGGCGAGAGCTCAGGGAGATGCGCCCCGAGATGCAGATGATATTCCAGGACCCGTACGAGTCCCTCGACCCCCGCATGGACGTCTTCGGCATCCTCGCAGAGCCCCTCGAGGTGAACAGGGTCGCCGAGGGCTATCGCGATGTGAGGGAAAGGGTCGAGAAGGTCCTCGACGACGTCAGGCTCGTCCCCATAAGGGAGTTCATCAGGAGGTTCCCCCACGAGCTCAGCGGCGGTCAGAGGCAGAGGGTGGCTATCGCCAGGTCGCTGATGCTCGAGCCGAGGTTCATAGTGGCGGACGAGCCCGTCTCCATGCTCGACGCCTCTATCAGGACCGAGATACTGAACCTGCTCCAAGATCTGCGCAGAAAATACGACCTCACCTTCCTCTACATAACCCACGACCTGGCCCAGGCCCGCTACGTCGGGGACAAGCTGATGATAATGTACCTCGGTAGGGTCGTGGAGAGGGGGCCAATGGACGAGGTCATCGGCGAGCCGATCCACCCCTACACGGAAGCCCTGATCAGCAACGTCCCCATCCCCGACCCGATGGCGAGCAGGGAGAGGATCATGATAAAGGGGGAGACTCCGACGCCCATCAAGCTCCCGGAGGGGTGCAGGTTCAGGCCGCGGTGCAAGGAAGCGGGCGCGACATGCCTGAGCGAGGAGCCGGAGCTTGTTAAAGTGGGCCCCGAGCGATGGGTCGCCTGCCACAAGGGGCTCTGAAGGACTCAAATAGGACCCGAACAAGGTTACGAGATGGCTTTCCCAGACATGTAGCCACCGCCGGCTCCCGTGACTTCTATCTCCACAAATTCTCCGAGTCCTACCCTAGGCTCGTGGAGCACCACAGGCTTGTAGGCGTAATTCCTGCCCACCACGCTATCTCCCTTGCCCGCCTCGTCGACGAGGATCTCGCCTCTCCACCCGACCCAGTCCAGGCTCCCTTCGAGCGACATGCGCCTCCAGAGGGCCGAGAGCGCCCTCGACCTCGTCTTCGTCTCCCTGCCGTGGAGCTGGCCCGCCATCCCCTCCGCCTCAGTCCCGGGCCGGGGCCAGAACCTGGAGATGTTGAGCACGTCGGGCTCGACGCTCTCCACAAGCCTCATTGAGTCCATGAACTGCTCCTCCGTCTCACCAGGGAAACCGCATATGACGTCCGTCGAAAGGCTCAGCCGTGGAAACGACTCCCTGAACCGGCTCAAGATGTCCATGAAGCCGTCGACCGTGTAACCCCGCCTCATCCTACAGAGCACCTCGTCGTTCCCAGACTGTACCGGGAGATGGAGGAACTTGAAGACCTTCTCCGAGCCGTAGGCCTCGATGAGCTCGTCCAGGATCGGCTCCGCACGGTCAGGGTTCATCATCCCGACCCTGATATAGAACCTGCCATCCAGCCCGCTGAGCTCGCCCAAGAGCTGCGGTAGTCGGACATCCCCCCAGCGGTATGCGGCGGCATCCTCAGAGGTGACCCAGATCTCCCTGCAGCCCTCCATAATGGCCATTCCGGCGTCCTCCAAGATCGACTCGGCCGGGTACGAGTGGAGGGCTCCTCTGGCGCGCCTTACAATACAGTAGCTGCAGCAGCCGAGGCAGCCCGATGAGATTGGGGCGATGTGAACGACGGGGTTGGCCCTGACCCTTGGAAGACAGGTCTTGTCGATCGGCTTTTCGCCAATTGCCTCAACCCTTCCGCCGCATAGGGCCGCCTCGACCACGTCAACAACCTCAAGCAGATCATTGGGACCAATCATGCTGGCATGGGGGGCTGTCTCGGCGACCAACTCCCTCTGGGCCTTGGGCATGCAGCCCGCTACAACGAGTGGAGCGCCGGCCTCCGAGAGCCCCCGAATTCGTTTCAAAATCTTGCGCTCAGTTGGCGTCTTAACCGTGCAGGTCATGACGACGCAGGCGTCCGAGCCCTCTTGTCCATCGACGATTGCATGGCCCGCTTCCACCAAGAGGCCGGAAACCATCTCCGAGTCGGCAACGTTGGCGCTGCAGCCGTAAACCTCAACGTAGACCCTCGCCAGGCAACCCACGCCCCCTCACATGGAGTGCATTTATCTAAATAAACGGTGCGGGCTGAAGCTTTTAGATCACATCTATTTTTTTCTTTTAATTGTTCGAAAATCTCGAAAATCGATAATTTTATATATGATTTTTAGGCATCCCATTTTGGCAATGGCGAAGGAATATCGATCTCATTTTTTATTATATTTGTAAAGTTCCAGCGTTTGTTAAGTAAGAATTACGCGTATCCATTTTTGAAAAAAGGCATTTTTGGGCTTTATTCAGATAATAAACAGCGAATTATGTAAATATTTATTAATATTTAAGGAATAATTTTTATCTGATTATAATGTTTTTGTTAATTTGTTCATTTCTACGTTTCCTAGGTGTTATTAGGGCCTCTGTAGTAGTCTAACAAGATTCAGATGATACCGACTCAGATGAGACAATCTGAGTATTGTAGAGACAACGCTTCGCGGTAGCATCTGAGGGGATATGAGAAAATGGTTCTCATGGAGAAGGCGCTGAGCTGGACACGCCACGAGCTCGACACAAAGGGGCTGAGGAGGCCCGGCGAGTGCAAGATCGTCATCATCGGAGTCGGAGGGTGTGGCAACAACACAGTAGACAGGTTGATGAAAACGGGAATGAGTGGCGCCGAGTGCATCGCCGTCAACACAGACGTCCAGCACCTGAACATAATCCACGCCGACAAGAAGATCCTCATCGGAGAGAAGGTCACAAGGGGCCTCGGGGCAGGAAACAAACCTGGCGTCGGTAGGGACGCCATGTTAGAGAGCACGGAGCTGATAGATCGCCTCGTCACTGGGGCAGATATCGTGTTCGTCGCCGCTGGCCTGGGCGGTGGCACTGGAACTGGGGCGGCTCCAGTTGTGGCAGAGATCGCCAAGGAAAAGGGAGCCATCGTCGTGGGCGTCGTAACGATGCCCTTCAGGCACGAGAAAGGCAGGTTCGACTTCGCGATCAATGGTCTTAACGAGCTGAGGAAGGCGACTCACACTACAGTCATCATCGACAACAACAAGCTGATGGACCTCGTGCCTCAGCTCCCCATAAACACGGCCTTCACCTTCGCCGACAGCATCCTCGCGAACATGGTGAAGGGCATCATCGAGACGATCGCGCTTCCCAGCCTGATCAACCTCGACTTCGCGGACTTTCGCACCATCATGACCAAGGGAGACGTCGCCATCGTCGGAATGGGCCAGAGCAACTCCCCGGAGCGGGCAGAGGAGGCAGCGAGGAACGCCCTCCAGCACATGCTTCTGGACGTAGACTACAGCGGGGCTGACGGCGCCCTGATACACGTCAGCGGGGGCGAGGACATGAGCCTGGGGGAGGCTGTGCGGGCAGCGGAGTACGTGACTGAGATGATGGACGACAAGGCGATGGTCATCTGGGGAGCAAGGGTCGACCCAAACATGAACGACATGCTCAGGGTCACCCTCGTCCTGACCGGCATCAGGTCCCCACAGCTTCTGAGCGGCTTCGACGTCCCGGAGATCCACCTTTACAACATGGAGCCCTTCGCCGGGAAAGAGACGCCCCTAAAGATAGACCTAGGCCTCTACAACATGGAGAGCCCGAGCGCGTTCAGGTGAGTTCCAAACCCTTTTTCTGGTCAGTCCTTCACGAGCCTCAGCCTCTCAGCCAGGGTTATCCCCCTTCCAACAGCCTCGGTTTCCCCCCTCCTCAGCGCGCGGAGGATGCCTTCAACGTCCTTTGAATCGGCTTCGATGATTGTGTAGGCCCGGCCAACGGTCCTCTGTATGTGGGCGTCGCTGCCCCCCGTCATCGGCAAACCGATCCTCTCAGCCAGGGCCTTGTTCTTCTCCAGCATCCATCCGTAGGGGAACTGGTAGGCGTTGGCCACCTCGACGCAGTCGAACGGGGTATTCTCGATCTCCCTTGCGTTTATCCATGTCCTGAAGGCGGAGTACGGGTGGGCGATAATGGCGATCCCACCCTGGCCGTGGATCCGGTCGACAGTCTCGTGAATGGATAGACCCTTGGGGACCCCATCGCCGATGTCCATGGCGATTATGTGCGCGCCCATGGCGGTGATCTCAACCCCGGGTACTACAATGAGGCCATCGTCCTTTTTCTCGTCGGGGATCTCTGTCATGGTGTCGTGGTCCGTGAGGGCGAACCCGTCCAGCCCCTCCTCCCTGCATCGCCGGAAGGCGTCTTCAAGGGTTACCCGGCTGTCATCGCTTTGGACGCTATGGACGTGGAGGTCAATGCGCAGCTTCATGCCCGGACTCCCGTGTCGGTCTTCAGCCCCTGGCCTTTGCGATGCGTTCGACGGCCAACTCCGTGAGGCTGGACACCATCTCGTCAGGGATCTGCTCGAAGAGGGGCGTAGGCTTTTTCAGCGGCGTCCCGGCTTCAAGGGGTTCCAGCGCCTCGGCGAGTGGTACGTCCCTGCTTGACTCGCCGAGTTGGTCCAGCAAGGTTCCGGCCTTCCCGGGCATCACTGGCTCCATCAGAACCGCAAGGGCCTTCGCGATCCACAGGCAGTTGTGGATGGCCTGCCTCGCCCCCTCGGAGTCCTCCTCGATGATGTTCCAGGGCTCACTGGTCTGAAGGTACCTGTTTCCGTAGGCCGCAAGGGCGATGACTGCGTCTGCGATCTTCTTGAACTCGTATCCATCTAAGCCCTCCCTGATGGCCTCGATGGCGTTCTCGACCTCTTCCCTGACCTCGGGCTCGACCTGCCCCTCTGGTATGACCCTGTACTTTCGATGGGCGAACAGCAGCGTCCTGTAGATGAAGTTGCCTAAGGTGCCTACGAGCTCCTTGTTCACCTTCTCTCCGTACGACGACCATGCGAAGTCGAGGTCCCTAGTGTAGCCGGTGTATGAGGCGACGTAGTACCTTAGGGCGTCGGGGTCGAGCCCCTTGTCCAGGTAGTCCTCCTCAACCCAGAGAACATATCCTCGGCTCTTGGAGAACTTCCTCCCCTCGACCCTGACCATGCCCGAGGCCGCGACGGCGTACGGCACGCTGTAGCCTGAGCCCTTCAGCATTGACGGCCAGAAGAGGCAGTGGTGGTATATGATGTCTCCCCCTATGAAGTGGATCAGGTAGCCTGGGCCCTTCCAGAAGTACTCCCAGTCTCCCCCGGTCCTGCGGGCCCACTCCTCCGTTGAGCTGATGTATCCGATGGGGGCGTCGACCCAGACGTAGAGGACGAGACCCGGCTCCCCCGGGAACTTGACTCCCCAATCGAGGTTCCGGGTTATGTTCCAGTCCCTCAGGCCCTTTTCCACCCACTGGAGGGCGTAGTTCCTTGCGGTTTCGGTGCCGTCCATCCGGGGCAGGTAGTCCCTGAGGAAACCCTCGAAGGCTGTGAGCCTCAGGAAGTAGTGGCGGGTCTCCCTCATCTTGGGCTTCGTCCCGCAGACGCTGCACCTTGGGTCTAATAGCTCCCCTGGCTCGAGGTACCGCCCGCACCCCTGGTCGCACTCGTCGCCCCTGGCCGAGGCTCCGCAGTAGGGGCAGGTCCCCCTCTGGTACCTGTCCGGGAGGAAGCGACCGCATGTAGGGCAGTATGGGAGTTTCAGCGGCCTCTCGTAGACGTACCCGTTCTCCATCAGGGCTCTGACAATCTGTGTTGTCCTGTTGTGGTTCAGGGGGTCGTCGGTGCTTCCGTAGTTGTCGAAGAAGACCCCGATCTTCGGGAAGAGCTCGACGAAGTGCCTGTGGTACTTCTCTACGATCTCCTGCGGCGTGACCCCCTCTTCCTCAGCCTTCACGGTTATCGGCGTTCCGTGGGTGTCGGAGCCGCAAACGAATACCACCTCCTGCCCCATCTTCCTGAGGAACCTGACGAAGATGTCAGCCGGCACGTAGGTCCGCAGGTGAGCGATGTGACAGGGGCCGTTAACGTACGGGAGGCCGCACGTCACGAGGACTGGCCTGTCCTTCGGGAACTTGTGTCCCTTATCCTTATTCTCGTTGAGTTCAGAACACCTCTGTTTAACAGGTTAGAAACAGGCAACTTGCTTATCTCCTTTTCCTATACACAATGGCCAGCAGCCATGATCGTGATGGGCATTCCGGGGAACGGCATGGCACGGACATCATTAAGACCCTAGTCATAGCTGTTGGGAGGATTATTCAAAGGGCCGGTTGATAGTACAAATATTTCCAGAGTTCAACCCTAGCGCTCGAGGCGATAGTATGTGTGGCTTGGCCTGTGCCAGATCTCCCTCGCCTCGCCTACGAGAAACACCGAGCCCGTAATAATGACCATCCCGTCCTCCCCCGCGAGGTCCTTCGCCCTGTAAACGGCCCTCCTCACGTCCTCGACGACCTCATATGGCTTAGAGAACTTCTCCGCCTCCCTTCCCAAACTTGTCGGATCCGCGGCCCTCCCCATCACCCCATGGGCAGTGAACACGAAGATGTCAACGACCTGGGCCAGCTGCTCGATCATCTCCGGTATCTTCTTTTCGGAGGATATGCTCACCACTGCGACGAGCCTTTCGTATTTGAAGTCCTTGAGTAACGCCTCCTTGAGGGCCCTGAAGGCCTCCACATCCTTTGCCCCGTCGAGGACCACGAGGGGGTGCCGCTCCATTACCTCGAGCCTCCCGGGCCAACTCACCTCGCTGAGGCCCCTCGCCACCGCTTCCGCCGCCACCTCCGTCCCGTAGAACCTCAGGGCCTCAACCGCCCCCACGGCGCAGGCGGCGTTCAGCAGCTGGAAATCCCCCAGAAGAGGTATCGTGAGCTCTTCAAAAGTCTGGCTTAACCCGTCTAGCCTGAATCTCTGCCCTTCGTGACTGGAGCCCAGCTTCTTGAACCTGATGTCCTCGCCGACCCTGTATATCCTGGAGCCGACCCTCTCGCAAGTCTCCCTGAAGAGGCGGAAGACGTCGTCGTCGGAGGTCGCTGTGATCAGGGTGCCGCCCTCCTTGATGATCCCGGCCTTGTTCTCGGCTATCTCTAGCACGGTGTCCCCCAGGGCCTCGGTGTGCTCTAGGCTGACGTTGGTTATAACGGAGATAAGGGGCCTTACGACGTTCGTTGGGTCGAGTTTTCCGCCCATCCCCGCCTCTAAGACTGCGAAATCGACACCCTTCTCGGAGAAGTACTTGAAACCCATCGCTGTAACTATCTCGAAGAATTTGGGGCGCCTCAGCTCCGGCTCCCCGGTCATCTCCACGGCGATGAGGCGGATCTCCTCGATGAGCCTAACCACGTCCCGTACAGGTATCTGTTCCCCGTTTACCTGGATGCGCTCCGTGAAGGTGGTGAGGTGGGGGGAGGTGAACATGCCGACCCTGTACCCCGCCGCCCTGAGAATCGACGCAACCATGGCCGTAGTTGAGCCCTTTCCGCTCGTCCCAGTAATATGGATCGACTTGAAGTCATCCTGGGGGCTCCCGATCCTCTCGAGGAGGCGCCTAAAACGCTCGAGGTCATGCCTCTCCCCGAACCTCCTTTGGGAGAACAGCCAGGCGATGTCCTCCTTGTACCTCCTCTCAAACTTCGTCAGCCCGTTGCCAGGAAGTTCGGTGGCTCCCAATGCTAACGAGTATGGTAACATAGCTGAAATGTGAAAAAGCTGACGCTCGGATCTCACCGAATTAGGCAACTCATCATGGCTTCAGGGAAGCATCATAATCCTCGATGAGCCCGGAGTACTCCTCCACGAAGTCCCTCTTGAGCTCCCGCCTCCTGCCGTCGGGCAGGAAGGACGAGTCCACGGCGTTGAGGCTCAGCTGGAAGAGCTCGGGGACAGTAAACCCAAGGCCTCTGTGGAGCTGGATATACTCGTTGTTCATGTCAGTCCCGAACATGGAGGGGTCGTCGCTGCTCACGGTCACCCTGATGCCCCTGTCGAAGAAACCTTTGATGGGGTGCTCGCTTACCGAGGGTACAGCGCAAGTCCTCACGTTGCTTATAGGACACGCCTCTATCGTGATCCCCTCTCTCCCCAGCAGCTCCATGAGCGCCTGATCACTCCTCGCAGCGACACCATGACCGATACGCTCAACGTGTAGCCTCTTTACGGCGCCCCAGATGCTCTCGGGCCCGGCCGCCTCCCCGGCGTGGGCGACGAGGTGGAGCCCCATCTCCCCCGCCCTCGCGTAGACCTCCTCGTATGGCTCCGGGGGGAACTCCCGCTCGCTCCCGCCGATGTCGATGGAGACAATGTTGTCGCTCTTTCTCTCTATCCAGTCGAGTACTTCCATCCCCACCCCGGGTCCATAGTTGCGGACGAGGTCGATCCTCAGGTTGCATTCTATTCCGAAATCTCGCTTTGCTCTGCGGACGCCCCTGTTGATCGCATCTAGCATGAGGCCGTAGTCGAGGCCCATCCTGACGTGGTCCGGGGCGGAGAAGCTCGCCTCGAC
>CAZPMB010000032.1:0-20843 GCA_964587735.1 uncultured Candidatus Bathyarchaeia archaeon | reverse complement strand
CCTCGAGCCGGTAATACCTGCCTACGAAAGGCGACGTGTTCCCCCTCCACATGTGCTTGGCTATCTGGAGGGTCTCCCTGAGGCGCCCGATCCGCTCGCCCTTCGACGCAGGGAAAGGCACCCCCAGGCCCCTCGCCTCGCGCTCATACCAGCCGGCGCCTATCCCAAGGCAGGCCCTCCCCCCGGAGAGGACGTCGAGGGTCGTGACCATCTTGACCAGCAGCCCCGGGTGGCGGTAGAAGCTCCCCGTGACCATCAGGCCGAGCCTGACCCGTCGAGTGACGGCGGCGAGATAGGAGATGGCGGAGTATCCCTCGAGCATTGGGGCCTCAGGCGGGCCGTAGCCCTGTTCTATCCCGAAGAAGTGGTCCATCAGCCAGAGGCTGGAGAATCCAGCGCCGTCTGCGGCCCTGGCGATCTCGACCAGCTTGGACCCTATGTTCCTCGGGCTCCCCGGCCAGTCGAAGCGGGGGACCTGCAGCCCTATCTTCATGAATATTATTCCTCACCATTCGCCCAGGTGGAACGAAGGGCCTCACCCCCCAGAGCGCCGGTGTGGACGTTGTCCTCCACGACGACCTCCCCATTCACGATGACCACGTGAATGCCGTCGGGGTACCTCCGGGGGTTCTCCCACGTAGCGTTGTTCTTGATCCTCGTGGGGTCCCACACGACGACGTCTGCCCGCATCCCGGGCCTGAGGAGGCCCCTGTCCATGAGCCTCACCCTCTGGGCGGGGAGGCCTGTGCACTTCCTCACTGCGTCCTCGAGGCTGAGGACTCGATCCTCCACAACCCACTTCCTGAAGAAGTAGGGGAATTGACCGTAGGCCCTCGTCGTGGACTCTCCTATCGGCCTCTCGGATAGGGGTCCCGAGGTTGAGTCGTTGGCGGAGTCGATCGTCACGGAGCAGTGGGGATGGAGGAGGGATGCCTCTGTATCCCAGAGGCTAGTGATCCCCACTGCCCCCCAGACCCTCTCGAAGCCCTTCCCATCGGCGACGAGGATGTCGATGAGGGCGTCGAAGGGGTCCTTGCCCATCGAATCCCCGATCTCCTTGAGGCTCCTCCCGTTGAACTGGGGGCTCTTCTCGCAGTGGGCGAGGAGGACCCTGTCCCAGGAGTCTAGTAGGCCCCGCCTCCCTGCGAGTATTGGGCCGTATTGGCGGTTCGGGAGATCCTGTTTCAGGCGCTCGACGACCCCGCGGTCCTTCAGCATCTCGAGCGTGACCCTGCCGCCCTTCTTCGTGTATTCTGAGCCCATTGTTATGGGTTCGATCAGGGAGCAGCCGCACCACCCGACTCCGTTCTCGTCGATCGTCCACGGGACCTGGTTGAAGGCCATGTCCACCCCCCTCTCCCTGGCGGCCTCGACCACCTCAACGATGTGCACCGCCTTGCCGTCCGAGGGGAACCTTGCGCCCCAGTGCACCCCCTCGACCGGGACGCCGGCCCGCTCGCCTATCGCAGCGGCCTCTTCGGCCGCCGCCACGACCTGGACATCTCTACTTCTGACATGGGTTGCGTATATGCCCCCGTGCTCGGCCATCACGCGGCAGAGCTCGACGAGCACATCGGTTTCAACCAGCGGCTGGGGGTCGTACTCCAGGCCCGAGGAGAGCCCGAACGACCCCTCGCGCAGGGCCTGGGCGAGCATCTCCTTCATCGTCTCCATCTCATCCGGTGTGGGCGAACTGTCCCAGGCGTCCAGCCCCATGGCCGAGACAAGGAGGTTCGTGAGCCCCGTGAAGGTCCCCGCGTTGATCGCCACCCCCCGTTCGTCGAGCCTTGACAAGTACTCTGCCGTCGACAGCCAGCTTAGCTCGACGCCCATTGTCTTCTCCAGGATCCCCCTTCCCACCTCGTTGAGGGGCGCCGCCGAGAAGCCGCAGTTACCGTTTATGACGGTGGTGATCCCCTGGCGGACGAAGCTGTCCGCCTGGGGGTTCTCAAGCAGGGTGAAGTCGCTGTGGGAGTGTATGTCGATGAAGCCCGGTGAGGCCACGAGGCCCCTGGCGTCTATGACCTCGTCCGCCTCGATCTGATCCACGCCCCCAACTCGGACTATCCTTTCACCGCCTATCGCGACGCCCCCTCTGAACCAGGGGCCGCCGGTTCCGTCAACAACCCTTCCGCCCTTGATCACGATGTCATAGTCCATAGCCCTCACCACCCCAGATCCTTAATGACTAGTTCTAGTTCTGTGCGCGCGATACTATATAATTTACCGACGGTGTTTTGGCGGCTCCGTTCATCCTCTTTAGTGGGCGTGAGAAGCCGTTTCTCATACGATGCTCGCGCACATGGAAGGCCAAGCCGGTCTGCAAGCCCATAATCCCCAGAGCACGCCAAAGGCCTGGAAAAAACGGAATAACAAGCTACTTGTTATTTGGCCCTTTTGGCGGAGAGAAAACACGCTATACCCTACCACTGGGTATAAGGCTTTCGGAGACAGGTCTGTCGATGAGACCGCCAAGATCAACGAAGAGAGTATGAGCCGTACGCCTCTGTCTTTACAGATGGCTAGCCGCGTTATCCATTTTGAATCGCCTCCTCAAATGAGGAGCGTCTATTGCTCAGCCCTTCCCTTGGCCACTCCGTTGTAGAACTCTATGTTCTCGTCTATCATCTCCCTGATCGGGAGCCTGAACAGGCACCTCTCCTCGCAGGCGCCGCATTTCACGCACCCCTCGGCGCTGGCTACCGAGTCGGATACGTACTTCCACGAGAAGAACCTCTCTTGAGGCCATAACTCGTACAGCCGCTTGAGGTAGAGGATTCCCGGGATGAACACCCCCTGGGGGCAGGGGAGGCAGTACTCGCACTGTCGGCAGTATCGGCTTCCCAGCCCCTCCTTGATCTCAGCCATCAGCTTCCTCTCGGCCTTCGTGATCGGTTTGGGCGCCTCTGCCAAGCCGACGATCTCCTCGATCTCCTCGGCCTTCTCGACGCCTGGGATGGGGATCACGTTGTCGAACTGGAGGAGGTACCTGATCGCGAGGCCCACGTTGTCGGTGAGCACCCTCCCCGCGAAGGGCTTCATGGCGATGAACCCGACGTCGTGCTCTTCCGCGAGCTTCACAAGCCTCTCTGCCTCTGGGGTCACGAAGTTGAAGGGGAACTGGATGGTCTCGATAGCCCCTGAGGCTATCAGCATCTCGGCCGCCTCGAAGTTGTGGCTGGAAGCCCCGATGTGCCCAACCTTCCCGGCTCTAAGGGCCTCCTTCGCCGCCTCCATCGCCCCCCCGGGTCCCAATATCTTCTTCCAATCCTCGCTTGAGACGCCGTGGAACTGCCAGATATCGATGTGATCCGTTCCAAACCTCTTGAGGCTGATCTCCAGGTGGTCCCGGGCGGTCCTCGCATCCCTGGCTGGCGTCTTGGTTGCGAGGAACACCTCGTCACGGCGGCCGGCCACGCCGATGCCGATCCGCTCCTCGCTCGTCGAGTAACCGACGGCCGTGTCGATCAGGTTGACGCCGAGGTCGAGGGCGCGCCCTACGACCTTGGGCACGTCCTCCAGCGGGGTGCGCGTGATCGGTATGCCGCCCATCCCGACCCTCGAGACCATCAACCCTGTCCTTCCAAGCCTAACGGTTTTCATCAGACCCGAGAAATTGTTTGAAAATGTATATAAATGTTTTTAAATCCAAACATATGTTGGGATTAAGGGGTTACATTTTTCAGCAATCGGGGGGTTGATAAAGCGTATGGAAGGCGTGCTGAACGAGACCCTGGGCCCGTCCATCTTCCTCCTCGTGCTGGACATCCTCCTCGAGTACCCAAACCAGTGGATGAACCTCAGGGAGATCGCTCGGAGGGTCGGCAAAAACCCGGGAAGCGTCTCGCCGGTGATGCCGACGCTTTTGGAGAGGAGCCTGGTGACCGACTGCAAGATAGGAAAGGTCTCGGTTGCCTACAAGCTCAACACCGAAAACGAGAAGGCCCAGGCCCTAATGAGCCTCCGGAACGCCTTGAAAAAAGTCATCTGATCGATCCGCCTCCAACGCGAATTGATCCTGATTTGAGTCACCGATGATCGGTTTAGATAATATCTTCTCTGAGAGCCGAATGTCTGGGATTCAAATCCCTCATACGCTAAGGCCCTTACAAGCAAAAATTGGGTCATCGTCTCTCTTCTTTTGACTCGTTATGTGTGATGTTTTCAGGGGCAGATGGAGGCCCTTCCGGAATTGCTTTTATAATCGGTCAATGACTGTTAGGACACTCTCGGGCGACGACAAAGATGAGTAGGGTCATCTTTTCGAGGCAAATCCTGGTTCTGGGCGGCGTTCAGCTGATAGAGTCCCTGGCGTTCGCTCTCCCCCTCTCCTTCTTCCCAAACTACGTTATCGGCCTCGGTGCCTCGGTCGCCTCGATCGGCCTCTTCACGAGCAGCTTCATGCTCTCCATGGCCATCATGTCCCCACAGTTCGGCGCCTTCTCCGACAAGTACGGAAGGAAGAGGGTATTGATGCTCGGGATAATTGGGGATGTGATGTTCGGCATCCTGACCGGTGTGGTGCCGTCGTGGCAGTGGCTCCTACTCGTGAGGTTCATCAACGGCGCCGTCTCCTCGGCCGCCATGCTCTCTGCGGAGGCCCTCCTGATCGATTTGACGCCCCCGAGCATGAGGGGGGAGGCGAGCGGCTTTGTTATGTCCACGGGAATGATCGGGAGGAACATAGGCCCCATTACGGGGGGCATGATACAGTGGGCCTCGATGAGCTTCGGGCTGAGCGTGCTGGACAGCTACAGGGTTCCATACTTCGTCGACTCGGGGCTTGCTGTGCTCGCATTGATCCTTGTGTTCGTCTTTGTCCGTGAGCCTGAGAAAACCTTCCATCCGAGTGCCCCAGTCAACGACTTCGGTGAGAAGAAGGAGAAGGTCTCCCTCCCCCTCTCTCTCAAGGTGATGCTGGTCACAGCCTTCGTCGACGGGATAGGCGTGGGATTCATAATGCCCATAATGGTGCTCTTCTACAACGATAAATTCGGCATAGAGCCGGTCGGGATTGGGGCCCTGCTGAGCATCAGCGGGTTCGTCGGCCTCTTCGCCAGCTACGTCGCAGGCAGGGCCTCTGACAGGTTGGGGCGCAAGCCCCTGATCGCCATCGGGAACTACGCCTCCCAGGCCTCCGGCGTCGTGCTGCCTTTAACCGGAAGCGTCACCCAGGCGGGGGTCGCGATGAGCGTCAGAAGCCTCGGCTTCAATGTCAGCATGCCGGCCTTCAGGGCCCTCAGGGCAGACGTAGTCCCACCTGAGGTAAGGGGCAGGTTCTTCGGGTACTTCGGGACGGCCTTCACTGCCGGGGACGTCGTCAGCCCGATACTGGGCACGTGGATATACAGCGAGCTAAGATATTCCCATTTCAGCGTCCTCGGTCTGAGCGTGCCGGGCTATGGAGTACCCTTCTTCATGAACGCCGCTCTTGGCTTCCTGTCGACGACGGCGCTCCTGGTCCTGGTGAAGGAGACCGTCGAGGGAAAGGCTTCGCATCTACCCTCAGCGCCATGATCGGTTGATGGGCCCATTGGCTCACTTATCTAGGGAGAGTATCTTCTCCCGACGCTGGAGGCGACTACTCCCAGCGTGCACAAGAAGAAGAATATGACGAAACAGGCCCTGATGCTTGAGAGGAGTTGGGGGAACAATGGCTGTGTGATCTCCTCGGCTCCCAGGTACAGGGCGAACGTCATCATGGCCGTTCCCTGGCTCAGCATCTGGCCTGTCAACCTCATGGTACCGACGATGGAGGAGGCGACCCCGTAGAGCCTCCTGTCCACAGAGCCCATGATGTAGTTTGTGTTCGGGGACGAGAAGAGCGCGAGCCCGACCCCTAGGAGGGCGAGGCTGCCGGAGACGCCCGCGACGGGCGTGCCCTCGGAGAGGAAGACGAATGGTAAGAGGGAAAATGTGGTGACCGCCATCCCGATCGTGGCGATACTGGCCGGCTTCACCCTGTCGCTTAGCCTGCCCGCCAACGGGGAGATCAGGGCCTGCAATACAGGCGAGGAGATCATTACAACCCCGGCCTGCTGGGGTGTCATTGCCTTCAGGAACTGGAGGTAAAGGCTCAACAGGAAGGTCACGGAGTAGGTGGCGCTGTAGTTGACCAGGGCGGCCAGGTTCGAGAGGACGAAGGCCCTGTTCCCCGTGAAGAGCCTCACGTCGAGAACTGGGTTCTCGGCCCTACGCTCAACGTACAAGAGGCAGGCGGCGAGCAGTAGGCTGAGAACTATTGGTGGGATGCTCTCAGCCTGGGGGATCTTTGAGAAACCGTACATCAGGGCAAAGAACATAGCGCCGTACGCCGCCGAGCCCATAAGGTCAAATCTCTTTTCCCCATCCTCCCGCCACTCTCCGCGCATCCTAGCGATGGTGAGTAGGATTATGGATAGGCCGAGCACTACGTTGAAGACGAAGATGCTCCTCCAGCCCAGGTTCTGGGTCATGTAGCCGCCCAGAAAGGGCCCGACGGACAGCCCGGCGTAGACGGAGGCGGAGTAGATGCCGAGCGTTGACCCCCTCTCTGCCGGGCTACTCGATGAGACGAGTATGGCGACCCCTGTCCCGAAGACCATGGCGCTCCCGATCCCTTGGAGGGCCCTTAGGGGTACGATGGCCGCGGAGGATGGGCAGGCGGCGAGCAGTGCCGAGGAGAGGGTGAAGACGGCGATACCCAGAGTGTAGACCCTCTTCCTACCGTGCATGTCCGCAAGCTTGCCGAAGGGTATCAGGAAGACGGCGGAGCTGAGTAGGAAGGCAAGAGACGCCCAGTTCATGGCGACCGCGTCCAGGCCAAACTCGCTGCTGATGCTCGGGAGGGCTATGCTGAAGCTCGAGCCAGAGAAGGGGGTGAGGAAAGAGGAAAGGGAGACATTGAGCAGCGTTATCCGCCTGTCGGCGCTCAGAGCCCAAGCACCACCATCGATCTCCTGAACATCTCCCACCCCACAATATCAGCCTTGAGATGCCTCAATAATCACCACGCTTCACTAGGCTTTGAAACGCTTGTACGAACGCTTTTTAGGCATCAAAACATTTGCCTTATTGAGTGTTTTCTCTCATAATGCATAATGTTGAAGATATAGTTCTTTGAAGACAGATTTGTTTTTTATTCATTACTCTCCAATTACAGAGATACGTTTAGCTTCGACAGTCAGAGGGTCTTGGGTCGAGAACCAAATCCTGCCAAAAAGCCTTTTCGGACCCGCTACATTTTTAGATCGAAGGCATGATAAGATCTCAATAGTGAATGTTGTTCATGCGACGCAAAGAGGATTGGGATTCTAAGCGTGATCAGCCACAGATCAACCGTAAATGCCACAAAATTATCTATTTGCGTGTTATTAATTGATTCATGAACTTATAGATAATAATTCCATATGTGAAACACGTGTTTCAAACCATTCCATAGGGTTCCTAAAATAGCAAAATATCCTAAGTTAGCCTCGAAGTAAAATGTCGAAGATAAGAATTTCAAGTAAGTATTTTGCGCTGGTGCTAACTTTGCTTATATCGCTCTCGGGTTTGACATTTATGGCTTTTGCGTACCCGGGGGATGACGATCAGGTTAGCAAGGCAACACTGACAAAATTGAATAGTGGCGTCTCGGAGTGGTCGAAGGATTATGCCTTTGAAGGTGTTTGGTCCGTTCATTTGAAGGCGCCCGGCAAGGCGACGAAGGTTGAGGAGGTAAACGAGGGACGGATAGGGCTCAGGCTCGCCGCGGGCACAACCCTTGAAGACATAGCGTCAATTAAATGGTGGGTGAGAGCAATATCAGGATATCCACCTCATGTCGACCTGCTGCTAGATATGGATGAAAATGGGGTTTCCGATAACACTCTAGTGGCTGAGTTTGCATATCAACCACACGTTGGCCCAGGCTATGCCTACGTTTCTCCAGGTAAACCCTATGGCCATTATGATCCCGGACTCGGGGGAACTTATTACAACCCAACATACAACGCTTGGCTCGAGACCTTCCAGAAAAACTCCGGTGAGGCAGGGACTACATTAGTTTCCGACGACACGGTGTTCTGGCTTGCCTCTGGGCTGTCTGGCCCGTACGCTGGCGGCTACTTCGGTAAGTTGGAGGACTTCAAGGATGGTGATGTGGAGGTCATCGGGGGGACACAGCATGCCCCAGTCAACGAGCACACGATTGTGATTGAGATACAGATCGAAGTAGACAACTGGCTTGGGCCCTCGGAGGCTTATGTCGATAAGGTCCTATTGAACAATGAGCTGGTGATTACCGAGCTTCGGTCTCCCAAGATTAATGTGATAAGACCAGAGCCAAAAGCGTACACGCACATAAACATCCCTGTGAAGATATTTGCATACGACATATTCGGCGTCAAGAAGGTTTGGTTCAACGTCAAGAACGATGCTGGAGCATGGTTTTACGCGGCCAACAGAACCTACAGGGAGCCGACGGCGATGCAGTATCTGCCGGTCGGGGCCTACACCTTCTACGCTTGGGCCGAGAACGAGCTCGGAGTAACGGGTAGGAACTCGACCATTCACTTCACCGTGCAAGTGACGGCGCTGAGCGTCGATTTGAGCCCAAACACTTTGAACCTGAGGAGCAGTGGGAGATGGGTTACGCTGCGCATCACGTCCCCCTCCGGCCGAAGCGCGGAAGAGATAAACATTAAATCTGTTAGACTGAGGATCGGCGACGAAAGCGTTCCCGCCCTTTGGGGGAATGTCGCGAACGGCGTCTTGATGGTCAAGTTCAGCAGGACGTCCCTGCAGAGGATCCTGATCGGGCACGTGGGCGAGGAGGTCGAGATGAGGGTGACCGGAGCCTACGACGACGGCACAGCCTTCGAGGGGAAAGACACCATTAGGGTGATCGACCCCGGCAAAAGGGGGAGCAAACCCTGGGATGGGGCCTCAGAGGACGACGATGAAGCGGACGACTTCAATAAAAATTGGAAATTCGGATGGAAGAACTGGAACAGCGGTAAGTCGAAGAACAAAGGAGGGCATTGAGCCTATCGATCGTTCTCTTCATTTTGCGGTATCTAGGATGGAAAATTTCTTAACAATCCAGTGGGAGAAAATAGTGTATTAATAGTTAAATGTTTGAAAAAGAAAAGGATTGAAATCGAAATGAGGGAAGAACATAGGACGATTGTGGCCGCAGTCTTTCTTTCGGTCGTGTTTTCCTCGATATTCACGGCGGGGGTCATAACCGGCATTCCCCAAATAAGAGAGATGCTGAGGGGCCCTCAAGGGCCTCAAGGACAGCAAGGGGAACAGGGATCCGTCGGGCCCAAGGGAGACAAAGGGGATCCCGGCCCCAAAATCGTCTTCGCACAGTGGGAGGTGAACTGGTACACTCTGACACTATCCCTGCAGTGGGACGAAAAGGTCGGGGCATCGGCGTTTTCCCCGGTGTTTGATTACAGCTGGGGGACCAGAAGCCTGTTTCATGATTACTCCGACATGATAGGCTTCGAGGCCTACATGGAGGTGAATCTGCAGCGAGAGGGGCCCGTGGCCTTCACGATAGGAAGCGACGACGGCTCAAGGCTTTATATCGACGGCGTGGAGTGGATAAACGACTGGGACTCACATTTATACCACACCAAAAGCGTGACGGTGGAACTGGGGCAGGGATTCCACGTGCTGAAGCTTCAATACTACGACATATCGTCTTACGCGAGGGCGTCGTTCAGCTGCGACCCAGATATACTGATGTGGTACGAAGAATCCCAGTGAAGAATTCAGACCCGGCGCGGTCACTGAGGCACGTGTAAGGCTCTAGGCACTTCCAGCCAGAGCCGATGTCGTCTTCTCTAGGTCGTAGTTCTCCTAAGGGTCTTTATCTCTCTTCGCCGATGCCTTGGTGCCCCTACGCGTGCAGTGCGGATCTGTATAAATAGCTATGTAATATTATAAATTTTTACAAATCAGCTCGGTAGAACGCCTATAGACACGATTTAATAGTCTGATAATCAACATCTTTATATTAAACGCTTGAAAGAGCTACTCACTCTGAAATCGGGGAAAGGGGCAAGGAGCGGTGACGTATGGACTTTCTCTTGTTCGCTCTCCTTACCGGCCTCCTTGCCCTCGTTGTGGTCGCCTATTTAGCGTGGTCTATTATTAGAGAGCCCGCTGGAACCCCAGAGATGATGTCGGTGGCGGGGGCCATCGAGGAGGGAGCGCATGCGTTTCTGAGGAGGCAGTACAGGGCGATCGCCATAGTCAGCTCGATTGTCTCCATCCCCATCGCAGCCTTCTACATGGATGCGAGGGTCGTAGTGTCCTTCTTCGCCGGCGTGTCGTTGAGCATGCTCTCGGCCTACGTCGGTATGATGGTCGCAGTGAAGGCAAACGTCAGGACGACGAACGCGGCGAGAGCCTCCGCCTCAAGGGCTTTCATGATCGCGTTCAGGGGAGGAGGCGTGATGGGTCTGCTCGTCACGGGCCTGAGCTTGATCGGAGTGAGCCTCCTGATCTGGTTCTATGGCGAGCCGAGCCTAGTCATCGGATTTGGCTTCGGTGCGAGCTTGGCGGCTCTTTTCGCCCAGCTTGGAGGGGGCATATTCACGAAAGCCGCCGACATCGGCGCCGACCTCGTTGGAAAGGTCGAGCGCGGGATACCTGAGGACGACATCCGGAATCCTGCCGTCATAGCTGATCAGGTCGGCGACAACGTGGGGGACTGCGCCGGAAGGGGGGCCGATCTCTTCGAGTCGATCAGCGACGACTACATAACGGCCATGCTGCTCGGGTCGCTTCTCCTCAGCTCGAAGGGCGTGAACGCGATGCTCTTCCCCCTCGCCCTGGGCGCCACCGGCATCCTTGCGACGATAGCAGGCATCTTCGTGACGAGGAGGTGGGGGAAGATGAGGCCCATTACGTCTTACAACGTCGGGCTGTTCCTAACTGCCGCGCTCTGCGTCGTTGGGGCTTGGTTCTCATCGACTGCCCTCCTAGGCGACAGCGTGTTCTACGCCGTTGTGAGCGGACTCATAGCGAGCCTTGGCGTGGGCCTCATCGTCCAGTACTACATCGGGATAAACGGGCGGCCCATAAGAAGGGTGGCCGAATCCTCGAAGTACGGTTCAGCGATAAACGTCATCACTGGCCTCGGTTACGCGCTGCAGAGCCCCTTCCTACCATACGTCTGCGTCCTCGTCGCCATTATGTTCTCCTACTGGGTCACGAACGGCTCCCTGTACGGCCTCGTCGGAGCAAATATCGGGACGGACCTCGCCATAGGCTTCATCATGTCGGGGGACGCCTTCGGCCCCATCAGCGACAACGCGACGGGCATCGCGGAGATGTCGGGCACTAAGACGAACATGGAGGCCCTCGATGAACTCGACGCAATGGGGAACACGACGAAGGCGTTCACGAAGGCGTTCGCGACTGCCAGCGGCACGTTCTCCACGCTCGTCATCTTCGCGACGTACAGCGAGCTCGTCGGCCTCCCCTCCGTAAGACTGGGCCTGGCGAGCCCCATCATCATCATAGGGCTTCTCGTCGGGGGGGCCTTCCCCTTTCTCTTCTCATCGATGGCCATCAGCGCCACGGCTACGACGGCCTATAAGGTCGTGGCGGAGGTGAGGAGGCAGTTCAACGAGAGGCCGGGCATCATGGACCACAGGGAGAGGCCGGACTACGCCAGATGCGTCGACATCGCCACGAAGGACGCCCTGCTCCAGATGGTGGCTCCGGGGGTACTCGCCCTCGCTTCGCCGATCGTCATCGGCTTGCTGCTCGGAAAGTATGCGCTGGGCGCGATGCTCCTGGGGAGCTTGACGACATCCGCCCTCCTCTCCCCGTTCTTCACCTTCGGGGGAGGCATATGGGACAACGCGAAGAAGCTTGTGGAGAGGGAGTTCTGGATGAAGGGCACGCCGACCCACGCCGCGGCCGTCACCGGTGACACGATCGGGGATCCCCTGAAGGACGTTGCAGGCCCCTCGCTGAACATCTTCATGAAGCTTACGAACATGACGGCCCTCCTCATAGTGCCTCTCCTTCTCCTCCTCTGAGCGGGCGACGACCCCAATGCTAACTCCCTTCAAATCATGAGGGAGGAGGATAAACAATGGCGTTGATACCTAGAGGCGGCGGGGTGGCTTTCTTCAATCACCGTTTCGAGGGAATTAACGAATGGTTCGGCCCTCGAGTCTACGTGGGGGGCTTTATCAATGCGCCCTGTTTGTGTGGGGTAAGCGATGCGTTCAGGGGCCTAGATATTTCGCTGAGGTGCCTTACGACGTTTGCGTGGTCCTCCGTGATCATGGGCAACCCCGTTCGGTCGGTCCTCGTCGGGAGCATCTCCACCCGTTTTGCCTTCCCGTCGTCGACTTCGACCCTTAGCATGAAGGCCTCGTTCATGTAGACCTCGCAGCGGGCGATATCCCACTCCACCTGCATCGCGAAGTTCCCCAGGCTGTAGAAGATGTACCCTTCCTTGTAGGCCTCGATCGCCTGGGCCGTGTGCGGGTGGTGACCGACCACCAGGTCGGCGCCTGCCTCGACCATCCTGTGGCCGAGCTCTCTCTGGCCGTTGCTGGGGACGTCCTCGTACTCCTTCCCCCAGTGCACTGATACAACAACGTAATCGACGCTCGCCTTGGCATTCCTGATGCATTCCTGCACTCTGATGACGTCCTGCTCCACCGGCTCCTCCCTGATGACCGGAAGCGACGCGTAACCGGGACGCAGGTCCGTCGGCAGCCTGAAGGACTCGAACTCGTAGACGATCTTGTTGCGAATGGCCGCGATGCCCGGCCTGTCGTGCGAAGCGGCCCCGACCAAGGGGTAGACTGTGGCGAACCCCAGGAAGGCGACGCGCTGGCCCCCTGCGTCCATGACTACGGGTGAAAGCGCCTTTTCGAGGTTCAGGCCCGCGCCGACATGCTCTATGCCCGCGCCGTTGAGGGCCTCCAGTGTCTCGACGAACGCGGACTCTCCGTAGTCGAAAACGTGGTTGTTGGCGAGCGAGACCAGACCGAACCCCAGGGACCTCAGATCCTCGGCGCTCGAGGGATCCGCCCTGAACCTGTACGTCGAGGGCCTGGGATGGTAATACGGCTTGGGGGCCGCCAGGGTTGTCTCCAGGTTCGCGAACGCGATGTCCGCCTTATGCAGCCAGTCCAGGATCAGCCCAGAGTCCGTTGAGGCCGCGTGCTCCCTGAACCAGGCATCGAGGCGCCGGGGTGTAGGATATTTTTCCTCGAACCGGCCGAAGTACATGCCGCTGTACTCCACATCGCCGACTGCGACCAAGATGGCCAAAGATCAAACCCCCTAGTGCTGAGGGCCCTTCCTCATCCAGGTCTGGAGCTGCCCGATCTCCAACCCCTTCCTCTTGAGCAACTCCTTTATCGCGTCGACAACGAATTCGTCCACCGTTTTGTACCCAAGCTCCGGGTAGTCGGCGATCAGCCTGGAGACCATCTTCAGGGTCCTACCGTCGATTAAAATCGTTCTGGATTCTACGTAGGACAATCTCAGTCCAAATTCACTGCATCAGAAACAATAAAATTCTTTCCGTCTTCTTGTGATGATATCGTACCAAATCAAATGGGGTACGATGGATAGAGTAGCGTGTGCCCAATATTTTCGGCATACTAATTAGTGGATTATTTGCAGCCCAAAAATGGCATAGGGATTATAAAGGTACCTAGAAAACTTATAAATTCTACAGACAAAGGGTTCTCTGCATGTTGAAAACTGGATTATACTCTGCATTCGCAATGCTGTTGATATCAATCGCCATCTTCGTGTATCTCATCTACAGGTCGGTGAAAGGCGAGGTGCCCAAGATACGGAGGATACCTGGTCTCGAGGCCTTCAACGAACTCATCGGGAGGGCCGTCGAGACTGGCAGGCCAGTCTACTACTCGACGGGTGTTGGCCGCCTGACCGGCGGGGACATGTCGATGACCATGGCGGGGCTCAGCCTCCTCGGGTACGCTGCAAAGTTGTCCGCTTCGAACGGGGCCGAGTTCAAGTACATCGCTGCCGTGGCGGCGGAGGCGGTGCCGATTGCGGAGGACATGGTGAAGACGGCTTATGGCGAGCGGTACAGGTCGGACCAGGTCACCTTCGTGCCTACGCAGCCCGCACTGAAGTCGGCGGTCGTCGGCACCTATGAGCGGGAGAAGCCCGCGGCCAACTTCGTCCTGGGCGCTCTCTACTGGGAGACCGTCGTCATCTGCGAGGCGGGAGCGAGGGCAGGGGCCATGCAGATAGGCGGGACCGGGAGGCTCTACCAGATCCCGTTCATCGCCTCCCTCTGTGACTACTCGCTGCTGGGGGAGGAGCTACTCGCCGCTGGTGCCTACGTCTCCGGGGAGAAGGCCCAGCTGGGCTCCATACTCGCCTCCGATATAGTGCGGATACTTGTCGTGGCTCTCTCTATCCTGATAATGCTGGGCGGCATCTTCGGCATCAACATAGCAACATGGCTTAGCGTATAGGGTGATGATGGATGTCTTTGGCTAGATCGAGGGAGATTCCCCTGCTGATATTCGCCGTGTGCTTCCTGGTATCCGTCTTGGGATACTATCTGAACGTTCCAGTCATATCGGCATTGAACACAGAGCTCACGACCTGGATACAGATCATGACGAGCATCGCGCTCGGCACGGGCTTCGTCGCCATGGCCCTTTACCACGGCAGGAGGATATCCCGAAAGACAAAGGGTTACCAATTCAGCTTCCTGATATTCGGCGCCATAATCGCGATGTTCGTCGCGATGTACGCTGGACCAGAGGTCAGGGGGTGGCTGTACGGCGAGATATACACGTCTATCGCTACTTCAGTCATCTGCTTCGCCCTGTTCTATGAGGTCAGCGGCGCGTACAGGGCCTTCAGGGTCAGGAACCTCGACGCCCTCCTGCTGATGGTCTCCGGCTTCATCCTGATCATATACTTTGCCCCGTTCTACGAGTTCGCACTGCCGGGATTCGAGGCGCTGCCGAATTGGATCCTGAATGTGCCCGCCATGGGCGCTAGTCGCGGGATCCTAATCGGCGTCGCCATCGGAACCATCGCCATCGCCATAAGGATACTGCTCGGGTACGAGAGGGCGTACACGGGGTGAATGAAATGGCAATGAAATTCCTTGGCCAAAACTATCGTCAGGTGATATTCATAGCCGTCCTGGTGGGATGCTTCTTGCCCGCCTTGAGGCCCCTCGGGTTCCCCCTGACTGCGTCCTCCCTGACCGTGAAGGCGTACAACCTGCTGCAGGGCCTTGGGCCGGAGGACATGGTCCTCGTCTCCGTCGACTACGGGCCCGGGGCATGGGCCGAGATCGGGCCCGGCATGAACGCCATCGTTCAGCACCTCTTCATCAGGAAGGTGATGATCGTCTTCGTCAGCTTCGTCGTTGAGGGTCCCGCTATGACGGAGAAGCTCCTGGGCCAGATCGACACGCTTGGGGCGGTGTACGGCGTCGACTACGTGATGCTGGGCTACGTGCCCGGGGACGAGGTCGGCATGGGGGCGTTCGCTGAGAACCCTCTGAAGATGGTAACGGACCACTACGGGACCCCCCTAGGACAGCTTGAGCTTGCGAATCGGATCACGTCCATAGGCGTCTTCAAGGCATACTTGCCGGCCCACATAACGGGCCCGGAGGCGTGGATACGCCAGTTCTACGGAAAGGCGCAGAACATCATCATGGTCATCTCGCCAGCGGCGCTGTCCCTAGTCCAGCCCTGGGTGAACTCCGGGCACCTCTACTCCATGATACCAGGGACGAAGGGCGGAGGCGAATACGAGCTTCTGCTCAGGAGGCCGGGCATCGCAACGTCCATCATGGACTCGACGACCCTGACCCTGACCCTCGTGATGGTGCTGATAATCGTCGGAAACGTCGTCTACAGGAGCGAGACCTTCAAGAAAAAAACGGGAGGAGCATAGCATGGCCGACGTATGGACCAATCTAATAATCGCGACGCTGACCTTGATGGCGTGGAGCATGCTCTACAGGGAGAACGTGTTCTACAGCTTCATCGAGAGCCTCCTCGTGGGGTTCGCCATGGGCTACACGATGTACATCACCGTCAGCACGCTGCAGAAGACGCTGTACACACCGCTCATAGGCGGGAAGGTGCTGCTGCTGGTGCCCGCGTTCCTCGGCTTCCTCCTCTTCGCCGCCTTCTCCCAACAGTACAGATTCCTAGCAAGGTGGGGGGCGGCAGCGATCACGGGAGGCGGCCTCGGATTCGCCGTCAGCAGGGCGATACCCGTTCAGATCCTAGGGCAGGTGAAGCAGTTCTACTTGGACTTCTCCACGGTTGGCAGCATGGGAATCGTCAACTGGCTGATCGTGTCCATAACGGCGATCTCGACTATAGTCTACTTCACGTTTACGAGGGAGCATAAGGGCGCGTTGGGTTTCGCGGCGAGGATCGGCCGATTGAGTATGATGGTCGCCTTCGGCGCAACCTTCGGCTCCACCATCGGCGGCGATCTCTTCTACGTCATAGAGCGCAGTCTATTCCTATCCCAACAGCCGCAGGTCTACCTGCTGATACCGGCGATATTACTCATCGCCTGGGACGCGCAGAGAAGAAGCAAAAAATAGCTACCCCTTCCTTTCCTCTTATTTTTTGTCGACTCCAGTGGTCTTGTAAAAAATTTAATTTAAGGGATCAGGACATTAACTGGAAGCGGATTGGAGTCTTTTGAGGGGTGAATGAAGAGATGCATGATCTGGCCATCAAGAATGGCAGGGTCGTAGACGGCACCGGAAACCCATGGTTCAGGGCTAACATCGGCATGAGCGAGGGTCGGATAGCGGAGATCACGCGCTCCGACTCGATCAGGGCGAAAAGGATCATTGATGCAAAGGGCCTGGTGGTGATGCCGGGTGTCGTCGACGTCCACTCCCACTCGGACCAGACGCTCTTAACGTACAACAGGGCTGAGAACAGGGTTAGGCAGGGGATAACCACTGACACCGTTGGCAGCTGCGGCTTCTCATCGTACGCCTTCACAAAGAAGTTCAGGGGGACGATGAAGGGCATGCTCAGATTCTGGACGAGGCAAGATTACGACGTCGACTGGCTCACCCTGGCGGAGTGGGGTGATAAGCTCGGCGAGATGGGCGTGGGCGTCAACGTTATCCCCTTGGTCGGCTTCGGGACGGTGAGGAGGAGCGTGATGGGCGAGGAGGGCGAGGGCGGCGAGAGGAACGAGCCCACCGATTCGGAGCTCAAAGCCATGAAACGTCTCATGGAGGGGGCCATGAGGGACGGGGCCTTTGGGATAACATCGGGCCTCGAGTACGTCTCCCAGCGAAACGCCTACACCGAGGAGCTGATAGAGCTCTGCAAGGTTGTATCCGACCGAGGCGGCGTCTACACGTCCCACATAAGGTCCGAAGACGACTACGTCGTCGAGGCCGTCAAGGAGTTCATCAAGACGTGCAGGGAGGCAGAGATATCCGGCTGCCTATCGCACCACAAGGCCTGCAGCTCCTGGAACTGGGGGAAGCCTAAGGAGACGCTCAGGCTGCTGAGCGAGGCCAGGGCCAACGGGGTCGACGTGATCTGCGACACCTACCCCTGGTTATATGTGGCAGTCAGGAACGTGGGGCTCTTCTTCATGAAGCCTGGAGAGCCCCTGGACGACGCGAAGAGGGACGAGCTGATAAGGTCCTTCGGGAGCGACAGAGTCTGGACGAAGATCAGGGCCGAGGCCGAGGAGAGCTATGAGCAGGAGCGGAGCATGATCGAGGAGACGAGGAAGAAGCTGGAGAGCCACGGCACGCCGGGGAGGATACCGTGGGACCCGGTGGTATACTTCATCATAGCGCACTCGAAGACGAGGCCCGACCTGGAGGGGAGGAACTTCACCGAGGCCGCCCGAGCCATGGGCATAGGGGATCCGTGGGACGCGGTCCGCCGCCTGTATCTGGCCGACGAAGGCTCGACGACGGTCGCCCTGGGGAGCATGAGCGAGGACGACCTGATCGCCATCCTCAGAGCCCCGTTCACGGCGGTCTCGACCGACGGGCACGCCGAGGACGAGCCGAGGTCCCTTCACCCGAGGGCCTACGGGACATACCCCCTGCTATTCGAGCGATACGTCCGCGAGATGGACGTCCTCGGCCTGGAGGAGGCCGTTCGCAGAGTGACCTCGCTTCCGGCCGGCTTCCTGGGCCTCAGGGACCGCGGCCTCCTGAGGGAGGGGTTCTGGGCCGACATCGTCGTATTCGACCCCTCGACCATCAGGAACAGGGCTACGTACGCCGAGCCCTGCCTCTACCCCGAGGGCATAACCCACGTGCTCGTGAACGGCGAGCCCGTCGTCAAGGGCGGGAAATACCTTGGCACCCTGAACGGGAGGGTGCTCAAACGAGCCGAATGACTACCCCCTTTTTTAAAATTCCTGATGCCCTAGAAAATTTTGATCAGCAAAAAAGGTTGGGGTTTTAGAGCTTCCCATACTCCACGAGGCAGGTCGCCGCCATCTTGGTTGTCGTCATGAACTCCTCGATCGTTATGTACTCGTTCGTGGCGTGGGCGTAGTGAGGCGGGAGGTCGCTGCTGCCGGCCGACGCCGATGCTAGGCTGAGAGGAGGCGCCGTGTAGTACATGGTCGGCGCAGTCCCACCCATCATCGGGTAGATGACCGGCTCCTTGAAGCCCATACTCTTGAGAGCCGCCCTCCACGCCCTCACGATGTTTGTGTTCAGCTGCGACCTGGAGGCGTTCGCCCTCCACCCAGTGAGTGTGACCTCGACATCGCCGAATCCGTGCTCCTGAAGGTGCCTCTTCATCCTCCCCCAGATGTCGTCGGCGTCCATGTCGGGGACGAGGCGGATGTCGAGGTTGGCCCTGGCCCAGCCCGGGTTTATCGTGTGGGCGGCGGGGCCCGTGTATCCGCTCCTGAAGCCGTTGATGGTCAACGTTGGCTGGAAGATGTACTCCTTGAAGAGCTCGACGCCGTGCAGGTCTCCCCTGAATCGCTCAACGCCGAGCTGCCTCTTCAGCCTCTCCTCTCCACCTGACGCCACGATCTTCTCGATGAGGCCAATGTCTTCCCGGCTCGGGGGCTTCACCCTGTCGTAGAAGCCCTCGATCCTCACCCTGTCGCCGACGTCTTTCATGCTGTTGAGGGCCCAGGCCAAGCGCCACGCCGGGTTGTCGACCACGGGGGCGCAGCTGGAGTGGATATCCATCCGCTTCTGGTCGACGCTGAGCTGGAAATCGATACAGCCCTTGTTGCCCAGGCTCATCTGAGTCTCCCTGTAGCCCTCGGAGAAGGTTCCCGGCATCCAGACGCTCTCTGCTCCCTTCAGCCTCTCGGGATTTTTCTCGAGGAAGCGCCTGAGCTGCCAGCTGCCGACCTCCTCCTCGCCGTCGAAGGTGAAGAAGACGTTTACAGGCATGTCGCCCGTGACCTCCCTCAGCGCCTTCATCGCCATGAGCTCCGCCACGAGCACCCCCTTGCTGTTGATAGCGCCCCTCGCCACGATTTTGCCTTCGACGATGCCGGCCTCGAAAGGCGGAGAGACCCAGGACTCCGCGTCCAGGACCGGCTGTGTATCGTACATCTGGTAGGCCACGATGGTGTGCTTCGCCTTCTTGCCGCGGAGCCTCCCGTACACGACGGGGCTTCCCTCGCCGCTCGTCGGGATGAGCTCAGCCTCGGCGCCGGTTTCCCTGATCAGCCCGAGGACCATCTCAGCGCACTCCCGGATGCCCCGCTTCTCGCCGGCGATGCTCGGCTGCCTCAGCAGGGCCTGGAGCGTGCGAACGTACTCGGCCTCGTGCTCGTCTATATATCCATAGATATCCTTCAGGCTCATAAATCAACGATTTGAAGAGCCAGCCACGCCTTTATATGGTTACCGAAGACAACTCACTGTCAGGGAAACGGCTTACTTCATCCAAGTCCCCGACGATCCCGTGCAGTTCTGCGTTGAATGGCTCGTGTACAAACCCTTCGAGTATATGCATGGGTTCCTGAGGGACCCCTCCCACTTCATCGCGAACATCCAGGCCCGTCAGATGGGGAAGACCTTCAACGGGATGGCGAAGCTCCTCTGGTACGGGTTCAGGTACCCGGGCAGCCTGATCCTGGTGACGGCGCCGAAGTTCGACCAGGTGAAGAGCATCGCGTTCAAGGCGCTGGGGGAGCACCTGCACAGGATGAAGAACAAGAATCCCGTCCTCTTCAGGGCGGCGGTCGGCGACAGGGGCATACTCAGGACCATCGTCAGGCTCGGGAACGGGAGCCAGATCTCCGCGGAGAGCCCGGTCCCGGAGACCATCAGGGGCCACACGGCGAAGGTCGTCTACCTGATGGAGTGCAACTTCATCCGGGAAGACGAGGACCTGTACACCGCCGTCCTGTTCACCCTGAACACGACGAACGGGTACCTCATCGCCGAGTCGACGCCCTGGAACGCCGACAGCGTCTTCCACCGGATGTTCTACGACCCCGCCTACGCCCACTTCAGCACCCACAGGGTACCTTACACAGAGGCCCTTCTACCTAACGGCCCCCTGAGCCCGGAGATCGTCGAGGTGATCGAGAAGCAGCTCTCCGGCGACCCCGCGCGATGGAGGCGGGAGATGCTCTGCGAGTGGACCGAGGACCAGAACGTCTGGCTGCCCACGAGCCTGATCGCCCTAGCCCAGGACAGCGCCCTAGAGTATATAGAGGCAAACAAACAGCCCACGGGCGAGTTCTACATCGGAGTCGACTTCGGAAAGCACGTGGATCCCTCCGTGGTCGCCGTGGTCGAGAGGCTGAGGGGCCACCTCTACCTCCGCCACTGTCATCAGTTTCCTCTGGAGACGAGCTACGGCGCAGTCATCGGCTACATAAAGATC
>CAZPMB010000031.1:17204-21197 GCA_964587735.1 uncultured Candidatus Bathyarchaeia archaeon | reverse complement strand
TACTACGTCGTGAACACGAGGACCACGCTCCAGACGAGGCAGGCCCAGCTCTTCATGCCAATACACTCCCAGTTCTACAGCAGAGATTTCATCAAAGCGATTCAGGATATAATCTTTGACTATGAGTGGAAAGACTACGAGGATTTTCAAATGAAGTATGATCGAAAAGCGAACCTCGAAGCCTATACATCGCGAATGGCGACGGCGTCCTTCTTCGAGGGGGTCGGCGTACTCGTCAAGAGAAGGCTGATAGATGCCTCATTTGTCGACGACCTGATGTCGGGCTACATCATGCGATATTGGGAGAAAATGAACCCTATCGTCAATGAAACAAGACTACGATTAAAATGGCCCCAATACGGAGAATACATCGAATACCTATACAATCAGATTAAACCTATAGTGGAGAGGCAGAACCCAGAACTCAGAAAATAGAGATCTTCGCTACCTCTTCTTTTCAATAATTTTACCCCAACTTCCCACTGATTTTTCCTTAGGTGAAGTCTTGTTGATGGAGATTGTCGCACTCTAGTCTGTGTCGCAGCGGCTGTAGCCATCGGAGTGTTCGGCCTAATCCGACTTAAAGTCCTTGAGGTGGATCGCGGAGACCACGCCCTTGGCGGTCTCGACCTGTACATCGTCCGCGGTCAGGAGAGTGGCGTCGATCGACTTGCTCGACCAGATGTACACTCCATCGTAGTAGCTGACCCCGCGCTCGAGGGAGAACGCGAAGGCTTTACCGAGCAGGTCGCTCGAGGCGACCATCCTCCCCAGGTTCAGGCCCAGGAAGAAGCCGAAGGCCTCGCGCGCCTCGCCGGCATTGACCTCCCCTCTTGCCACTGCGGTGCGAAGCGCGTTACCCACCTCATACACCACCACTGGCGGAGCGAGGAGATCGTGCCTCCCCTCCAAAAAACCCTCTAGGATCGCCTTCGCCTCCTCATCGAACTCCTCAACGAGGAGGAACCTGGCGGCGACCGAGGCGTCCACGACGTAGGTCTTCAAGCGGATTCCCTTGTCTCCCTGATCACCGAGTTCACGAAGCCCTCAGGCACGCGCCTCTTCCCAGCCTTGAGGCCCGAGAGAAGCTTCTCGGCGGCGCGCCTCCTCTCCTCGCACTCCACCCTCTCCCTGATCGCCTCTCTCAGGTAAGCCGACCAGTTCTCCTTGACTACCTCCATCCGCCTCTTCAGCTCCTCATCCACCTTTATAGTCACGGTCTCCAAATACATCCCTAAAGTAATGTTAAAAAGATATACATAAAAGCATTATTCAGAATCTGTTTATTTATGCCGAGAAGCCACTCTGTAACACCAAATAATTGGGACACCGCTTTTTAGTAGGCCCCCACGCTCATCTCCATCACCTCATGTGAAAATTGAAAGGGGAAGAGGGCGAAATCATGCTCGCATTGAAAACGATGAATCTGTAGAAGCTGTAGCTGTAAAGAAGGAGGGCTTTCTGAAGGAAATCCTTTGAGAACGATGAAGGAGAGAAAGGGTTCGATGAAATAGCGTTGGAACAAACATCGGGATTGACAGTTTGTACGCAAGCACGTTATGAATGAAGCCCATAAACACTCTTTAACTACGTACCCGACGAGTAAACAAGCTTCTCATCTCCAATTTTTGGACCGGCAGGCAGATATTTCAACAACAGGATCTCTTTTCTCATATCATAAAAATCGCATTCTCCGAATCGTAGTGATGATTTTATGGCGACAACATGATGAAACGTATTACAAGTATAACTTTTTATACTTCATGAAAGACAACTTCTAGGGTGGTCATCTGGGCTCCACAGTCGTCATAAAGGATGTCGATGAGGAGGCGTTCAGAAACCTCAAGGGCGAGGCCGTCAGGGCGGGCCTGAAGGTCGGCGAGGCCGCGTCGCAGGCCTTCAGGCTGTGGATCCAGCAGCGCGGCCCCCAGAGGCTGAGGGACATCGACCGGTTGAAGAGGGCAGCCGAGGTCATGGACCGGAACAGGTCGAAGCTCGCTGAGCGCGAGGACTGGTCCTCGGTGGAGGTCATAAGAAGGTGGAGAGAGCTCCGCAGAACCTCGTAGTCGACGCCTCGGTCGTGGCGAAGTGGTTCATACCCGAGGCCGACTCGGACAAGGCGGTCAAGCTGAGGAACAGGCACATAGAGGGAACGCTGAACCTCATGGCCCCGGACCTACTCCTCTACGAGGTCGCCAACACCCTGGTCTATCATCCGGAGATCAGGGACGAGGCCATACAGGAGGACATGGAGGCCCTGTTCGCGGTCGACATCGAGCTTGTTTCTCCATCCTCTGAGCTGATGGCGTCGATAGCGGAAGGGGCCCGACGACGTGATTTATCCGTTTACGACTCCAGCTACCTGGTGCTCGCCGAATACGTGGCGACGAACTTGGTGACGGCTGACAGGAGATTGTACGATAAGGCAAAGCACATGGGTCAGGTGCTCCTGCTTGACGAGCTGGACCAGAGATGGATGGTCTAATTTTCAAAATCCCTCAATTGTGTTCGCCCAAGGCTTGCAAAGCCTCCCTCAGGCGCTCGGAGACCTTTGACGCGTCCTCCGAGGCCCGCCTGAGCTTCTCGGCGGCCTCTGTAAAGCCCAGCCTCTCAGCCTCCTCGGCGGACTCCCTGAATCGCGCCTTGTGCTCGTCGTTGTGCTCGGCCCAGTGCTCGATGAGCCTCCTGAGCCTCAGAGTTTCACTGCCCATTTCCTTCATGATCACCCCCGGGTATTGAGACAATCAGGTGGGTCATGTCTGGCTTAAGACCATCCTTTCCAGGCAGAACTCCTCGGCGCTCCCCCTTACGAGAACTGGCTCGAGCATCAGCCTCTGGTCGAATCGGGCCAGCGTCGCCCTGATGGAGGGAAGGGTCAGGTGCCTGCAGAGGCCCCCCAGGAACTGGCCGCAGCTGACGCCGACATCCAGGAGGGCCTCGTAGAAGGGGCAGCGCCCGACGCGGAAGGTGACCGAGCCCTCGCCCCCCTCGTGCACCTTGACCTCGGCCCCTGCGTCCTCCATGAACTTCCTGTAGATCAGGACCCCCTTCTCCATTGGGCTGTAGCCTTCCGGGACCATCGGCCCCATCTCCCTCACGATGGAGTCCGCCTGCCTCTCTGCGGAGGATTGGAGCATCTCCAGGCCGCGGTCGGTGCCCACCTCCTCGATGACCTCCATGAGGAGGAGGGCCAGGAGGGTGTAAGAACGCCTGACGCCGTCAAACATCACTAACTGTGCAACGCTCTATCGTTTAAACTGGTGCCTCGGCTCTGATCCATCATCTGGCGTTCTCGGTTTTATCTGGGTCATGTGAGTGGAGCATGTATGAGAAGCGGAGGCAGTCCTCCTTCATGCCGATGTTGTTGAACATCACGTACGACTCCCTCGACGCCGCGCCGAGCACGATATCCTTCAGCCTCGCCAGGTCGTCGTCCGTGTACCTGTACCCGTAGAGCCTCTTACCGAGGCCGTGAAGCCGATAGTAGGAGACATCACTTCTGGCCGGCAGCGCCTTGACCAGCGGATCCACGATTTGTATGGCCCTGACGTCCCTCAGCATGGCCTCGACGGCGGGGCGATCCTCCTCCCAGCTCCCGTGCCTAAGCTCCACGCCAATGGGCACAGGCCTCTCAACCGCACTGAAGAAATCGGAGAGGTTCCTCGTGTTTTCATCGGTGCAGGTGAACGAAGGCGGAAGCTGGACGACGCAGAGCTTGGCACCCACCGCCCGGCAGATCTCCATGGTCCTCCGCCAGCACTCGAAGTTCTCCTCCGTGGGCCTCAGGTGCCCGTACCTATCCAAGTTCTCGACGGGCCTCTGTCCACCGGCCTTCCTCCAGGTCGGGCTGGAGACGGGGTGGGTGACGCCCTGGAAAGCCTTCAGGGTGAAGAGGAAACCCTCCGGAACCCTCTCTCGCCAGCCGCGGGCCGTGGCGATGGAGGGGAGCCGATAGAAGGTGGACTGCAGCTCGACGATCGGAAAGAGCTCGGC
>CAZPMB010000031.1:0-17104 GCA_964587735.1 uncultured Candidatus Bathyarchaeia archaeon | reverse complement strand
CCCGGCTACACGAGGGTCGACTACGCCCTCGCCGAGGCCTCCTGGACGGTTCACGACGTCTGGGCGGATGCCTTCAGCTGGGAGCGCCTCGACAGGCCAGGCGGCCCCAGCCTGATGGGCGAGAGGTGGTATAGGGAGCGGTACGAGATCGATGATACTCTAGCGATGACGAGCCAGCTGAAGAGAACGGCCAGGTTTTACGGCGCAGACCTCGTCGGGATCGCGAGGCTCAACCGCAGGTGGCTCTACTCGAACAGGCGATCCGATCTGGAGCCCATCGAGCTCCCTGAGGGGATCGATTACGCCGTGGTCATGGCGATCGCGATGGACGAGGTCGGCATCGCCACCTCGCCAGAGGCGCCCGCCGCCGCCGCGACAGGCCTTGGCTACTCAAAGATGGCATTCACCGCCTCATGCCTAGCCGAGTTCATCAGGAACCTCGGCTACAGGGCCGTTCCCGCTGGGAACGACATCGCCCTAAACATCCCCCTAGCGATAGATGCGGGGCTCGGCCAGCTCGGGAGGAACGGCCTCCTCGTCACGCCGGAGTACGGTCCCAGGGTGCGCCTTTGCAAGGTCCTGACGGACCTCCCCCTGGAGCCGGACAGGCCGATAGACTTCGGCCTGACGGAGTTCTGCAGGGGCTGCAGGCTCTGCGCCGACGCCTGCGAGGTCGACGCCATCTCGAAGGAAGCGGAGCCCGGTTGGGAGCCGGCCTGCAGGAGCAACAACCCCGGCGCCCTCAAGTGGTACGTCGACACGGAGAGGTGCTACCAGTACTGGTGCGAGAACGGCACGGACTGCAGCACGTGCATCGCCGTGTGCCCCTTCAACACGGGCCCCGTCGAGAAGAGCTCTGAGGACTTCTGGAGAAGGTGACCTTCGCCCAGACCCTGCGAACCATCATCTGCCTAGCTTCGCCCTGAGTCTTCCCACCTGCTCCAGCACCCGCGCCCTGATCTCACGGGGCGTTGATAGGTCACCCACGATGTGCCCATGCTCGACGAGCGACTGGAGCATCGCCTCCATCCTCTCATTGCACTTGGGACAGTGTGGTGGCGGCCGAGCATATGGCTGCACCACGTCCACCATGCACTCCGGGCATCTCCAGACCTGCTTCCTGCCGCCGAGCTTCCCACGCTTGGCGACCGGTCTTCCTTCCATCTCGACGATGTCTAAGGCGAAGTCCACTGTTGGAGCCCCGCTCACGTACGTGCCGACGCCGAACCCGCTGGCCCCAGCCTCCCCGAGAACCCTCACCGAGTCCTCGTCGAGGCCGCCTGAGACGAAGATCCCAACTTTCTGGTGGCCCCTGATGTCGAGCTCCCAGCGGACCTCCCTCACGATGGAGGCGAAGTCGCCTCGCCTTGACCCCGGGGTGTCCAGCCTGACCGCATCAAGCCTGTCCCCCAGGGCCTCGGCGGCCATGATGGCCTCGATCTTCTCGTCGAAGTAGGTGTCCGTCAGGGCGACCCTGGGAACCTCCGGGGGGATCACCTCGTCGAAGGCCCTCCACGCCCCGACCTGGTCGCCGATGACTATTATCAGGGAGTGGGGCATCGTACCCATCGGCTCGGCTCCTATCGCCTCGGCGCCCCTCAGGGTCGAGACCCCGTCCATGCCACCTATATAGGCGGCCCTGTCCAGGGAGGGGGCCAGGGCGGGGTGCATCCGCCTCGCACCGAAGGCGACGACCTGCCTGTCGCCGGCCGCCATCTTCACGGCCGCCGCCCGGGTGGCCACCCCGGACTCCTGGCAGATGAACCCCAGGAGGGGGGTCTCCAACTCGCAGAAAGAGCTGTAGACGCCCTCGACGCACATGACCGGGACCCGCACCCCGTTGACGTCCCATGGCCTGAACACGCTTCCCTCCTTCATCGAGTAGATGTCGACTGGGCGGCCCTCGAGGAGGCGCGCCACCTCCTCCATCCCGCAGAGGACCCCCCAGTCTCTGCCGTCGGGGAGCCCCCCGGTGGTGACCTCGGCCGATACTTTGACCTTGTCCTTCCCCTTTGCCTCCAGCACCCTCTTGGTCCTGACGAAGTAGATGTCGGTCGTCCGGCAGGCCCTGATCTCCTCGTCCGTGGCGACATGGAAGCGGCTCATTTCCTGACTCCCCCCAGAGGCCCGCCGTCGATGAGCGCTTCTGACGAGGTGACCTCCGCCTTGTAGACCTCCTCCATGTACCTCAGGCTCGCCCCCTGCGCGTCCTCCGTCGGCGCCTCAACGCAGTCCCTCGGAACGACGATCCTGTAGCCTCGGAAGAAGGCGTCGGCCGCCGTGTGCTGGACACATATGTTGGTGACTAGCCCTGTGAGCACTACCGTGTCGACGCCGAGCTCCCTGAGGAGGTCGTCGAGGTCGGTGGCGTAGAAGCAGCTATAGCGCCGCTTCTGGATCCTATAGTCCCCCTCCTGGGGTTTCACATCCTCTACGACACGGGAGCCCCAGGTGCCCCTCTCAGCGTGCCGGGGCCAGGCCTTGAACTCCCCGTCGACTCCGGGCAGGTGGGAGTCCGTGACGTAGATGACTGGAACACAGGCTCCCCTGGCGTGGTCAAGCAGCCTGCGTATGTTCGGAACGATAGCCCCAGCCCTGTCGCTCCCGAGGACCCCCGTAACGAAGTCGTTTATCACGTCGATGACGAGGATAGCCGCCTTCAACGGAAAACCCCCTGTCTGATCTCTTGGATTCGATATGTATAACCCTTTAATCCCTAACGCGCCTCAGCGAGCCTGAACGCCTCGATCACCTGCCTCTCCTCCTCGAGGGGGAGGGGCCTCAGGGGGCGCCTTGGCACCCCCGCCGGGTGGCCGATGGAGTTCATGGCCGCCTTGACCGCCGCGATCTGGCTGTGCTCCCTGACGAGGACCTTGTTCACGTACGAGGCCTTGAGCTGGAGCCGACCCGCCTCCCTCAGATCCCCCCTCACGGCTGCCCTGTACAGGCCCACACATGTCTCGGGTATGGCGTTCGCCACGGCGAGGATCGCCCCCTTCCCTCCCATCGCGATGGTCGGCAGTGTGGTGTCGGCGGCCCCAGAGAGGACGTCCACCCTGTCGCCGACCAGCCTTATGATCTCGGCGACGGTGCCTGGGTTCCCGCTGCTGTCCTTGACGCCGGCGAGGTTGCTGCACTCGTTCGCGATGCGCTCGACGACCTTGGGGGCGATGGAGTAGCCCGTGAACTTCGGCACGTTGTAGAGTACGACCGGGAGGTCCACGGAGGCCATTAGCGAGGCGTAGTGCTGGAAGAGCTCCTCCCCGGAAGGCTGGAAGAAGTAGGGCGTCACGACCAGGGCAGCCTCGGCCCCGAGGTCCATCGCGTCCCTAGTGAGCTCGATGGTCTCCCTAGTGCCGACCTCCCCAGTACCCGCGATGACCGCTCCCCGATTGTCGACATTCTCCCTGACGAGGCTGACAAGCCTCTTTTTCTCTTCCCTCGACAGGAGGGGGCCCTCCCCGGTGCTGGCGTTGACGACGAGGCCGGAGATCCCCGTACTGAGCCAGAACTCGATGAGGTCGGCCAGCCTCTGCTCCTCGATCGCCCCGTGGTCGTTGAAGGGCGTGACGTTCGGGATATAGATCCCCCTGAGCTCCAAGGTACACCGGATAATCCTAGCCCGGAGAGGATAAAACCGTAACTGGGCGCCAGGTTTTTACCCGGCACCGCGACTGAAGAGTTTGAGCCATGGGCGGCCGCCGGGCGTACCCAGAGGGGGTGCCCCTCAGCATGAACTATCCAGAGATCCCCCTCTATGCCCTCCTCGAGAATTCGGCTCGCAAGTTCCCCGACAGGGACGCCGTCATCTTCTACGGAAGGATGATCACCTATGGGGAGCTCTGGAGGCAGGCGAGGAGCATGGCGTCCTCCCTCAGGGGGCTCGGCGTCGGCAAGGGCGACCGGGTGGGGCTGCTGCTCCCGAACGTCCCCCAGTTCCTGATCGCCTACAACGCGGCCCTCGCGGTCGGTGGGATCGTCGTCCCCGTCAACCCCCTAAACCCCGTGGAGGAGGTGGGGAGGGAGCTCCGGGAGACGGAGGCAGAGACCGTCGTCGTCCTCGACAGGCTTCTCGACTGGCTGCCCGAGGAGCGCCCACACAATACGATCATCGCAGAAGCTGCAGCCTACGCCCCCCGGAGCCTGAGGTTGCTGAGCCGACTCAGAGGGCGGACCTTGAGGCTGCCCGAGGACGGCATTAGCTTCGAGAGGCTAGTCGATGGGCCGCCCCTTGACGAGTTGGCCAAGGTCAACCCGCGGGAAGACACCGCGGTTGTTCTCTACACCTCTGGAACGACGAGGAGGCCGAGGGGCGTCATGCTCACCCACTACAACCTGGTGGCCAACGCCCTCCAGTCCTACCACTGGCTCAGGGGTTGGGGTTTCAGCGCAAAGCCTCAGCCCGCCGGGTGGCCGGTCGTCGTCTGCGCGGTCCCGTTCTTCCACGCCTACGGGATGACAGTCGGCATGAACGAGGCGATCCTGTTCGGCTGCACCCTGGTGCTGGTTCCGGAGCCCTCCGCCGAGATGATCCTCGACGCCATCCAGAAATACAGGGCAACCCACCTCCCGGCCATCCCCCGCTTCATCGAGGAGATCCTCAACCACCCTAACCTGCGCGGGTACGACCTATCCAGCCTTACCAGCTGCCTGTCCGGCGGTTCGTCCATCGACCCGCGACTTGTGGAGAGGTTCGTCGAGGCGACCGGAGCAAGCTTCTACCAGGGCTACGGACTCACAGAAGCCGGCCCATGCACCCATTGCACCCCGATCGACGGGGGAACCGACCGCCGCTCGGCGGGCCTCGCCTTTCCCGATACCGAGGCGAGGATCGTCGATCAGCAGCTCGGCGAGGTCGAGATGCCCCCGGGTGAGGTGGGGGAGCTGGTCGTCAGGGGCCCTCAGGTGATGAAGGGCTACTGGGGGGACCTAGAGGAGACCGCCAAGGTCCTGAGGGATGGCTGGCTGTACACGGGTGACACGGCCTACGTTGACGGGGAGGGCTACCTCTACGTCGTCGGTAGGAAGAGGGACAGGATCGTCGCCGGAGGGCACTCCGTCTGGCCATTGGAGGTCGAGGGCGTGCTTGCCTCCCACCCGAAGGTCGAGGCGGCCGTCGCCGTCGGGGTGCCGGACCCCCTCAGGTGCTCCACGGACATCAGGGCGCTGGTCACAATGAGGGCCGGGGTTGATAAAAGGGGCGTGGAAGCCGAGCTTCTCGACTACTGCAGGGGGCGCCTCGAGTACTTCCAGGTCCCGGCCTCGGTGAAGGTCGTCGACTCCCTTCCGATGACCCCGATGGGAAAGGTGGACAGGCTCGCGTTGGAGAAGAAGGCGGAGAGGCTAATCAACGAGCAGGTGGACCTGCGCGGTTAGCTGGTACGCTGAATCGCATCCTCTATGGGCTCATACCCCAGCAGCCTAAGCACGAAGGAGCCGAGGGCCTCTACCTCAGCACACCTATTCTCCCCCGTCGAGCCGAAGGATATGAGGTTCAGTCCCCTCAATATTCTGGCGTTGAGCTTCAGCGTCGAGAGCGGGACCCCGTTCTCCTCGGACAGGGAGCGGAGCAGGGAGGTGATCGTCCCCCTCTGCACCGCGAGGCTTGAGAGAATCAGGATCTGGTTTTCGTTGAGGGTCCTCAGAATGAGTCTGCGGAGGTCTGCGACCCCGCCCTTAGATATTGGAGTTGATGCACATCCCTCACCTGCCGCAAGAGATAGGGCCACGGCCATTTAAGCCTAATGGGCAGGCGGAGCAGCCCAGGGGCCTCTGTCGCATTTCAATGGTGGCCTCGACTCAACGTTTTATACATCGGAGAGGCAGTATTCCCTGATCTAGATGTCGAAGGAGATCGCATTAGGCTGGATCGATGAGAACGAGAAGCGGATAATAAAGCTCAGCGACAAGGCCTGGGAGTACGCGGAGGTCGGCCTCCTCGAGCACAAGACCTCGAAGCTCCTAGCGGACGAGATCGAGGGGCACGGATTCGAGGTGGTGCGGGGAATCGCGGGGATGCCGACCGCCTTCGTCGCCACGTGGGGGAGCGGCAAGCCTGTCGTGGGGTTCCTGGGGGAACTCGACGCCCTCGCAGGGCTTTCCCAGAAGGCGGTCCCCTACAAGGAGCCGGTGAAGGAGGGGGCCCCCGGCCACGGCTGCGGCCACAACATCCACGGCACCTCGGCCCTGGCCTGCTCAATCGCTGTCAAGACAGCGATGGAGGAGGAGGACATTCCCGGGACTGTCAAGTTCTTCGGATGCCCGGCTGAGGAGACCCTCGTCGGGAAGGTCTTCCTAGTTAGGGACGGCTACCTGAAGGGCGTGGACGCCTGCCTTAGCCACCACCCGGGCTCCATGAACAACGCCGGCCTCGGGAGCAGCAACGCGATGAACTCTATCAAGTTCCACTTCTACGGTAGGACCGCCCACGCGGCGGGGGACCCTGAGAACGGGATAAGCGCCCTCGACGCGGTCGAGCTGATGAGCGACGGCGTCAACTTCATGCGGGAGCACATCATAGAGAAGGCGAGGGTCCACTACGTGACCGAGGTTGGGGGCGGCCAGCCGAACGTGGTCCCGGCGTACGCGAGGACGTGGTTCTACGTCAGGGCCCCGGAGCGGGACCAGGTGGAGCAGATCTACAGCTGGGTCCTCCAGATCGCCGACGGCGCCGACAAGATGGCGAGGACAACCCACAGCGTGGAGTTCCTGACGGGGTGCTACAACATGCTGCCGAACAGAGGGCTCAGCGAGCTCGTCGTCTCCAACATGAGTGAGATCGGAGCCCCGGTCCACACGAAGGCTGAGATAGAGTTCGCCAAGAAGCTCAACGAGTCCATCCCGCCCGAGTCGAAGAAGGAGAGCCTCCGAAAGTCCGAGCGGCCAGGCTGGCAGGAGATGCTCGACAAGTTCTTCGACGAGGAGGTGCTGGACGCCTGGAACGAGGGCAAGGTCTCTGCGGGGTCGACCGACGTCTCCGACGTTAGCTGGGTCACCCCGACGATGGAGTTCGAGACGGCGTGCGCTATCCTGGGTACGCCGGGCCACAGCTGGCAGTGCACGGCCCAGTCTGGGATGAGCATAGGGCACAAGGGGCTGATGTTCTCATCAAAGGTCCTAGCTGCCAGCGGCCTCGACCTCATAACGAAGCCTGACTTGCTCAAGAAGGTCAGGAAGGAGTGGACGGAGAGGCTAGCAGGGAGGACATACAAACCCCCGATTCCGCCGGACCTGAAGCCCCCGCTACACCAGCTGGAGAAGTGACCAGCCCACTCCTTTTTTCAGCAAATGTGTTCGATGCGACCACGTCTCGCACGTGGATCCATCTCGCCCAAACCGATAAAGGAGCTGCCCGAGTAGCTAAAAGGCATGTTCAAATCTATACGGTGTTAGACCTACTAATTTTTAGTCCATAATTGCTTTATGAACCTAAATCTTCGTGCCTACAGGTGAAGAGTTGGGAGAAGAGAAAAAGAAAACCTTCAGCTTCAGCGAGTCGGAGCTCGAATGGATCAATCCCCTGATCCTCGAATGGACGAAGGAAAACGAAGGAAAAAAAACAGGAGATTTGATAACACAACTATTAAGAGATTACAAATCGCAGAGAGAAAGCGCACAAAAGGAGAAGAAACGGCGGGTCAAAACCGAAACGGCCGCTGAACCGGAGAAGAGGGATTACGGCGCACGGGTAAGTGAAGCCCTGAGCGGCACGTCCGCCAAGTTGAGGTCGGGCACTGACCAGCTGCGGAGCCAACTATCCGAGCGGTACGGGAAGCTTGCAGATAACATCGGTAAGCTGGAGACCAAAAGGCGCGCTGGCGAGGCCGTCAGCGCCGCCTCGGAGAAGCTGAAGTCGGGCGGGCAGCAGATCTCCACAGGATTGAAGAGGGGATACGAGGGGCTTCTGAGCAGCCTCAAAAAGAAGCCCGACGCCGAGGAAGAGGGTTAGGTCAAAGGGTCACCATATCCTCCGATGGTTGAGCTCATACGGGCTAGGTGCTGCCGAGCCCAAGCGCATCTAGGATCTCCTCTCTGGTGACCAACCCATTCAGGGGTCTGCCCCTTACCAGAAGGGCCGGCGCCCTCATCATGCCCATCCTCCCCGCGAGCCCGAGGTTCATCACGATGTTAATCTCGCGTACCGTGATCTCTGGGTGCCCCTCCCTTATGGATCTGATTCGGTTCGCAACGACCCTGCACTTCGGACAGAAGGGCAGCCTGAAGAAGAGGATATCCTGTTCTCCGACTACTTGGCCCATCGCCAAAAAATAACGGTTGCGCTATAAATATCTCATCCTGGCACGTGCGGCGATATCAAGTAAATTAGAGGGCATTCCGTTAAGGCCAGATATATCAAGGGCCCGGGATGCGGGTCAGAGGCCAACCTTCGCCTTGTGCCTGAACTGCTCATCGTACAGCTCGCGGACCCTGTCCAGCGTATCGGCGTCCTCGGGCCCCTTGTCCTCCCTGATCCTAGTGATCCTGGCGAACCTCAGGGCGAAGCCGGACCTGTAGTGGGGGCTCCTCTGGAGCTCGTTAAAGGCGACCTCGACGACTACTTCGGGTTTGACGTAGACTGTGGATTTGGTCTCGCTCACCTTCAGCCCCTGCAGCCTCTGGGTCATCCACCTGAACTCTTCGTCTGTGAGCCCCTTGAATGTCTTCCCGAGCATCGCGTAGTCGCCGTCCGCACGGGCGGCGAGGTGGTAGTTGCTCAGCCAGCCCGTCCTCCGGCCGTAGCCCCACTCCGCTGCTATGACGACGAGGTCGAGGGTCTCCGCCGGCTTGATCTTGAACCACCCCTTGCCCCTGACCCCGGGTGTATACCGCCCGTCGAGGCGCTTCGCCATCAGCCCCTCGTGCCCCTCCTCCATCGCCCGCATCAGGAAGGCCTCCGCCTCGGCCTCGTCCCCCGTGACGATCCTCTCGGCGAGCAGGCCCTTGGGGCAGACCCCCTCGAGGAGCCTCCACCGCTCCCCGTAGGGCTCGTCGATGAGAAGCCTCCCGTCGAGGTAGAGCACGTCGAATAGGTGGAGGCGCAGGGGGATCTTTTCCGCCATCGCCCGTACGTCGTGGACCCTGGTGAACCGCCTCATCAGGTCCTGGAAGGGAAGGGGCCTGCCGCCCTCGCCTATGGCGACCGCCTCCCCCTCTAGGATGACCCTTCCGGAGGCGATCTCCCTCCCGATGAGCTCGACGACGTCGGGGAGGCTGTCGGTGACGTCGGTCAGCCTGCGGCTGAACACCCTGATCTGCTCGCCATCGCGGTGAATTTGGATGCGGGCGCCGTCGAACTTGTACTCCAGGGCCGTCACGCCCCCGTGTTCCCTTATGACCTCGCCGATGTCGTAGGACATGGAGGCGAGCATCGGCTTCAGTGAGACGAACATCCTCATCCGGATCCCCTTCAGGCCGTCCTCCCCGGCCTCGATGGCGGTCCTCGCCACCTCGCCCAGGTCGCCGGTCACCATCAGGGCCCTGCGCACCAGCCCCGCGTCCACGCCCGCCGCCTCGGCTATCCCCTCGAGCATCATTCCCTCGTTCACCCCGATGCGCATCTCACCGAAGACGATTCGGACGAGGACCTCCACCTCGGCGGGGTCGGCCCTGCTGATCAGCCCCTCCAGGAGCCCGCTCTTGACCCTCCTCGAGCTCGAGCCTGAGGCCTCGGCGATCCTCTCCAGGGTCCTGTGGACGCTCCTTATAGTGAGGGGTTCGCTGAGGAGGGTCGTCTGCCTCCCGCCCTCCAGCACCCCCTTCATCGTCCTCCATCCGACCTCGAGGGTTCTGGGGTCGAACTCGGGGAAGACAGAGCCGACCACGAGCAGGACGGCGGGCGCGACCTCGTCGGGCTCAAGCCCTCTAAGGAACTCCGAAAGCAGCCTCGTCTTCTCCTTCCTCTTCGTCGTCGCCTCGAGTTCCCTGCAGAGGCTCGCCAGCTTCGAGAAGGGCGTCGCCGGCAACGTCAGGCTCCCCCTAGCCAGTCCCTCAGGCTCCTCTGCCTCTGGGCCTGCCTCATCCGGTCGACCACGGCCTCAACCCTCTCCCTGGAGAAGCCCCTCTCGTCGCACAGGAAGGAGAGCAGCTCCCCCTCCCTGAGGGGACCCGCTTCGACGTGGAAGTCGTCCGTTACGTCCGGTTTGAGGTAGATGCGGCGCACCTCGTCGAGAGAGGGCTGGAGCCGGCTTCTAACCTCCTCGGGCATCCGCTCCAGGCGACCGTGCTCCCTCAGAAGCCTGAGCGCGGTCTTGGGGCCAATCCCCTTTACGCCGGCGTTGAAGTCCGTGCCGATGAGCATGGCGAGGTCGACGAGCTGCTCGCGGGTTATGCCGTGGTGGGAGAGGAGGGCGCCGAGCTCTATGATCTCCGGCTCCAGCCTGCGGGCTCTACCCCTGCTGGGCAGCCACTCCTGCCCCTGGATCGTGAGGTACCTGACGAGCCTCGGCGCCCCGAAGAGTAGGGAGTCGTAGTCTCGGCTGCTCGCGGCCCACACGTCGCCCCTCGTGGCCATGTAGGCGGCCTGGGCCTCTCCCTCGCTCGGGGCTTGAACCCAAGGCACCCCGAGCAGATCCAGGAGCCTCTTCGCGTCACCTATCATCTCGGAGTCGAGTCTCCCGGTCTGGACCGCCTTGGAGAACGCCGTCGCCGTGTCTCCGGCCTCAATCGCCTCTGCGTACTCGGCCTCGGCCTTCCTCTTGAGAGCCCTCCTCTTCTCCACCTCCCCCTGCTTCAGCGGCGGCGGCTTCCCGTCGAAGACGAAGACGAGCCTCATCTGGTAGTCGGCGATGAGCTTGGTCGTCCTGAAGGCGAGGCCGACGAGGTGGGAAGTGACCCTACCCTCCTGGTCGGTCAGGGGCCTCCCATCCCGGGTCCTGATGAGGGCGAGGAACTGGTGGAGAACGTTGAAGGCGTCGACGGCGAAGGAGCGCCCCCTGAGGGCCTCTAGGCTCGTCGTCTGTTTCAGGATTATCGGCGTGAGGTTGACTCCCAACTGGACCGATCTGGTTAACGCGGGGCATGGAATAAATCGATTATCCCGCCTTTCACCAGGATAATCATTGGCCTACGGGAATATGGGCCCTCCAACGACCAAGTGGTAGATGAGGTTAGCCACGTAAAGGGCGGCGACGGATGGGACGAGGTACCAGTAAACCCTCCCCATCTCCGACTTGTAGTAGCTGTTGGTCAGGACGAGGCAGAGGTGCATCGGCGAGGCGAGATAGCCGCTTATGACGCCGGCGTAGAGTATGCTCGCCAGGTGGACGCCCGAGGCCCCGTAGAGGGGGAGGAGGAGGGGGAAGACGATGCCTATGCCCATGGTCGGCGTCCCTGATATCGTCCCGACGAGGAGGGGCACAAGGACAACGACGACGATGAAGGGTATGCCGAGGGCCGCGACGCCCTCGAACAGGGCCCTCGCGGATCCCGAGACGGCGACGACCTGCCTGAAGAAGAGCATCGACGCCGCCGAGGCGGCTATGTCCCACCTCACCCCGTCGCGCACCATCCTGAGCGCCCTCCCCGCGGGCACCCTCTTTATGGCGTAGACCATGGCTATGCCGACGACGAGGGCGGCCCACACGGGCACGCCCACCACGCTGAGGAGGATCGTGACCAAGATCGGGGCCAGCCCTATCGCGACCTCGGAGTAGTTCCTCGGCCCTACACCAACTCGAACCCGATCCCCGATGAAGGAGCTGGATACGAGGAAGCCTACGCCGAGGACGACCGCTAGCATGGGCAGCTGTGCGGCGAGGAAGCCGTTCAGGTTCATGTTGAAGAGGCTCGCCGCTAGGATGGGGACAGGGGAGATGGGGGACGCCCAGTACCAGAGGTGCCTGAACCAGACGTTGATGTAGGTCTTGTGCTCGGGCCTAAGCCCGAGCCTCTCGGCCTCAGGCTCGTTGAACGGCGCAGACATCAGGGCGCCGCCTGGCATGCTGAGGAGGCCGAACATCGCCGGTATGAGGGCGAGGAGCACGCGGCTGGGCAGCAGGCCGCGGAGGCCGTAGATCAGCTCGGTCATCAGGCTCGTCTCCTTCAGGCTGTACCCGAGGACCGTGATGAGGGCCACGGAGACGCAGATGTCCAGAGTCGTCGGATCCGTGACGGTCCTCATGCCTGCCTCGATGATGACTTCCAGGGGCCCAACGGATGTCACGGCGATGACCGCTGAGCCTGCGAGGATGGACAGTGAGAAGTCCACATTTTTCAGCCTGAGGGCGACGATGAGGAGGAAGGCCACGACGACGCCTATCACTGGCAACATCGCAAGGACCGGGGTTTCCCACTCCTAACGAGCGCACCGCCTTAAAAATCGTTATCAGGATCCGGGTCGGTAAACCATACGCCAACACTCTCGGGGGGCCATCAGGTTGGCTTCGGCCCTGAAGAGCGGGACCGCCCTAAAGCCTTGGGCTATAAAATGGGTTTCGGGTCTTTAAATAGGGTAAAAAGACGGATCCGTGATGAGCCTTGCGTACGGGTCCGGCTCATCCCGCGGTCTGAAGCCTCTTCAGCACGTTCTCTATGGTCTCCTTCGGCACGGCGCCGATGGTCTTGTCCACGAAGTTGCCGTTCTTGAAGTAGAGGAGCGTCGGGATGCTCATTATGCCGAACTTCATCGGCGTCGAAGGGTTGCTGTCCACGTCGAGCTTGCCGAATGCTACGTCCCCGTGCTCCTCGGCGAGCTTCTCAATCACGGGGCTCAGGAACCTGCACGGCGCGCACCAGGCAGCCCAGCAGTCGACGACCGCTACGCGATTCGATTTCACAAACCCGCTGAATGTCTTGTCCGTTATCTCCTTGACCAAACCGATCAACCAACTCTTTCAAAGGAGCAATTTAAAGATATTTCAGGGCCGAGAACGTCGGATGATTCCCGCTTCTGAATCATCAAGAGGCCCCTCGCGCCCCTTCTCTTGCAGAGAGACCTTCGATTTTATTCGCTGATTCTGATTAGGTTGTACCAACAAGATCCGACTTCGACATAAATAGATGATTATCTGGAATGAAGAAACAATGCTCAAGGCCCCTGCGATGACGAAACAGAGGGTGCTTGCGCTGGTGATGGGCGAAATAAGTCCAAACAGGATGAGCACGAGCCGTACGACTCGACCAAAGAGGACATAATCGGTGCTCAAGCCTTGGATATAGCTCAATGTGCGAGATAGAAGTAACGAAATTGACCCGACTACTGCGATTATGCCGAGAGGTTCGATTATTCCGCCAAAGAGGGCGCCCAATACTACTGCGATTTCGGAGACGCGATCGGCAACTGAATCAAAGACCAGCCCAAATGTGGTTTTAAGGCGGAATACTCTGGCAACGGTTCCGTCAAGCATATCGCATGAAGCGCTAAGGAATCCGACAAGAAGGGCCAGGGGGACTGCTTTATACACGAACAGAATCCCGCTCATCACACCGAAACAAAGACCCAGCGAGGTCAGCTTGTTAGGAGTTAAGCCGCTGCGATGAGCGGGGGCCGCCACGCACAACAGGGCGTTATCCTTCATCGAACGCGCATTGCGTATGCCCAGCAACGGTGTTCCTAACGTAGCCCCCTGGCAACTATTTATTCTCGCCGGTAGTCAGGGCATGCAAAGAGAGAAAGGGGAGGGCCCTCTGAACCTTCGTTCTCAGCAGCGGGTCAAGTAGCGGTCGATCTCCCAGGAGGTTATCTGGGGCCTGCTCTCGGCCCAGCCCTTGCCAGTGAAGGCGTTGTAATCATCGAACTCCCCTCTCTTGAGCTCTGCGATGCTCTTGGAGACATAGCCGTCAATGGCCTTGGTGACCACCGGGTCCTTGAGGAAGTAGTCGACCGCCTCCCCCAGGTGCTCGGGCAGCGTCTCGACGTCCCTGCTTTCGAGCTCCTCCTCGGTCAGTTGGTAGACGTTCTCGGAGAAGGGCTCCGCTGGCTCGGTCTTGCGGGCGATCCCGTCCATTCCGGCGCTCAGCATGGCGACCGCGGTGAGGTAGGGGTTGCAGGAGGGGTCCGGGTGCCTGTATTCTATCCGGGTCGTCTTGTCGAGCCCAACGGGGTACTGGGGCACCCTGATGAGGGTCGAGCGGTTGCCGTAACCCCACGCGATGTAGACCGGCGCCTCGTAGTGGGGGACGAGGCGCTTGTACGAGTTGACCAGGGGCGCGACCACGAGGGAGAGGCCCCTAGCGTGGCCCAGTATCCCGCCGATGTAGTGGAGGGCGTCGTCGGAGAGCCCATCCTCAGGGCCCGGCCCAGAGAAGATGTTCCTCCCCGTGTCCAGGTCCACGAGGCTCTGATGGATGTGGCAGCCGCTCCCGTTTATCCCCCAGAAGGGCTTCGGCATGAATGTGGCGAGCTTCCCGTGCTTCTGGGCGATGGTCCTGACGGCGAGCTTGTAGAGGATGACGTTGTCGGCCGTCTTCAGGGCGTCGGCGTACCTGAAGTTGATCTCCTGCTGGCCCGTGGCCGCCTCGTGGTGCACCTTGTCCAGCTGGAAGCCGGCCGCCTCGAGGCACATCATCGTCTCCATCTTGATGTCCTCCGTGGGGTCAAGGGGGGGCAGGTCCAGGTAGCCGCCGGATCCGAATGGGGCTATCGAGCCGTTCTCCTGGGTGACGTAGAAGAACTCCAGCTCGGGCCCGGTGTTGTAGCCGTATCCCCTCTCCTCCAGCTCGAGGACGGTCTTCCTCAGAAGGCCCCTGGGGTCGCCCTCGAAGGGGTCGCCGTTGGGCTTTGAGACGTAGCAGAACATGGTCGCTATGCCCGGGGTCTCCCACATCGGGATCAGGAATGTGGATGGGTCGGGGTTGGCTACGAGGTCGCTCTCGTTCACGTCCCTGAAGCCGGCGATCGAGGAGCCGTCGAAGCCTATGCCGTATGTGAGGGCGAAGTCCATCTCGTACTCCGGGACCAGCATCGCCCTCGGACCGCCGTAGAGGTCGACGACGACCAGCCTGACGTACTTGATGTCGTGCTTCTTCAGGAGGTCGCCGATCGGCTCAACGGCCTCCTCGTGGGTCAACTCGAACTTGACCATGATGAGAAACCACTTAACAATGGATACATATTAAGATTATGGGTCAAAAACAATACATTTGTATAAATAATATAAAATAATCAATTCAATTGTTCAGTTCGAGCCAGATGTCGCTGGGGAGAGTTGAACACTGGGGCTCTTAATTCCCCCTATTTTGCCATAACCTTGGCAATCGCTAATCGCGGGATCGATTCGTGATGTACGCTCCGAGGAAGATGATCAGCCCCCCGACAAAGGTTGTGTAGCTGGGAATGGTCCCAAAAAGGGCTATCTCCCCGACGAAGGCCGCCACGGGTTCGAGGTAGAGCCAAACAGCCGCCTTCACTGCCTCGAGCTTCGACAGAGCCAAGTTCCAGAGGAAATAGCCGAGCCCTGAGCACACGATTGCGAGGTAGAGGACGCCGACCCACTGTATCGGCCCCAGGGCCCAGACCAGGGCCCAGTTCGAGGTGGCGGACATCGGGATGAGGGCAACCGTTCCAAGGACCGTGACGTACGATGTGACGAACACCGGCCTCTCAAGGCGCTTCATTAGGCGCCTGCTGAGGGTAGAGTAGGTGGCCCAGCAGACGCCGTTGAGGAGAAGGCAGGCGACGCCGAGGTAGAAAAGCCAGTCAACCTCCCCTATGAACAGGCCCGGGAGGGCTATCAGGGCGACGCCGAGCAATCCCATAGCTGTTCCAACCGCCTTGTAGGCGGTGAGCCTCTCCCCAAGGACGATGGCCGAAGCGAACCCAGTGAGTATGGGTATGAACCCGACGACGAGGAGGGCCGAGACGCCGGCGCCCGCATACTTCACCCCCGTGTACTGGAGCCAGAAGTAGATCGATATGCTGAGGAACCCGAGGAGGGCGAGCTCCTTGAGGTCCCCCGTGCTCGGGGTATTACCCCGCCTGTACTCCGAGAAAATGACTGGCGTGAAGATCATCGAGGCGATGATGAACCTGAGCGTGGCGAGGAGGACCGGCGTGAGGGTCGTCAACACAGCCCGTGCGGCGACGAAAGAAAGCCCCCAGATTACGGCCACGGTTATGGCCGAGGCCGTGCCACGCCATTCGTCTGCGTTCAAACATCTCGCCCACAGCAAATACATTCCTGTGGACTTTATGAATGCCCCACCCACCTTCAATGCATATTAAGTTTGTGGGAAAATTCTTATACATGTGTATATTATTTAACGAAAATAGGCACCAAATGTAAAGGTGAGATCGATGTTTGCGCTCGACGATATCGATCGAAAGCTCCTAGGGGAGATCTCAAAGGACTCCAAGAGGTCATACAGGGATCTCGCGAAGGCGATCGGGGTCTCGACGGCGACCGTGATAAACCATGTCCAGAGGCTCGAGTCGGCTGGTGTCATCAGGGATTACTCGGTGAGGATCGACCACGAGAGGCTAGGGTACGAGCTGACGGTGATCACCGAGATTGTCGTCTCCAAGGGGAAGCTCCTGGAGATGGATCGGGAGATCGCGAAGATACCCAACGTCTGCGCCGTCTACGACATCACAGGCGAGACCGACGCGATGGTTGTGGCGAAGTTCAAGAGCCGCAGCAGCCTAAGCGACTTCACGAAAGGGCTCCTGGCGATGCCATACATCGAGAGGACCAACACCCACGTCGTCCTCACAACGATTAAGGAAGACTTCAGGTTGATCGAAGACCTCTAGCCCAGACCATTTTTTTTCAAAAAGAAGGTTGGGTGACGTCTCTGTCTATACCCCTAGGAGGACAGACCCGGTCATCCCATGACCTGTGGGGATGTCGCCACGCGGGGACTAGGCGTTTTTCCTCAGTGTCCTGCCCGGCAGGGCGCCCGTGTGCTCGCAGCCTTCGACTACCATCCGCCCGTTCACGACGACATACGGTATGCCAGATGCGAACCTATGGGGGTCTGTGAACGTCGCCTCGTCCTTCACCTTCGCCGGGTCGAAGACTACGATGTCCGCCCTGAAACCCTCTCTGAGGAGGCCCCTGTCCCTTAGGCCAAGGCGCTGGGCGGGGGCCGAGGTCATCTTCCTCACGGCCTCCTGGAGGGTGATGACCCCCTCCCTGACGTAGTGGCCGATGACCCTGGGGAAAGTGCC
>CAZPMB010000030.1:0-21229 GCA_964587735.1 uncultured Candidatus Bathyarchaeia archaeon | reverse complement strand
ACATGCCAAGGTTTGACCAGCTGAACAAGCAAGTAAAGTCTCTAGAGACACAAGTAACGGAGCTTGAACAGGCAATAGCTACCCAGCAAGAGGCGCTCGCCATGGTCAACGCCTTAGCTCTAGAGGTCAACACGTCACGTATCCTGATCAAACAATACGAGGAGTACAAGAAAACGGCTGAGGAGCTGATAGCAAAACTCACAGATGATAGCAACACGCTGAACTACCTCTACGCAGCCCAGACGTACAGGGCCGAGAAAGCCCTGACAGTACTCCACACGTACGATGAAAGTTATGAGCCAGGGACCGACTTCGACTGGGTATACGGAAACCTGTCCTTCGTGGAATGGTGGAAGATAAACGGCGGCCCATACGAAGTGTGGACCAAATTAGTGTATCCTTAACAATTTTTTCTATTTTGGAACTCATCCAAAAACTCACGCCATGCCTTGTGCCCGAGCTCACCAAATATTTTAGACCCCTGTCATGGACAGACATTACCCTCCTCTCGTCATAACAACCCCATAACTCACGACTACTGCCTCGTGCTCTCGGCACAAGTTAGGAAAAGAGACTCCCAACGCGATCCCTAAAAAGCAAGGCCTTGTAGAGTGCTCTGAAGACTTCAAAGTTCATTAATAGATTTATTTAAGAGGGAATGTGCATCGATGATTTTATGCTTTTTAAATGGATGTAGTCGATGAGGGCGTTCAAAAGGAGGCACCTATCGCTGTTCAGGATCCTTGGAGGCTGTGACGATGTTGCTTAAAATCAGGGTCAGCCGCTCTCTACTTTTTCATTGGTCGTCGTCCCTGCTCCTCGCCCTGCAGTTGATTCTCGGGGGCCTCCAACTCTTCGACGCCCTCGGACTGGTGTACTACCCCATAGATCGCGGGGCACTCGCAACCATGTCCTTCGATCTGGGCCCGAGTCTGACTACGCCGCTGATTATTCTTTTTTTTCTCTGGGTCGGCTGGGTCGCATGGAGCAGGCATTTCAGGGCTCTCGTGGTTCCAATCGCCGCCCTGGGTCTCTACCCGTTCCTAAATTTTGACGCCGTCGTCTCCGCAGTCTCCCTTCTCGCGGTTATGGGAGGCTTGTGGGCTCGCCGCGATCTCGGCAGGTTCCTCGCGGCCGTTTTCGGGCTGCTCGGCGGGCTCGAGGCCACAGCTCTTCTTCACTGGGCGTTCTTCTTCCCTCTGGGGTTGGCCAGCCCTTTTCAGCGGCTCGCCTCGGTTGAGACGGGCCTGTTCTACCTAGCGGCCCATCTGGCCCCGTTTCTGGCTCTAGCCATGATATTCCTTTGGGTATTCAAGCTCTTGGCGATATTGAAGGGGAGGAAAGGGGGTGAGAACAGAGGTTTTGAAATGATCGACGGGAAGAGGTCTTCTAAGAAGGCGATATTACTGCTATCAGTGTCTCTGCTCTTGGGCGTAACTGCTGCCGTATATCCCTACCTGCCCTCAGTCAACCCCCACAATTGGAGCGTTGGCGTGGATTTCCCGGATTATGTCAAGGACGCCAAAATCGTCGAAGGCGATGTCTCCAGGGCATTCAACGTGAGCGGGGGGTCCCGGCCCCTGATATACATCTTCATCTACGGATTTCAGAAGCTCTTTCGATTGAGTGCGATCGACGCGGTCAGGTACATACCCGTCATTTTGAACCCGCTGTTAGTTTTTTCTGTCTATTTTCTGTCGATGGAGATCTTTAACGACTCTTGGGTAGCTTCATGGAGCGCGTTCTTCACAGCCTCAGGCACTCAGATATCCGTCGGCATGTTCTCCTATTTTCTAGCTAACATGCTCGCTCTCTCCATAGTCTCCCTCTCTCTGGGGCTGTTGTTCAGGGCGACTCGGTTAAAAAACGTCGTATGCTTGTTGCTTGCGTCCGCTATCGGGTGTTTAATGGTTTTTACGCATCCCTGGACCTTTGATCAGTACTATGCCCCGGCGTTGATCATGGCCGGATTAGTCCTGTACAAGGCTCGAATGAGCGGGGGCGACTACAAAAATTCCGTGATGATTGTCCTCTATCTTGCCTCCATCGGCTTGGCGGAGGTCTTAAAGATCAGAATTTTTCACGGGCTCGGAGCCATATCGGCGTCTTCGGTGGTTGTTATCCGCATTCCCGGGCTTGTTGAGCTCATTAAAACCAACATGATTATTTTCAGGTTGTTTTACGGCGGTTTAATGCCAGCGTTTATTCTTCTGGGGCTCGCCCTCCTGGGATTCTATTTTCTAAGGTGGCAGAGCGTTCCGGAGATTTATTTTTCAGTTTTTATGGTTGTTACCTCAATAATCTTCCTTATTGGCGATATGATAACCATGAATAGACTCATATACAATATCCCCATTGGATTGTTTGCCGCACATGGGTTTACATGGATATCTAGGCGTAAAATGACAAATCATTTTAAAAACACCTTTATATTATTTACTATACTTTATATGGTTGTATACTTTTTTCGATCGTTTTCAAATATATCATATTTTTAAATTTTACGTTGAATGCAGTATTGATATTTATGGCATGGTATGCATTCAGTTACCCAATTTAATATTTAATGTATAATATATTGTTCTAATCCCTTTCTTTTGTTTAAGAAAAGGTAGTAGTAAAAACTAAAAATTGATGTCACAATCCTTATTGGGATATAAAATCCCTTTCTAGGAGCTTGAGTGAACATTTTCATAATTTTTAATGGCGTGAATTGAGCTATATACGCGTCCTTTAACTCCTGGCTCCACAAAATTACAATTTTATATCTCAGCAAATATCTGATAGCGTTGATAAAGCTGTATACTCTTCCTAGAAATAAATTCCGTTCGTGTTCTGTATGAATCACGAGTTCCTTGGGAATGTAAGAGATTTTATAGCCCATTTTCATCGCCCTCAATCCGAACTCCAGATCCTCTGCGACTTCGAAAGTTTCATCCAGGCCCCCAAGCTTGAAGTAATTCTCTCTCGATATGGCGAGAACCCTTGTGCTCAAAATGGGCGCTTCGAAACAGACAATGGAGTCCCGATTTCTCTTCATGGGCTCGACGATGTACTCGTTTATGCTTTCTCGACTTATCCAGGAATCCCCGTCGATGAATAATAAAAAGGGGTTTTTTGCCCTTAATGCCGCAAGATTTCTGGCTTTGGATCGTCCTACAGCTTTTGAGACTATTACCTCAAACCCCATCGTAAACTCGGGAATCCGAAATCTCGGGTCCAAGGTGATGAATATTATGGCCCATTCCATCGTCTCACCCCCATGACTTTTCTAGGGGTTTTACCTGAATTATCAAAGCGCGATAATGATTTGTGATTTAGAAGATAAATTCTGCCACGTCGTGAGTATGGATAATCATTTCCGTTTAATGAGATAAACTATTAGAATCGGCACAAAGACCGTTAGGCATCCCGCCGAGCCCAGGGTATAGTAAGACAAGGGCGTGAGGATTTGTACTGTTGCAGAGTTGGTCAATGGGCAGAACTTTGACGTTGTCATCCCCAAGTTGTTGACTCGGATTTCGTACAGCCCCTCGGGCATCTCTGACAGTAAGAGTATTCCCTTCTCGTCCGTGGCCCCCGAGGCGACGCACTCGTCATTTGAATAGACCTTAATCTCAGCGTTCGATAGGGTCAACCCTAGAATGTCCTTAACTATCAGTACCATATCGTGTTTCTGAAGCACCCTCAATATTTTGGTCACGGCATTCACTTCCCCTTCTTCATCCTCCGCGACCAGTCTGACCGAGTATACCCCGGCATCCCTGTAACTGTGGATCGGATTCTGGTCGTTCGATGTGTACCCGTCGCCGAAATCCCATTCGATTTCGAATATCCCCCCATCCGGGTCATTTGAGGCATCCCTGAAGTGGACTACGTCTCCCATTACCGGTTCTTTGGGGTAAAAGGAGAAGTCCGCTGTCGGGGGTAAGTTAACCACGTTCACATCCACGCTCGATGCGTTGAGCTCCCCCGAGTTGTCGGTGACGGTTAGAACCACGGTGTAAGTCCCTTTACATCTGTAGGTATGGGTCGGAGCCTGCTCGGTCGAGTTCTGTCCGTCGCCGAAGTGCCAAAGCCACGATCTGATGTAGCCATCATCGTCCTTCGACGCATCGAAGAATCGGACAGGAGATAGAAGATTCGGTCTCTCGGGTGAAAACGTGAACGAGGTCGAGGGAGGGGAGTCGCCCACGTTGATCTTGCAGGTGTCTACATCCGCCTCGCCGAACGAGTCCCAGACCCTTAGGGTAACGTCATACTGGCCCCTGGTGGAGAAGGTGTAGCTCGGCTCCGCCCCTTTGACCTCAAACTCCCCGTCGCCGTCGAAGTCCCATTCGTATTCCACTATGTTCGAGGCGTTTGAAGCCGTTGAGCCCGCCCCATCCAGCGAGAACTTCTTTCCAGTGTAGCAGTATCTGTCCGGGCCCGCTTCAGCCTTGGGGATGTCGTAGTCGTCCCAGACTCTGAACCATATTTCGGCGTCGTTCTCATCGACACTATCGCTGCCGTCGTACTCGCCCGACGTGACATAAAACCCGGATTCCAAGGTGACGTCGTCGTTGTCCATCAGCATGTTGTTCCTTGCGTCGTACACGGCCGAAAACCTGGTCCCCAAAGTGATTTCGTCGTAGTTGTCCATTCCTCCACCGGGGTGGCTGCTTATGTCGGCTAAATCGGGCCTTGAATACATGTCCTCGTCAAAAAGATCCATGTTGATCCTCACGTGTCTGCCATATATTTCGAACTTGTACACGTTGTCGACTATCTTCTCGTAGCCACATTTATTCAGAACCGCCTCTTCGTTGAACGATTGGCCATCGCACTTGACCGTGAGATAAAAATGCCAGTCGATCCATTCCGCCTCAGGCGGGTTCTCTATCTGGTCAACCATGACTATCTCATGGATCTCTATCCATAGGGTAATCTTCTCCTGTGTTGACCGACCAAGTATAAAATTATTTAACGAAAATGATATGCAAATTATCATTAGGAAGATAAATATTAAGTATTTTTTTACCACTGTTATTCACCTTTTATTCTATGTTTTTTAATATTCGGTATGTTAAATGGCGATGATATTGATAACTGACTTTTCATGGAAATTAGATTCATTTTAAAAAATTATGATCCTAATTATTAAAATGTTCTGAAGTGTTCCTCGTTATCGAAAAAATTTATCAGCACACGAATTTATCAATTACTCACGTAGTTAAATACGAAATATAGATAGGAAAAATACCTAGTTTTTATTCATGTTGAATTAGTCACATCTTCTTATCCTTGAAAAAGGACACGAGGAGCTCGATTAAGGCGCGCTTCATTTTCTCCCCCTTCTCCTTAGTGGCCTTCGTCGGGTCTCCGGTCACCCCGTAGGGGGTCAGCTCCCTGAAGATCCACTTCAACTGCACGTGAGCCGGAAGCTCGGGCACCACGCCCCTCGCCCGGCCCATCTCGACCAGATCCGGGCGCACAGCCAGCATCATCGATGTCTCCCCTTCGCCGGCGTGGCCCAGGCCGCCCCACACCTCGAACGTGCCCTCGGGCAGCAGCTTTCCAGCGGTCTCCCACCATGCCTCCAGCACCGCTATCGTCATCTCGGGGTGCTCGACCCTGAACTCACGGGCAGCCGTCTCGATCGCGGCGATGTTCCCGTCGTGTCCGTTCACGATCAGAAGCTTTAGAATGCCGTGGCGGAGCAGTGACTCGAACACCTCCTGGAGCACCCGAACGAGCGTCTCGGTCGTTAGGGATATGGCAATTGGGAAGGATGCGTAGTGGAGGCTCATGCCGAAGGGCATCGGTGGGAGCACGAGCAGGCCCTCGACCCGTTCGGCGACGGACTCAGCGAGGTAAGTGGAAACCATCGTGTCTGTTCCGTAGGGGAGGTGGTCCCCGTGGTACTCCGTCGAGCCCACGGCGAGGACGGCCTTATCGAACCCCCTTGACCTGAACCCGAAACCCGTCAGGCTGTAAAGATGTCTATCCGACAACTGTGACACCGTAGAAGCTTTAATCACAAACAGCATATAAAAAAGAGAGGTGGCCGGGGTGGGACCGTGAGTGGTGGAGAGAAGGAGGAGTCCGAGGAGCCAAAGGCGGTCGACCTCGCCGCGCTGGAGCTCGACCAGCTTCTCGGGCTCTTCGTCGGCCTACTCGCGGCGAAGGCATGGCAGTACATGGGAGTAAGGCTCACTCCCGGGAAGGAGGAGGCGGAGAAGGACATGGAGAAGGCGGCCGCGGCGATAGACAGCGTCGCCTACCTCGCCGAGAAGGTCGCGCCCTCCCTGCCGGCCGCTGAGGCGGTCAGGCTGAGGGCGATGGTCACCGACCTCCAGATCAACTACGCGAAGAAGGCATAGGTGACATATTATCCAGATCAGGGCGTCTTCCCGAGAGGATTACGAACGGCTATTTCACTCTTTTTAGGGTATATTTGTAGTAATCAATGGTCGATTTAGAAAGATAATCAGGAAGATGTGAGTGGGTTCCCTTTCATGCCATGACCTTGTCCAGGTACAGCTTCCTCCTGTAGAGGACTCCCATCACGTCCGCCGCCCTCTCGGGCGTGGTGTAGACTGGGATGCGGGCGGCCTCCATGATCTTCGCCGACTCCGGCTCCACGTCTGCGGCGGGGTCGATGACGATCACCGGCTTCTCGAACTTCTGGTACGTGATGATGAGCTGCCCGTTGAGCCACTGGTAGATGCCCGCGAGGTCCTCGGGGGGCACGTCCGGGAACATCGTCTTCAGGATCGCGGTCCCCAGGCCGATGGTGATCATCCCGTGGATCTCCGGCTGCTTCAGCACGATCTCCGGCGTCCTCAGGAAGCTGTTCATGTCGAGGCTCGCCGTGAGGTCCACGGGGTTCTTCGGGTTCCCGAAGGCCGGGATGACGCCCAGTATCTCCTTCTGAGCCTCCTCGCCCAGGGTTGGAACCCTCATCCCGTTCTGGATGAGCCTGTCCGCGGCCTCCACGGCGACGCCTCCGCTGTTGCTGACGACACCCACGTTTGGCCCCTCTGGGAGCCTGCAGTAGAGGAGCCCCTTGATATAGTCGAACATTTCCCCGGCGTCTCGGGCCCTGACGACACCCGCCTGCCTGAAGGCGGCCTCGTAGATGTTGTCGCTGCCGGCGATGCTGCCTGTGTGGCTCGCCGCCGCCTTGGAGCCCGCCTCGGTGACGCCGACCTTGATGACGACGATCGGCTTCTTTGGGGAGATCTTCTTCGCCTCCTCGTACCACCTGCGCCCCTCCTTGAGGCCCTCGATGTACATGCAGATGAGCTTGGTGTCCGGGTCCTCCCCGAAGTACCTCAGGTACTCCCAGCCCTTCAGGTCCGACTCGTTCCCGCTGCTCACAAACTTGCCGACGCCGAGGCCCAGAGCCGATGCCCTGAGGTAAAGCTGGAGCCCGTATCCCCCGCTCTGGCTGACGAAGGCGACGTCACCCCTCTCGTGGAGGAAGGGGATCATCAGCGCGCTGAGCCTCCCTGGGCTGCTGGTGACCCCCATGCAGTTCGGGCCTATGAACCGGATCCTCCCCGAGGCGGTCTCCCTGATCTGCTGGATCGCCTTCGCTCCCTCCTCGCCCGTCTCGCTGAAGCCGCTGGTGATTACGACTGCGCCCTTAACCTCCTTCTCCACCAGGTCGTCGAAGACCGATGGGACTGCCCTGGCCGGGACGACGACGAGGGCCATGTCCACGTCGCCCGGGACGTCCCTGACGGATGGATAGGCCCTCAGCCCGAGGATCTCGGAAGCCTTGGGGTTGATCGGGTATATCTTTCCCTCGAAGCCCCCCTTCTGGACCGCGGAGAGGAGCATGTACCCCCACTTGAATGGGTCGGTCGAGGCGCCGACGACCGCGACGCTCCTCGGCATTAGGATCTTGTCAAGGGCCTCCTTCGCTTCCATGTTAACACGACCGAGAGAGACGATTCATCAGTGAGTGCCCGCCTCGATATATAAGTTTGAATAGGGCTACTCTCTCCTCGCGATCTTGAGCGCCGCCCTTGCTCCGTGCATGAGGAAGCTGTCGGCGTCCCCGACGGTGTTGAACCTGAAGCCCCTCTCCACGGCCCAGCCGATGTTGTCGAGCTCGGCGAATATGCCCGCCGGCTTGCCGTGGTCCTCCGAAGCCTCCAGCACCCTGTCGAAGGCCTCGATGTACCGGGGGTCGTCCCACCTCGGCGGTATCCCGAATCCCAGGTTGGACGAGAGGTCGTAGGGCCCGATGTAGCACGCGTCCACGCCGTCGACCGAGAGGATCTCGTCCAGGTTGTCCATGGCCCTCTTGGTCTCGATCTGTACGGCGACGAGGACCTCACGGTTCGCCGTGGCGTAGTAATCGGGGTCGAAGAGGCTTGCCCTCCTCGGCCCCCAGCCCCTAACGCCCTCGGGCGGGTACCTGCACGCCCTCACGGCCGCCTCGGCCTCGCCCCTGTCGTTCACCCACGGGATGAGGACCCCCTGGGCTCCGATGTCCAGCACGCGTTTCGCCACGACGAAGTCGTTCCACTGGGGCCTGACGATGGGGGTGCAGGCGGAGCCGTTCATCGCCTGCATCATCGCCTGCATCGTCTCCAGGCCGAGGGGCCCGTGCTCCGAGTCGAGCAGGAGCCAGTCGAACCCGACGCGGGAGAGCCGCTCCGTGACATCTGGGTGGCCGAGTCCGACGAACGTGCCGATGACGGCCTTGCCCTGGGACAGCTTCTCCTTCAATAGATTCTTCAATTCGATGTCTCAGATTGGATGTGTGCCCCTTCAGAAAACGGTTTCGGGTCGGCGGCGGGAGTTGCCCATATATTCCTGATGATACCGGGCCTGTCTAAGTCCCTTCAACCAATCAGTCGTTCCTTCACCTCTTTTATAACTACGACTCACATCAAGATGATGTTACCGTCGTTAATTTCCAAATGAAGTTCGTCTCTGGGCTGGAAGTTAATTTCTGTAGCAATTTCAAAAGGGATTGTAATTCTCAGAGACTTTCCACTAGCATAGGTTCTATAGACGTTGGATTTGATGGCTTTTTCCTTGATTCGGTTTTATTTCATGGAGTCACAATATATCAATTTGATTCTCCCTAAAAAATGGAATTTAAGCCACGTGGCCTTGCCCGTGAGGAATTAATACTTTTAAATAGGCTTCCTCAGACGCGTTAGAACATGATTAGTATTACAGGGTTAACGGGAATCCCCCTAGTCAAACGTGGAGCCGATCTGGGTCTTCTGATAGTGAAGGTTGCCAAGGAGCAGGGGGTAGGAATAATGGACGGAGACATTATCGTGGTGACACAGAAGGTCGTATCCAAGGCAGAGGGGCGACTGGTGAAGCTAGATGAGATCGACCCATCTGAATTCGCAAGAGAGATATCAAGGGGAGCTGGAAGAGACCCCAGGCACACGGAGGTAATCTTGAGAGAAACGAGCAGGATCATCAAGATGAGAGGCCAAGTTCTGATAGCCGAGACAAGGCACGGCTTCGTTTGCGCCAATGCAGGCGTTGATCACTCCAACGTGGAGGAGGGCCTCTTCTGCCTTCTTCCTACGGATCCAGATAAATCTGCCAGGGATATCCGTGAAAGGGTGAAGGGACTCACCGGTAGGGACGTCGGGGTCATCATCACAGACACGTGGGGGAGGCCTTGGAGACTTGGGCAGGTTGACTTCGCGATCGGGGTGGCTGGGATGTCCCCTTTTAAAGACTACAGGGGCATGACTGACCCATTCGGTTACGAGTTAGAGGTCACCAACATCGCTGTAGCGGATGAACTCGCCTCGGCGGCAGAGTTAGCTAAAGGAAAACTGAGTGGCATCCCGGTGGTGATTATCCGAGGCTACGAATTTGAGGAAGTGGAGAGCAGTGCTAAAGAGATGATCAGACCCTTAGAAGAAGACCTCTTTAGATGATTCTTTATTCGGTCGACGGATTGCCTATCATTTGAAGTGCCTACAACACGCAAACTGCTCTACTACTTAGAGCCGTGCGTTGGTGCCTTATTAAAAACTTGTTCGCAAGAACGAGCTGACTCTCCGTTCATAAGCTTCGCACAAGGCGTATCCGATGAGCACGGTCACAGCACCTTGCATGGCATTGAAAAGTCCTAACAGGGGCAACATATTAATCACCACGTTATACGGTAACCCGTAGTAGGAAGGGAGTACGATCAGATTCGTTAAGGACATGACTGCTGTCCTTATAACTATCCCAACAAGGATGGAGAGAAACCTCCCATGACGGATCGATATATGAAGAACCAAAGCCATACCCGAGATCGTCGAGAACTCTGCTATTCCTTTCATCATGGCACCTACTAATTCGCCGCTTCGGGCCACTATAGCAACAAACGCTACGATGGATGTGAAGGCCCCCGACGGCAATCCATAGAGCAGGAGGGAGAGGGCAATGGGGACGCCGGTGAAGTCAAACTTGAGGAATGGCATCCAGGGGAAGGGTATCTTGAGACCAGAGAACTTGAGAGTGTAATCAAACACTATGACAAGCGCCGCAAGTATTGAAATGCCTGTGAGCCATGCAGTTCTTCTTACTCCTCTCTTCACGGTCAATTCAGGAGATATCGGATGAAACTCAATAATATAAGTTATCGGTCCTCTACTGTGCTCCACAGCGCTTAATAAAATGCTTATATGTCTAATGCAATTCGCACCTGCGAGTTGCCTGGTCGAAGAAAGGCTGACCACCACCCCGCCCAAGAACCAAGCGGAGCTCTACGGGGCGTTGATGCGGTGAAGGTTCAATTCAAACGCAGCTGGGCACTAAGCTTTTGAGGGCGTCACAGTGGGGTCTTATCGTCTCACAGCTCGGTTCGCTACGAAAGGGTCGCACATGCCTGATCGTCTTCGATGGAGGCATCTCGACTTTGATGGACACCGCGTCCCCCTCATGCGCATCAATGGGTTTAAAAACGGACGGTCCCAAATATCCGTCGTCAGAGGTGTTCGGATGGTCAATTTCCTCGATCTAGACTACTGGAAACAGGTCGAGAGGATAGCAAACGGCGACGAGGAGTTCGCCATCAAGGCGAGGGGGTTCATCGCCTCGTTCACATTCAGGGTAACGGACAAGGCGAATCTTAATCCGGTCTACGTGAAGTTCGACAACGGAAAGGTGAAGGAGGTGAGGCCTCTGGGCGCCGGCGAGAGGACGGACTTCACCCTCGAGGGCCCATACGATGTCTGGGTCAAGGTGAACAAGGGGGAGGAGGACGGCGCGAACGCGATAATGACGAGGAAGCTCCAGTTCAGGGGAAACATGAGCGCCATCATTCGCTACAGCAAAGCATTCCTCAGGCTCTTCCAGGTAATGCAGAAGGTACCCGTAAAATACTAGCCTGCCTTTCTGAGACGTTGCCCATGTGCCAGTTTCATCGTTTTAAAAGACCAGACAATTCAGCTGCGCCCCCTTGAACTCCTGCCGTTGAAAGGTCGTCTTCGTTTCAATGATGATATAGGCTGCGGAACGCCTTGCATTGTGTCGTGGACGAAAAACGAGAACTATAAATATCCGCCCTCCATCCCTCAAAGAGACGTAGATTGCCGCGCTGTGAGAAATGTGGAGCCGAGGCGAGGGAGGGAGCAAGGTTCTGCCCTTCATGCGGGGCCCCGGTCGCAGTCGAAGGTGGTAAGCCCAGGCGCGAGGCTTTCACGCGCGCGAGGAAGGAGGACCTGTGCTTCGGGGGCGGAGAGCCCCGGGGAGACCCCCTTGGCCTCGTGGACTTCGGTCTTTTCCTGTCGGTGATAGGGATAGTCTTCGTCCTGAATCGGAGCATCGCCTCCGAGGCGATCGACTGGTTCCGCCAGCTGGCCGAGCAGCAGGCGATGGTGAGGCCCCCGACGGAGCTCGTCTACAGCGGCGCCCTTTTCTTCGGCCTGCTCGGGGCGTCCAACCTCCTCACCGCCTGCATCAGGATAGCCATCGACAAGGTCTGGAGGAGGATACTGTCCGACATCTTGGCAGGGGCTGGGCTTCTGTCTTTCGCCTACCTGATAAGCCTCTACGGGGGGCAGGCAATCGAGTGGACTACGGTCATCGGGGCCGAGGCCGTTGTCTTCGGAGTGCTAGTGATCCTATACGCCACTCTGAGGAACATTTTCAGGAGCTAACCCCTCACCGCCTGAATCGGTGCGCACCTTCAAGTATCTGTTCACAGTTTAAGGGGTTAAGTATCCCATTTTTCACCTGAAGAACTGGTCTCGACGGCTTAAACACGTATCGAAGCAGAACCCATGAAGAGGTTGTCCCAAATGCATCTCCTTTTACATTAAATGTAAAAATGCATAGATTTCGATTTCTAAATTTGTTGGAAATGGCAATTTTTTAAATATATTTTGAATAAGAATAATTATTTAAATAAATTAACCATACAAATTAATTTCATAAATTTGTTGATTTGAAAATTTAATTTTTCCATAAACAAACTGATTTTCTCAATGTCCTAGGCATGCAAATCTTGCCCCAGCGAAAGGCCGAGGGCGAACATGGGAAGTCGAATACCGAAAAAATTGGAGGAGTGATCCTGAATGCCTGAATGTATCGTCTGCGGCATGGAGTCCGACAAGCTCTACAAGTGCAAGAAGTGCGGCGACCGCTTCTGCGAGGAGTGCGGCGACGTGGAACAGATGATGTGCCTGTTCTGCCTGGACGAGGGTGAAGAGGACTCCTGGGAAGACGAGAACTGGGAAGAGGAAGAAGAAGAGGAAGAAGACGAGCCCTGGTGACAGTTCAGCTTCTCAAGATCATTTCCGTCCCCTTTTATTAAAACCTCTAGGCGCGAGGAGCGCCCAGAGGCATCATTTTTTTGGGATCTAAAAGGAGTGTCAGCCTTTTATGTGCGTTTAGGGCGTTGGTGAGCAGAGGGAATTCATATTCACCGGGTTCGTTGCTAGACCTTCTCCTTCAGCAGGTTGCCCAGGATCTGGATGCCCTCCACGATGTCCGCCTCGGAGGGGAAGCTGTAGTTCAGGCGTATGTAGTTGTGGACCGGGCCCACGAAGAAGTTTGAGCCCGGGATGTATGCGACGCCCCTCCCGACCGACTCCATCAGCATCTCCGTTGTGTTCACGTGCTCCGGCATCTTCACCCAGAGGAAGAGCCCCCCCTTCGGCTCGTTCCACTCAGCCTCTTCCGGGAAGCTGGAGCCCATGGCCTCGAGCATGACGTCCCGCTTCCTCCTGTACACCCTCGTCACCTTTTTTATCTGCCTCTCGACGACCCCCCTCCTCAGAAGCTCCGCGGCAGCGTACTGGGAGAGGCCATCGTTGCAGATGCTGATGTTGCTCTTAGCCTCGGTCATCTTGGAGATGAACTCTTTGTTGGCGGCGAGCCACCCTATCCTCATCCCCGGCGAGACTATCTTTGAAAAGGTGCTAGTGTACATCACCCTCTCGGACCTGCCCAGGCCTTTCAGGGGCGTGGGCATCGGCCCCTCGAAGCTGATGTAGCCGTAGGGGTTGTCCTCCAGGACGAGGAAGTCGTACTCCTCGGCCAGCTCGAGAGCCTTCAGCCTCCTCTCCCTGGTCATCATCGTACTCGTGGGGTTTTGAAAGCTTGGGATAGTGTATAGCATCTTCGCCCTCTTCCCCTTAGCCCTAAGCTTCCTGAGCTCGATCTCGAGTTCATCGATGTTCATGCCGTCCCTGTCAACGGGGACCTCCCTGAACTCGGGGCTCATCTGCTTGAAGGCGGAAAGGGCAGAAAGGTAGGTCGGCCTGCCCAGGATTATGAAGTCCCCCGGATCTATGAAGACCCTGGTCACGAGGTCGATGGCCTCCTGGGAGCCCGTGGTCACTATGATCTCGCTCTTGGGGTCCGCCTTTATCCCGGCCCCCGACATGAACTTCGCGAGCTCGCTCCGCAGGCTGAGCATGCCAGTCGTGCCGCCATACTGCAGCATGTCGGCCCACGCCTCGGGTGGAGCCTCGTTGAAGATCCTCTTGATCTCCTCCGAAGGAAGCGAAGGCGTGTCGTAGCTTCCCCCGGTCAGGGAGATGATCTTCTTCCCCTGCTTGATCATCTCGAAGGCGGCGAGGACAACGGTCGTCAGCACGCCCGGCTGGAAGGTGCTGCCGAGCCTAGAGTAGAACCTCTCAGGGTCGAACATCTTTACAGAATAGCCCCCAAGTTAGGATATTTATCTCTTTCAGGGATGTGTTGATCGCCGACAGATATTCCGATATATATGGTATTTATTAGAAATTTGCGATAACATAAGGCTTTTATCCGGTCAGAGGAAAGTCAACAGAGCGGAGATGAGTGCGCCGCGGTCGGGCGGAAGACTCACAAAGCGACGGATTTTGAGGACTTGAAGGAGAGAAGCAGATGGTAGAGGAGATAAGGCTTCACGGAGCAGGCGGCCAGGGAGTCGTCGCCGCCGGGGAGCTCATAGCGATAGCGGCCTCACACGAGGGGAAGTTCTGCAGGGCCTTCCCCATGTACGGCTCTGCTAGGAGGGGGGCGCCCGTGGTCGCATTCGCCCAGATAGGGGAGGAGTCCGAGGCGACCCGGTCCATGATCTATTATCCGAAGTACCTGCTGATACTGGATCCGATGATGCCCGAGGCGATGGACGTGACCGGCGGGCTCAAGGAGGGGGGAGTGATCCTGTTCAACACAAAGAAGACCGCAGAGGAGGCGTCGAGGCTGTTCAATGTGAAGCTCTCAAGGCTGAGCGTCGTCGACGCAACGGGCATAGCCGAGAGGGTCATCGGCCGACCGATTCCAAACACCACGATGCTCGGCGCCCTCTCCAGATCCACAGGGCTCCTCAAGCTCGACTCGGTCAATACGGCCATCGGCAAGAGGTTCAGCGGAAAGCTCGCCCAGGTCAACGTCGAGGCCGCGCGGGTAGGATGGGATTCGGTTGAGACCCTCGCTTTCTAGGGGGTATTGAGTTTGGGTTTGCTGAGCCAGACGGAGAGGGCGGAAGTGAAGGGGATGATCGTCGTCAGGCGCCTCAAGAAGGGGGGGCGGTACGTCGGGAACTGGAGGATGGACGCCCCAGCCGTCGATTATGAGAGTTGCGCGGCGTGCATGCTGTGCGCCATATACTGCCCGGAGGCCGCCATCCACGCTAACGATGAGGGGAAGCCGGAGGTCGACACGAGGTTCTGCAAGGGGTGCGGGGTCTGCGCCAACGAGTGCCCGAAGGAGGCGATAACCATGAGGAAGGAGGAGAAGTAAGATGCCAGAGACGGACGTGATGCCTGGGAACAAGGCCCTTGCCCACGGCGTGAGGCTCGCGAGGGTCCAGGTCATCCCCGTCTTCCCCATCACCCCCCAGACGACGATCGTGGAGTACCTGGCTGACTTCGTAGCCGACGGGCTCCTCGACGCCGAGTACATCCAGTCCGAGGGAGAGCACAGCTGCATGGGCATGGCCGTCGGCGCATCCCTGGCAGGGGCCAGGACGTTCACCGCCACGTGCTCCCAGGGCCTCGCCTACATGCACGAGGTCGTTGCGCAGGCGCCGTCCTACAGGACGCCGATCGTTATGGCCGTCGCCGACAGGACCCTCGGCTGGTATTGGAGCCTCGGACCAGACTACTCCGACATCATGCCGGAACTGAACCTCGGCTGGCTGGCGATGTTCGCGGAGAGCAACCAGGAGTGCCTCGACATGGTCCTCCAGCTCTATAAGGTTTCGGAGGACCGCAGGGTGCTCCTGCCCTCGATGCTCAGCCTCGACGGCTTCTACCTCAGCTACAGCTACGAGAGCGTGAACATCCCGGACCAGGGAGTGGTCGACGGCTTTCTGCCGCCCTACAAGGCGCCTTACCCCGTGGACCCGACCGTAAGCGACAGCTGGCCATCCTCCGGTATCCCGCCTGTCCTCCACACCACCTACAGGAGGCTCCACGAGGAGGTCCTCGAGGAATCGAAGGAGGTGATCGCGAAGGTTGACTCTGAGTTCGGGGAGGTCTTCGGCAGGAGCTACGGGGGCCTCGTCGAGAAGTACCGCTGCGAGGGCGCAGACTCCGTCCTGGTCACCATGGGGTCGATGACCACCGCCGCAAGGAGGGCCGTGGACAGGCTGAGGGACGAGGACGAGAAGATCGGCCTCGTAAAGCTCAGGTTCATGAGGCCCTTCCCGATAGATGAGTTCAGGGAGATAGCCGGGCAGGTCGGCGCGATAGGCGTCGTCGACAGGATGGTCCTCCACGGTACGAGGGGAGGCGGGGCCTTCGCGGATGTGAAGTCCGCCCTCTATGCGCTCGAGGAGAGGCCAAGGGTCATGGGCTTCGTCGCGGGGATGGGCGGCGAGGACATCTCGATAGACGATCTCGTCGGGATGGGGAGGAAGGTGGCGAGGGCCGCATCCTCGGGGAGGATCGAGAAGGAGGTCGAGTTCGTCGAGCACAGGCCGCCCCAAGGCGCTGGGCCGGTCGAGATGGAGTGGGGCGAGCCGATTTACCCGGGTAGCGACGGGTGCGCGGGGTGCGGCTCCAGCATCATCATAAGGCGCATGCTGAAGGTCCTTGGGCCGAACACGGTCATCGTGAACCCCCCGAGCTGCGCGGGCGTCAACTTCACCGGTGTGGCCAGGGTACCCTGGATCCTCGCCAACTACGCGGCCGGGGCAGCGTACGAGACGGGCATATACAGAGCCCTCAGGAAGAAGGGGAAGGCGGACAAGGTCCACCTCACCAGCTACTCTGGCGACGGGGGCACAGTCGACATTGGCCTCCAGGCGATCTCCGGCGCCGCCGAGCGGGGGGAGAGCATGATGTGGATCTGCTACGACAACGAGGCGTACATGAACACGGGCATCCAGAGGAGCAGCTCCACCCCGATATTCGCCTCGACGACCTCGACCCCCGTCGGGTCGGTCTGGAAGGGGAAGCCCCAGAGGAGGAAGAACATGGTCCTCATCATGGCGGCCCACAGGATCCCGTACATCGCGACAGCCTCCCTCGCCTACCTCCCCGACCTGGAGAGGAAGATCAGGAAGGCGGCCGAGGTCACTAGGGCAGGCAGGGGGCTGGCCTACATCCACGTCCAGCAGCCCTGCGCCACGGGGTGGTACTTCCCGCCCGAGAAGACCGTCGAGGTCGGGAGGCTCGCCGTCCAGACAGGCGTCTGGCCCCTGCTGGAGGCCGAGAACGGAGTCCTGAAGGTGAACGTCAAGCCGAAGGAGCTGAGGCCGATCGGCGAGTACCTGAAGCTGCAACGCAGGTTCAGGCACCTAACCGACGAGCAGGTCGCCACCATCCAGGAGGAGGTCTCCAGGGACTGGGAGACTTGGATCGAACTGGAGAAGAGGGGCAAACTCCCCGGCTACTGAATCCCTTACTTCCTTTTTCTCCGTTCATGTTATAACGGCCAGCGTCTGCTATTGCCATCGGTTGATCCGTTTGGCTCGATTGATGACGATGGACGACGTCGATGCCCTCGCCGTCGGCGGAGCCATCCTGGGGGGCGGCGGAGGGGGCTGGTACGAGGAGGGGAGGCGTGACGGAGCGCTCGCCCTCGACATCGGTGAGGTGAAGCTCCTGGGCCCCGAGGAGGCCCCCGAGGACATGCTCGTCGCCGTCAGCGCCGCCCTCGGCGCACCTACCCAGAGGGGCCGCACAAGGCCCCACCACTTCATTAGGTCGGCCGAGCTCCTTTGGGAGGCGGGCGTCGACTTCGACGGCCTCGTCGCCGCGGAGAACGGGGGGCACAACAGCTTCGGCGGGTGGGTGCAGGCAGCGGCGCTGGGCCTGCCGGTCGTGGATATTCCGGCGGACGGTAGGGCCCATCCGACGGCGGTGATGGGGGGGATGGGGCTCCACAGGGTTGAGGGGTACCGCTCGGTCAAGGCAGTCGCATGCGAGGAGGTCGAGGCGGTCGCGTGGGGAACCCTCCAGAGGACGAGCAACGTCGCCAGGATGATAGCAGGCGACGTGAAGGCCCTCGTGGCGATGACGAGGGACCCCGTGACCGTCGCCTACGCCAGGGAGCACGGCGCCCCGGGTGCCATCTCGAAGGCCATCGACCTCGGCGTCGAGTTCAAGAGGGCCTCGGCGAGGGGCGCAGACGCCGCCGTTAAGGCTGTCCTGAAGAAGCTCGGGGGCGAGCTCATCTGCAGGGGCCGAATCGCCGAGAAGACCCTGGAGTCGAAGGGGGGCTTCGACGTGGGGACGATCAACGTGGAGGGAGGGGGCAGCATCTATGAGGTCACGTACGTGAACGAGTACATGACCCTCGAGCTCGGGGGGAGGAGGCTGGGGACCTTCCCCGACCTGATCTGCACCTTCGACGGGGAGGGCAATCCAGTGACGTCCGCGGCCGTCGAGGAGGGGGACACTGTCTACCTGACCGACACCGGGAGGGATCTGATCCCCATCGGGGATGGCAACCGCTACCCCGAGGTCTACGAGCCCATTGAGAAGGCCCTGGGGAAGCCGATGGTCACCCACCTGAAAGGCTTTCTATGGGCCTAAACTTAATCCTTCCCGAAGCTAGTTTCCCTTCCGATGTCGGACGCACGAGTCAGCTCTGGGGAGTTAATTTCATTCTCTTTTCGGTCGGGCCCGTTTTCTGATGCAAATAAAATTATTCAACCAGTGACATACGCGGATCGTATGTACCCCCGCCTGACTATAGCCTACGTCGATGAGCCGATGACCCTGAGGGAGTTCATCAGGGGGCTGGGGGAGGGGTACCTTTACGCGTACGACATGAAGGTCGTCGGCGTGCTGGTAAACAACCGCAGGCTCTGGCCGTCGGCGAGGCTGATGCCTGGGGACAAGGTCGTCGTGTTCCCCGTTATCACCGGGGGCTGATGCTTCAGAACCATTTCACATTCTCGCCGTTTCAAATAGAGGTAGTTTATGGAAGGCGCTCTATTCTTCCCATGAAAAATATTAAATCCGCTCGGGAAGACTCGGAGATCGGCTGAAATCATGGTGACGATCCCGAAAGAGAAGAAGACCGTCTTCGACTGGGTCGAGGCCAACCAGAAGAGGATGTCAGATTTCGACAAGCGCATCTGGAACTACGCAGAGCCTGCTTGGAGGGAGTACAAGTCTGCGAAGGCTTACTGCGACCTCCTGAGGGGGGAGGGCTTCAAGGTCGTCGAGGGCACCGGCGACATGCCCACGGCCTTCCTGGCGACCTACGGGAAGGGGAAGCCCGTGATAGCGACCTACGCCGAGTACGACGCCGTGCCGGGCAACTCTCAGAAGCCCGTCCCATACAAAGCCCCTAGGGATGGGCTCCACCCCTGGACAGCGGGCCACACCGACCCCCACTCCTCGCTTGGGGCTTCAGCCCTCACCGGGATTCTGGCTGCCAAGGCGGCCGTGGACGAGCACAGGCTGAAGGGCACGCTGAAGATCTTCGGGGAGCCGGCGGAGAAGGTCTGCGGCTCCAAGCCCGTCCACGCGGCGAAGGGCTACTTCGACGACCACGAAGCGGCCATATGCTACCACCCCAGCGGCCTGAACACCTGCATGTGGGAGACCCAGAGCGGCGCCTACTGGAGCGCGGTCTTCACATTCGAGTGCCTAGAGCCCGAGAAGTGGTTCAAGCCGGTTTCGCCGATGAGGATGGGCGGCCACGCCGGCGGCAGATGCCCCGCCGCCATCGACGCCGTCTGCCTCATGTACACGACTACCAAGTACACCAAGGAGGCGATGCTCCCCCACGGGGCGTACTGGACCCTGAACGAGGCGATCCTCGTCGGCGGACAGTGCACCTCGGACAACCTCCCACCGAGGATGAGCCAGATCCAGTACGCCTGGAGGGTGCCCACCCTAGCCATGGCCCAGCAGATCTACGACGTCCTGGAGAACAACGCCAGGCACGTCGCCGAGATAACCTTCTGCAGGTTCTCCGTGAGGTGGGTGACGAAGACCAGGGCGGCCCTCCCGAACAACGCGATGTCGGAGATAACCTACAGCAACATGGTGCTCGCCGGGCCCACGAAGTACGGCGAGGAGGCAAGGAAGGTCGGCAGGGAGATCCAGAAGAACCTCGGACTTGAGCCGATGGACGACCCCTTCACCGAAGCCTGCCAGAAGCTGACGCCGCCACAGCAGTACGAGGCCGATCAGAGGAGGATGCTCGAGCCCTGGCAGATGCACTTCGGCGCCGACGACTACGTCGACTACACGTGGCACTCCCCCTCGGTCAGGGTCCTCACGGCGAAGGCCATGCTGCGGCCGCCACAACCGGGGTACACCTACCCCAGCTGGGCCCAATGCGCGATGAGCGGCATACCGAGCACCATCGACCCCAGCATCTTCGTGGCCGGAAAGACAATAGGATCGACCATAGTCGATCTTCTGACCAGGCCCGAGGAGCTGGCGAGGGCCAGGAAAGAGTTCAACGAGCGGACGGGAGGCGGCATAGGCGGGTCAAAGTGGGTCGCCCCGCTTCTGCCGAGGGACTTCGACCCGCCCGTAGACCTCAGGTGGCCCGAGTACGTAACCACTGCCCGCGGCGAGGAGTGGTGGATCCCCACACCCAGAAAGAAGAAATGACCCAAGGCCCGAATGTCCTCATTTTTTTAAATCCATTCAAAAAACAATTTAAGACCTAGTGCGCCTTATCGAAGGGATCCGACTTGAAGTTTGACCTGATTATCGAGGGCGGAATGATCCTCGACGGCTCCGGCAACCCGTGGTTCAGGGCAGATGTCGGCGTCGTCGGCGATCAAATCGAGGCAGTGGGGAAGCTCACAGGCTCCAAAGCGGGGAAGCGGGTGGACGCTAAGGGGCTGGTTGTCTCCCCAGGGTTCATCGACATCCACAGCCACTCGGACTACAACGTCCTCTTGGACCCGAGGGTGGAGAGCAAGGTCCGTCAGGGGGTGACAACCGAGGTCGTTGGGAACTGCGGCAGCTCAGCCGCTCCGATGAACAAGGAGGTCAAGGCGTACAGGGAGAAGTACATGCGGGCCCGCCTCGGAGACGATTTCGAGTTCAACTGGAAGACGATGGCAGACTACATGGGCCTCATAGACGACGCCGGGGCGTCCTTCAACGTCGTCGCCCTCGTCGGCCAGGGCACCGTCCGGCAGAACGTCATGGGGTACGAGGACAGGGAGCCGACGGGCTCCGAAATGGCGGCGATGAAGAGGCTCGTGTCGAAGGCGATGAAGGACGGGGCCTGGGGGATGTCCACAGGCCTGATCTACACGCCGAGCGTCTTCGCCAAGACCGATGAGATCGTGGAGCTGGCGAAGGTCCTCCCCGAATACGGGGGCGTCTACTTCAGCCACATC
>CAZPMB010000029.1:5624-22028 GCA_964587735.1 uncultured Candidatus Bathyarchaeia archaeon | reverse complement strand
CAGTTCTTCAAAGTCGAGTGAGCAGCATATCGATCCGCACATTATTTTTTTCATGCTTTTCTTGATTAGTTACTACTTCTTTAGCTCCTTCACGAGGTAGTCTTGGCTAAAAGGGCCAGGCGTCATGCGCACGTGGGAAACGATTGATTCAGCCGATGCCCGCTAAAACTTGTTCGTCGACATTATCTCTGCCCTTGGCTTTCTCCTATCGGTCTCACGGAACCCGTCCTCCTTCGGATAACCGAGGGGTGTCACGGCCACAACGTTGTAGCCATCGGGTATGCCTAGTATCCCCTTGACCTTTTCGTTCTCGAACTCGCCTATCCAGCATGTGCCGAGGCCCTCGGACCTCGCCGCGAGGATGAGGTGGGTGAAGGCGATCGATACATCGACGAGGAAGCTCATGCCCCCCATATAGCCGCCCCTGTTGTACTTGATGTCGTACCCGCAGGCGATCACGACGATGGGGGCCTCCCCCACGAACTTCTGGTTCCCGCAGGCGGAGACCAGCTTCTTCTTGAGGCTCGGATCCGTCACGAAGATGAACCTCCAGGGCTGACGGTTGCTCCCGGAGGGCGCGATCCTCGCCGCCTCCGATATCCTGTCGAGAACGTCCTGCGGTGGGATGTCAGGCTTGTAGGAGCGGATGCTCCGCCTCGTCTTGACTACCTCATAAAATTCCATCCTTCTTTCACACCAATTATCGCATTGGGGTTAATGAGCGTATGTTGTAAACGACGACAATTTCTTTAGAGGCTTAGCCCAACTCATAACCATGCCTGTCCAGGATTATGTGTATCAGAGCCGGCGATGGATTGGCGCAGGGAGGCCGGACTGTGTTGCCAGGAACGGGATGGTGGCGTCGAAGCACCCCCTAATCGGCGAGGCCGGCGTCGATATCATGAGGAAGGGCGGGAACGCAGTCGACGCCGCCGTCGCTGCAGCATTCGTGGACTGCGTCGTGGAGCCCGCGATGAACGGTATAGGCGGTGAGGGCGTCATGGCGATCCACTTGGAGTCCGGTGAGAACGTCATCGTCGATTACGTTGGGCGCCCCTCCAAGGACTCAACGCCAGACATGTACGAGCTCGCCGTGGGCACCGAGAAGGGGTGGATGGGTTGGAGGACTGTGAAAGATGACGCCAACGTTGTTGGCCACAGGGCGTGTGTGACCCCTGGGACGGTCGCCGGGCTGGCCACCGCCCTCGAGAGGTTCGGGACAATGAGCCTCCGTGACGTGATGGAGCCTGCGATAAGGGCCGCTGAGGAGGGCTTCGTTGTCGGGTGGTGGACGGCTTCTCACATCATGCAGGGCATGAGGCTCTTCTGGCGGTTCCCCGAGTGGAGGCGCCTCTTCCTGCACAATGGGCAATTCCCGTACCTTCCGTATGCGAGATCCATGGCCAAGCCCGAGCGCCTGGTGAACAAGGACCTCGCAAAGTCCCTGAGGGCGATTGCCGAGGAGGGGCCCGACGCCTTCTACAAGGGTTGGATCTCAAAGGCGATAGTGGACGAGATGGAGAGGGGCGGAGGCCTGATCATATCGGAGGATCTGGCGATGTACGAGCCCATCGTCCAAGAGCCTGAGCCCGGAAGCTATAGGGGATATGGCGTTGTATACGACCCCACTCACTCCGGGACGACGATGATGCAGATGCTGAAGATCCTGGAGGGATACGACCTGGCCGAATCAGGCTTCGATAATGCGGAGACAATCCACCTCGTGGCGGAGGCAATCGGGCTCGCTTTCGCCGATCGCTTCAAGTACATGGGGGACCCCGGCTACGTCGACGTCCCCCAGAGGGCTCTGGTCTCCGAGGAGTACGCAGAGGAGAGGAGGAAAAGGATTGACCCAAATAGAGCCGGGACAATAGAATGCGGCGATCCCTGGCCGTACGAGCCGGAGTGCACCACGGCCCTCGCTGTCGGAGATAAGGCGGGAAACTTTGTCTGCGTGAACCAGACCCTTGTCAACAGCTTCGGCTGCGGCGTCGTGATAACAGGAACCGGCATCGTGATGAACAACGCGATGTACGGGCTAAACCCTGAGCCCGGCAGGGCCAACTCCATTGACGGGAGGAAGAGGAGGATCCAGAACGTCTGCCCGACCATACTTCTCAGGGAAGGGGAGCCATTCATGGCGGTCGGTGCGCCAGGGGGCAGGGCTATACAGACCTCCGTCGCCCAGGTGATCGTCAACGTCGTCGACCACGGGATGGGGATACAGGACTCAATAGAGGCGCCAAGGATCACGCGGGAGATTTCGACGGTGTACGTGGACAGCCGGTTTCCTGAGGAGGTGCGCGACGGCCTCGTCGCCATGGGCCACGACGTCGTCTGGGTCGACCAGGAGTTGCAGAACTGGGGAAGGCCCGTGGGCGTCATAATAGACCCGAAAACCGGGCTCCTTCACGGCGGCGTGCAGTTCAATTTCACGGGATTCGAGTCGATAGCCGTTGGCTTCTGAGAGGCCTCATCCTAGGAACCCGCCAAACAATCTTTTTTGATGTTTAAAAGTTAAGACAGGAAAATTTTTCTTACAGACCTTGTGTCAACAGGGCACCATATTTTAATAATGAAGGCGGAAGGGGTTCTTTGATCGTCTTGAAGAGCTATCTCGACCTCAGCAGGGACGAGGAGGAGCACGCCCTCGCCCTCCACAGGGAGAGCATCGTCATCGACGCGAGCATCGTCGCCTTCATCGACCCTGTCGGGGAGGACATCTGGCTGGAGGACGTCCTCAAGGGCGGGGTAACGGCCATAAACGCGACGGTGTGCATGCAGCGCACCCTGAGCGAGGCCCTCAGGGAGGTCTCGGGCTACCACGACTGGGCGGAGAAGAAGGGTAAGGCCATGATCGTGAGAGGGGCCTCAGACATCGAGAGGGCGAAGAGGGAGGGAAGGCACGGGGTCGTCCTCGGTCCCCAGGACAGCAGCTTCCTGGAGGGGAACGTCAGGTTCCTCGAGGCGGCTTGGGACTGGGGCATAAGGATCATCCAGATCTGCTACAGCACAAGGAACGAGGCGGCGGACGGCTGCTCCGAGCGCACGGACGTGGGCCTCAGCAACTTCGGCGTCGCGCTCGTCGAGGCAATGAACAGGAAAGGAATGCTCATCGACCTGAGCCACGTGGGGGACAGGAGCACGATGGAGGCCATAGAGCTCTCCAAGGACCCCGTTTCCTTCACCCACGTCTGCCCGAGGGCCTCCACCCCGATGGAGCTTAGCCCGTACGCCGTCTGGGCGGGCGGCAAGTCCTTCCTCGAGTTCGCAATGAGGCGCGGGAGGACCGACGAGGCTCTGCAAGCGTGCGCAGAGAAGGGTGGGGTCGTCGGGGTGACGCCGTTCTTTGCCAAGAGGGCGGGGCCATCAACGCTGACGGACGACCTTCTGGATCAGGTGGATTACACCGTGGACCTGATCGGCTCGGGCCACGTGGGCTTCGGATCGGACCTCGACTTCAGGAACTCCGTGACCAGGGGAGCCTACATCTGGAAGCACCCGGACCGAGTCGACGTGACCTACCATACGCCCATGGACAGGACCTGGGGCTATGGCTGGTTGGAGCACATGCCGAACTTCACAAAAGGCCTCGTCGCCAGAGGCTACTCAGACCAGGAGATAGAGGGTATCCTGGGAGGAAACTTCCTCAGGCTGTTCAGGAGAGTCTGGAGAGGGTAGAACCGTTTCATCCCCTGTATAAAAGGGGAAGGCATATTAAAAGGGCGGAAAAGGACGACCTAAACTGAAAAATATTTCATGTTTCTGACCTTTCGAGCGCAAGCAATTACTTGAAACGGTGAAAGCCAGGGCCAAAGACCCATTGCATATACTATGTAAAAATTAATGTCATAATTGACAAATAATGCGCTTGTTGGTCTATTGAATTAATATTGAATTCTGTTTTTCTCTATATTGCTTAAAACTTTAAAATACATCGGCCTCAGCCAGTGATAACAGCTTTCAGCCTCAGCCCTTTAATCAGTTGTCGGAGGAAGGGAATGTTAAGGTATGTGATCTTCGGGTTTGAGGCGTTCCTTGTCGTTCTAATGCTCTACACCGTCATTAAGATGTTCCAGGGGAACAGGCTTCCCCAGCTTGAAACAGAGCACGAGAGAGCCGTGATGGCGGCCCGTGCCTCGATAGATGACAGGATGATTGACAAAATAGAATCGATCCTCAAGGAGAACACAAAGATTGCGGGCAACGCGTCGGAGACGACGGCTGGCCTCACGGAAGGGGAAAAGATGACCGCGATCGTGGGTGCGCCGCTTGAGGCGCTGACGGACATCGAGGGCCTCTCCGATCTGAGCGGGCTAAGGGGCATCGGGCCGAAGTACAAGGAGCTGCTCAATGCCGCTGGCTTCAACAGCATCTACAAATTAGCGGAGTGCGACACCGAAGACCTAGTCAAGAGAGTCGTCGAGACGAACAGGAAAGCCATGATCGTGAAGCAGGGCCCGCCGCGGTCGAGGATCATCGGCTGGCAGGAAAACGCAAAGAACATGGTGAAAGAGGCTCTGGCAAGCGCCGCTCCAGTGCCGAGGCTCGGAAGATCTTAACCCGAAACAGGCAAAGAAAAAAACCTGACGAATAATTCCTACCCACATGTACGATTAGATTACATCCCATATCGAATTGTAGAGCCAATCTTTCTGTAATCCCCTTTTATTTGCCCTAAAAACAACGCTCAAAAATGTGGACTCATGTAGGGTTTATCAGAGAGGCTTTTCGGTTATAACTAGAGGTGAGGCGTTTGAAATCCTTCATGAAGATACTGGTAGCATACGACGGGTCAGCCCTCGCCGAGAAAGCCCTGGGTCAGGCGATCGACATCGCCGAGAAGTTCAACGGATCAATCATCGTTGTCCACGTCGCCTGGGAGCAGCCAGACGATGAGAGCCGCCGGGTTCTGCACCGCGCGGAGGAGAAACTGAAGAGGACTGGCTTAAAGTACGAGCTGAGGAGCGAGCGCAGTCAGTATCCGCCGAGGCGCATCGTCCGCATCGCCATGGACGAGGCTTGCGACCTTATCGCGATCGGGAGCAGGGGGTTCAGCATGGACAAGGCTTGGTTGATCGGCTCGGTCTCAAGCAAGGTGATCGAGGACTCACCCTGCCCGGTCCTCGTGGTGAAGTAGATAGAGAAATCGTCTCCTTTACCCCTATATCACCCCAGAAGCCGCTCTCAAATCGAAGACGACACGAGGGAAAAAAGCACCAAAAAGCCTGGATTCGACGAATACAGGGGCCTTATTCAGGTCTCTGCTGAAAGACATCGATAATCCATAGGCAAAAACTGATGCTCCCTTAACCTGAGGACCATGAATGGCATTGTGGGTCCTCATAGAAAAATCAAGATTAAAAAAAGAATAATAAAACCGTGAAGATAGCCATAAACCCCGTCGCGCCGAGGCGCGAATCAGTTGAGCTTATTAATACCTTCTCGGTGGCCTGTGCTTGGCGTAGCACTCGCGGCAGTAGACCGGTCGGCCTTCTGTGGGCTTGAACGGTACTTCGCATTCCTGCCCGCAGTCAGAGCATGTTGTCTTGAACATCTCTCTTGGGCCGCGATCGAAGCTGCGCCTTTCCCTATATCCCAACTCTTTCACTCCTTTTCTTTCTAGCATGCTGAAAACATCGCAAACGGTGTTTCCAACATACTGCTCTCGTACTCATCACACCCCTTATTAAACCTATGTCTTTATGATTCAATTGACAACCCAGTTGAGCATCATGGTCGTCAGACTAGGTTGACTCTGCTAATCATTCAAACTCGCACTTAATGATTCTCCCTTCAATGACCCGCACCTTTTTACCCTTCTGCGCGGTCTAGAAACGGGGATTCGCGTGAAGCCAATCATATTGATCAGACACGGCGAAGCCGAGCACCTTGTGGGGGATCTTGTTGGGGGTTGGACGGATACGAGCCTGACGGAGCTTGGACACCGCCAGGCCGCAGCCCTCGCCTCGAGGTTGAAGCTCGAGGTGGCGGGAATCCCCTTCAGGCTCTACTGTAGCGATCTGAAGCGGGCGACGCAGACGGCTGATGTAATAGGACGGGAGCTCGGGCTGATCCCATGCCCGGTCCCCGAGCTTAGGGAGATCAACAACGGCTTGGCCATAGGGCTGACGAGGGAGGAGGCGAAGAGGTATTACACCGAGCCGACTGAGCCACTGCTCGACTGGCTTCCCTACCCGGGAGGCGAGACTTGGAGGGAGTTCAATCACAGGGTTTCGGGCTTCATGGACCGCCTCGCTGACCTCGACCGACCCCTCCTGCTAGTCGCCCACGGCGGAACCATCATTCAGGTCATAGCGTGGTGGCTCGGCCTGGACATGGATACACTTTCAAGGGTGTCCTTCAGGACATCGCCGGCGAGCATCAGCGTGCTCGACGTAACTGAGCTGAACGAGCGCAGGATCGAGAGGCTGAACGACACGGCCCATCTGTACTCGCTAGGTCTCCCAGATCAGATCCGTTTATCCCTCTGCCCGTAAGAGAGAAAAGGAATCTCCGAGTTCTGGTCAAGTACCCTTGAAAAGTGGCTGATTCCCGTGATTGAAGGGTAAAAATGGCGATCTAGGCAGTATCCTCGAATCCGACGCGCTGCTCTGTTGAACCGTGGGCTAAGGCTCCTTTATTCCCAGCACAAGGATCGCCAGGCTTACGACCGATATCAGTATAGAGATGGGAAATAGCTGCCACATGCCGAAGAGACCTATGAGGCCTGCGGCGAAAAGGGGGGAGATCGCCGCCATGATGCTGCTCGGCAAGAACAAGAGGGCGTATCCCACGCCCCTTCGGCTGCTCGGCGTGAGGTTAGCGATGAGGGTCGACCTCGCCGCCATGCCCAACGTGCCAACGAACCCGTAGACGATGTAGGCGATAGAGAACAGAATCCCGCCCGGCGCTGCTGCGACGAGGATCAGCATCGCCATGCCCATCACAACGGAAGCCGACAGCCATCTCTTGGAGCCGAACCTCGCCGCGAGGAACCCGCCAGCTGGGGCGGCCAACAGTCCGGTGAGCGACGAGCCGCCGTAGATGATCCCCATCTGCTCCACGGTGAACCCCCTCTCGTCGACTATGAATAGGGGCATGAATATGCCCACGATCTGCAGGGCAACGGTGCGGACAGCGACGAACACGAGGAGGATCATGAGGCCCTTGGTGAACAGCGATTTTGGCTCGCCGATGTCCTGCCCACCGGGCAGCTCCTCGTAGCTCATGCCATCATTGGGGCTTTCCTCACGCAGCCTGAGGATCAACGCTATGCCCAGAGACAACGGGACCGCCCAGAAGAGGTAAACGTGCCTCCACGTGAGCCCCAGCAGGCCGATGAACAGGCTCATTGTCAGGGGGCCCAGGGCCACGCCGAGGGTTCCGCCGGCCCCGTGGATGCCTAGGGCCCTCGGGCGCGCATTCTGCCTGAAGAGGTGGGTTGTGAAGCTGTACGACGCCGGGTGGTATGCGGTTGTGTTCAGGTAGACGAGGCTCGCCGCCAGGATCACCATCGTGGGCGTGAAGGACATCGCCGCCATCAGGCTTCCCACAACTGCGAAGGCAAGGCTCACAAGCAGCATCCTCTTCGACCCTACCTTATCCGTGATCATTCCCGCCGGCAGATAGAGGAGGGCCTCGCACAGGGGAGGGATCGCCGCGAGCACCCCGAGCTGCTGAATGCTCAGGCTGAACTCGTCCCTGAGGATGGGGAAGGACGCTATGTAGAGGTTGCCGAAGACGTGGGTCAAGGTGTGGGTCAGGGTCATCACTAAGAGCCCGTAATTTAGCAGAAAGCGACTGTCCCGGACAACCTCGCCCGTCAACCTTTTTCCCCAGTTCTCTCAGGGGATGTTGCCGACGCGTATAAGAAGGTTACCAACTTTGGAAAGGACCGACATCATTGGAATAACGTGTCAGAGACCCACCAGTGAGCCGCCTGGGTCACTGGGGGCGGTCAAGCTCCTACAGGAGATCTTCAAGACAAGCTACCGGCGTCTATCATACGAAAAATGGGCGATGCCTCGGCCGCGTTTTTAAATGGTTAAACATAAAACATGGATCGTGGCTCCATAATCGTATTTAAGGGGTCTCTACAAAAATTCGAGCTAATGGACCTCAGATACGGATCAGAAATACTTATATTGAAGCTTCTGGGGTTTATAGCGGACATATCGGAAAATCGATATAATGTATATGTGTATAACGCGGATACAAATCGGTGATGGTGGAATGAGGGGGAGCCTTGGGGTGGTGGCCCGATGAAGCACCGCAGGTCTAAGCTTGAGGTCTACCTCGACGTTTTGTGGACGATCAAGAACGGTACAACGAAGCCGACCCGTATAATGTACGAGTCCAATCTCTCGTGGAAGCCGCTACAGAGGACGCTGAACTCCCTCGTCGCGCAGGACCTGATCGACGAGCTGGACCCGGAGAACAACCGCGACAAGCGCACGAACACCTACTACGAGCTCACCCAGAAGGGGGAGAACGTTTTGAAGTACTTCAAGAGGGCTGAGGACCTCCTGGAGCTTGAGATCTCGCCGAAGTCGAGGCTATTGATCTAGGGGAATATCCCGTTCTTCTCTTGCCCATTGAAAAAGTTAGGCGGTCTCCGGGGATCTATCTCGAACGCCTTTCAATTCTCCACTCGTCCGCCGCATCCTGCTGGCCAGCGAGTCCTCTATCACGCCGGGGATCTTCCTGATCAGGTCTAGAGGCTCAAGGTGGTAGCCCTTCTCCATGTAGACAGTGTCGCCCGAGGCGCCGTTGATGAACGCCCCGGCGACGGCGGCCTCAAACGGCGGGATGCCCATGGCCATGAGCCCCGCCGAGACGCCCGACAGAACATCTCCTGTGCCGCCAACCGTCATCCCGGGGTTCCCGGTCCAGTTGTACCTCGTGTGGACTCCGTCGCTCACAACGTCCACGTGCCCCTTCAGCAGGATCGTCGCACCGAGCTTCGAGGCCTCATCCCTGACCATCTTTCCCTGTTCCCTGAACCCTCCTTCCGCAGTCCGCCCCGTCAGGATCTTGAACTCTCCGTGGTGGGGCGTGAAGACGGCTCTCGTTCCGATCTTACGCTTCTCCTGAGCAAAGGCTTTCAGGGCGTCGGCGTCGACGAGCACAGGCAGCTTTCTCTCCTCTATCTGCCCCAAGATCGCGTTAGCGGCATCTACGGTCTCTTCCTGGAGCCCGAGCCCCGGGCCAATGGCCACCGCGTCAACCCTATCGAGGAACTGCGAAACCTTCTCGATGTTTTTTGGCGACAGCCTGTCCCCCTTCAGCTTGACCGTTATGAGGCTCGGGGAAAAACCGGCGATTATCGACGCGGCGGTCTCGGGCGCCGCCACGTAGACGATGTCGACGCCGACTGCGTAGGCTCCCATGGCCGTGAGTGCGGGTGCCCCCGAGTACGTCTCGCTGCCCCCTATCACCAGGACCCTGCCGAAATCCCCCTTGTGCGATTCCGGGGCCCGTTGTCTAGAGGCGAGGTAAACGTCGCCCGGACCTGCATATTCTTCTGCCTCCGGAGGTATGCCTATCGGGCAGACGACAAGCTGACCAAGGCGTTCTCCGGCTTTTGAGAACCCTGTCTTCGGCCTGTGGAATGTCAGGGTCAGGTCGGCGGCGACGACCGCTCCCGGGGCCTCCCCGGAGTCCGACTCGAGGCCCGTGGGGATGTCCACGGCGATCTTGAAGCCGCCCGATCTGTTCACCGCTTGGACCATCTCCCTGAAGGGCGATGATAGGGGCCCTTTGACCCCCGTCCCAATGAGGGCATCGACGATCACCCCCGCCTTCAGCGGCTGAATGTTCGCCGAGTCATGGATCTCATGGATCACGACGCTACCGCTCATGTTCCTAAGGACCCTCCAGTTTGCCAAGGCATCTTCTGAGGCGATGTTCTCGGGCCTGCCGAGGAGCAGGACCTCGGTCGGGTATCCTGCCCCCGCAAGGTGCCTCGCTGCCACGAAGCCGTCCCCGCCGTTCCCGCCGAGGCCGCACACGACGGTCACACTCGTCTTCGCGCCGAACCTGCTGGCGACGGCTTCTGCAACCGCCCTTCCGGCGTTCTCCATGAGCTGGAGCCTGGAGACCCCGAGGTACTCCGAGTTCATCTCAACTGCCCTCATCTCCCTGGAGGTGATGGAGTCATCGAGAATCATGAGACACCCCTGCACTCCCTTACGCTCATGGATATTTTAAGCGTCTCGCCTCGAGCCCACGGCACTGTTGTCTTTTACATGTTCCGTTACGTTGTTTGAAAGACTCTGACCGACTCCACCGTGAGGTCCGCTAGAGCCAGAAGCTCGGGCGATGTCCCGGCGCTGGGGCCAACGGCTATCACCGCCTTCACCCCGGCCGCACGCCCAGCCTTCATGTCGGTGAGCTGGTCCCCAACATAGACCGCCCTCGAAGGCGGGCATCCACAAGCCTCGCATATCAAGAGGATCATATCCGGCGATGGCTTGGGGCTCTCAACATCGTCGGCGCCGACGACCGAGTCGAAGAGGCCGAGCATCTTCGTGTCCAACAGCACCCTTTCCGCGGCGACCCTCCTATCGTTCGTGGCGAGCGCCAGCCTGAAGCCGGCCTCCCTGAGCCTCTTCAGGGTCTCACCCACGCCATCGAAAAGGACCGAAGAGTACTCTTGAGCGTGCAGTTCATCCGCCTCCGTGTACGCACGCCTTGCGAGCTCATTGGCTTCTCCCCACGCATACCCCGAAGCGTACAGCGAAGCAGTGGCGACGATCAGGTCGTCGCGCCTCGGCGCCCTGACGAGGGGGCCATCCTCGTCCACTTCCCATGTCTCCAGGTTCACTCCGGATGCCTTGGCCCAGCTCTCAACGGCCTTTTCGTCAACCATGCCTCGAAGGGCCCTGACCCTGGACTGGGCGAGGCTGCGGAACCTCGGTATCTCGTCGATGAGGGTTCCATCCAGATCGAAGATGACCAGATCGCAGTTGATCTTTTCCCCAGCCACAAAGAGAATTGGCAAACCGATCTACCTTCAGATCAATCGTGGCTTCATGAATTTTACCCTTGAAAAGCCACATTGCCACAGGATCTGTTCGTCCAATGGCAACTTCGTGGATCGACTTACTATTTTTCTAAATCAATTTTTATGCCTTTCACAGCAATAATTAGTTATTTTCGTAGAAGCAGCAGTTCCCAGCAAACGTTAAGTATCTGTTAGAGTTTAGAATGTTCGAGGTGAACGTTTTGGCGACGGCATTCGTCCTGATCAACGCTGAGATCGGTTCCGAGGGCGACGTGCTGAAGGACCTCAAGGCGATACCCGAGGTCAAGGAGGCCCACATGGTGTACGGTGTCTACGACATCATCGCTCGTATAGAGACGGAGACGATGCAGGACCTTAAGGACACCATTAGCTGGAAGATCAGGCGCCTTGACAAGGTTCGCTCCACGCTTACAATGATCGTCGTCTAATTTTTCTGAGGGACCCCGCCAGTTTTTTAGATGAATAATTCTGACCATAAATCAATTGAATCACTTTCTCGGAGAAATCATTCTAGGCGAGGGTCTTCAGCAGGTCGGCCTTCGTGACGATCCCTGCGACCGTATCCTTTCTGTGGACGAGCACGGCCGGGTAGACCCTGAGCATGTTCGCGACGAGGGACACGGGGGCGTCCTCGCCCACCTGGGGAAAGGGATCGTCCATGACCTCTGAGACCGGCCTGTCCGCTATTCGGCCATCACCTCGGGCTCCGACTATCCTCTCGACGATCGTCCGTTCTGTGATGCTGCCGACTGGCCTGCCGCCGTCGATGACGGGGAGCTGGGAGAAGCCGTGGTTGCTCATCAGGTTGGCCGCGTCCTGCACGGTGTCGCCCCTCCCGATGCTAACGATCTCCGTCGTCATGATCTCACCCACCTTCTTCTCCATCCTCTGCTCGAGCCCGGCCAAAGCCTCGAGGATCGCCTTCACCTTGTTGTAGGATGGCTCGATCTTCTTGGCCTCAAGCTTCGCTATATACGACTGGCTCACCCCTGAAAGGCCGGCAAGTTGAGACTGAGTGAGGCCGACGGCGCGACGCCTGACGGCTATCGTATCCAGCGAATGTAACATTCATTGGATGGGGGAACATGGGTAAAAATATTCTTTTCGGAATTTTTTAGAATGAATCATATTTTAGAAAGAATTCATGACAGAATAGGTTTTTTTAATAAAAGGGGTTTAAAGGGCCGGGATTTCCCCTGGAGCGGTTCTGTGCTCTCTCTACATTACGGAGATCGTGAAGTTACTGACCAGATTGATGAACATCCTTGTGAGGTAGTTCATGGCCAGGTAGACCGAGGCCGCCGAGAGGAAGTAGCCCAATATCCTTTTCCTCATTTTCGCATTCCTCCATTAAACTCCACGCTTGGGAAGGGCGCGACTAGCGAATCGTATTGTTCCAAGAACCTGGACCCCTTGTTGGTCAGGTAGAACATCTCCCCATCGTTCTCGAGGAGATCGTTGTCGACCAGGTGGGCCAGGTACCCCTTCACTATCTTGAAGTTAAGATTTGCCTTGTAGACTAGGTGGGTCTTTCTCGCCCCACCTCTCGAGATTTTCAGGATATCTGCGCAGATGTCCAGGTTGTTTCTCTTCATTATTTGCACCTCTTTTATTAGCTATTACGGAGCATGATTTAGATATAAGCCTTCTCTGACTAAAAAAGCAAGTAGAATCCAGTATAAGGAAAATATATTCGTTTTTTCCCATTTCTTTACACGGTATCCCTTTTTTAGAAGGGACTTCCAAAAACGGGAAAAGGCCTGAGGCGGCTAAAGGGTTGAGAAGTCTTATTATTTTACACACCCATCCCATTGGAGGACGAAACCGACTTGCTCCTGCACATCGGCATCGACGACACGGACTCGCCACGCGGCGGCTGCACAACGTACATAGCGGCGAGGCTCGTTGAGAGGCTTCTCAGCCTCGGGGCGAGGTTCATCGACTACCCGAACCTGCTGCGGCTTAACCCGAACGTGCCTTGGAAGACGAGGGGCAACGGCGCCATCTGCTTGAGGGCGGAGGTGGGAGCCGGGACCGAGGGGGCGGTCAGGAGGGCGGTCGTTGAGGCTGTCGAAACCTACTCGGACTTCGTATGCCCCAACACAAATCCTGGGGTAGTATTCCACGAGGGCGAAATCCCGGGGGAGTTGATGAGGTTCTCAGACAGGGTTGTACAGGGCGTTGTCACGCTCAGCGAGGCCTTTGAACTCGTCGATAAGCGCGGGGGTTCTGCCATCGGGTACAAGAACATGAGGGGAATAATAGGTGCCCTGGCTGCCGTGGGCGGGCTCCAGGGGGGAGACCATACATACGAGTTTCTAGCCTACAGGAAGCCGGAGAACTGCGGCAGGACCAGGCTAATCGACGCAGATTCTGTCAGGTTAATGAACGAGAGGACTCACAGCTCCACCTTCAATAACCTCGACCTGGAAACCGGGCGGATCCTCATAACACCCCGAGGGCCCGACCCGGTCTTATACGGGATCAGAGGAGAGACGGCGGAGTCGGTTTACAAGGCAGGAGCGATGGTGGAGCCACTTGAACCCGTTGAGCGCTGGGTGATATTCAGGTCGAATCAGGGAACGGACGCGCACCTGAGCAGCTTCTCGAAGATCTCGGAGATCGAACCCTGTCACCCAGCAATCGTTGAGGGGGAGGTGGCGGAGAAGCCCACGGTCATTCAGGGTGGCCACGTAATCTTCCCCCTGAGGGACGATTCCGGGCAGTTCGACTGCGCAGCCTACGAGCCGACAGGGGGGTTCCGGGATGTGGTTTTGAAAATGATCCCGGGGGATGGCATGAGAGCATATGGTGGGATTAGGGAGAACGATGGAGGCAGGGGCAAGACGCTGAACCTTGAGAAGCTCGAGGTCCTACGCATCGCCCCGAAGGTCTTAATGGTAAACCCGGACTGCCCCACCTGCGGCACGAGGATGGAGTCGATGGGACGCGGAAAGGGCTACAGGTGCCGCCGATGTGGCCTGCGGGATGAACATTTGGGTAAGAGGGCCGTGGAGGTTGAGCGGGAGCTCGGGCGGGGGCTCCATATACCACCTCCGAGGGCGCAGAGGCACCTCACGAAGCCCCTTGAGAGGTATGGCAGGGAGAAGGATGGGCGCACCCCCGAGGACCTGTTCGAGCCATGGAACTGGGTCAACACAAACCTGTGAAACCTTTGTTTGTATTATGAAATTTTCAGGGATTCGGTTTGTCTATTCCGTGCATCTCCCCTCAAAGCATGGTTTTCGAAATCCATTTCGCAAACTATCGTACGACAATAATCTTCTCCCAACGATAAGATTTCCCTTCCCCTACATCTCCATGATTCACACGATATAATGGTCATCAGTCAACGAAAACGGTTTTTGGTAGTCCGGAAGAGTCTGTGCTAAGATAAATATTTGTTTAACTAATCTCTTAGCCGTTTTTGGAGATGAAGTCGCATGCAGTTCGATGAGGTGGTCAAGAGGAGGAGGAGCATCCGGAAGTACAAGGGTACACCAGTGCCGAGGGAGTCGATCTTGAAGGTGCTTGAGGCGGCGAGGCTTGCCCCTTCGGCCGGCCACAGGCAGCCGTGGCACTTCGTCGTGGTGGAGGACAAGGCGATGAGGGAGAAGCTCGCTGGGCGCTCGACCTGGGCTACCGGGGCGCCGGCGATGATAGTCGGGCTTGCAGATCAAGAGGCGTCCCCCGTCTGGTGCTTCAACGATATGGGCATCGCCTTCGAGCACATCGTCCTCGCCGCTACGGACCTGGGGCTGGGGACGTGCTGGATGGGGCAGACGATGAGGGACGCCGAGATCAAGAAGCTCCTCGACATCCCTGACAGGATGAGGGTAATAGCTCTCACTCCCCTCGGGGTGCCACAAGAGACGCCCGTGCCCAAGGAGAGGAAGACGCTGGACGAGATAGCGAGCTGGGAGCGCTATGGAGTCAAATCGAAGTAGAAACGCTTTGTCTGGGGTATGGACTTGAAGAGGGAACTGCCAAAGAATCGCCGGCTTCAGGCTGGCCCTGCCAGCGTCGTCGTCATGGCGACGTGCGTGGACAAACAGGGGAAACCGAACATCATCACCCTGGGGATGTACATGACAATAAGCAGCAATCCCCCAATGGTCTGCATAGGGGTCGCTCCCGAGCGTTACAGCCACGGCCTCATAGAGGAGCGGGGGGAGTTCGTAATCAACGTGCCGTCGATCAATTTAGAGGAACAGATGAGTTTCTGTGGCGAGAGGTCCGGGAGGGAGGTGGACAAGTTCGCCGAGACTGGCCTAACACCCGTCCCGGCGAGGAGGGTCAAACCACCGCTCATAGAGGAGTGCTTCGGTCACTTAGAGTGCAGGGTCGTCGAATCCCATGTCTGCGGGGACCACACCCTGTTCATCGGTGAGGTGGTGTCGGCCAGTGCTGACGAGGACGTGCTGAGGGGCGACACACTCGATGCCCTGAAGGCACGCCCCATCGTGCATAAAAACCACGTCTACTTCACGATAAAGGCCGAAAAATGATTTTTTTTTCTTTGATCAACAAATTTTCAACCTGGGATATTATCCATGTTAAAAGGATTGGGTATTGTACGCATATGAATTAAAAAAAGGGAGAGATCAGGCCTCTGCTTCCTCTTTCACCACGAGAGCCGCTCCTTCGGCGAGCGTGATCTCATCGTGTTCCTTTTCTTCTAGGTTCTCGATGTCCCGAATCCTGTGGAGGGGATCCACCAGCTCAAGGATATCCACCTTCTCGGCCCCCGCCACGAAGCTCCGGATGCTCGCGATGAACCGATCCAAGACTCCTGACATGATCCAGGGCTCTCTCCTTCACCCCCATCACCAGCAACGCAATAAAGAGATTCTGAACGGCTGTTACCTATCGTTGAAAGCCGTGTTCAAAATCGATGAAAGAACCCGATCATAACGTAATATCAGATGGATCCTCGACACCTAAACCATGAGCCGAGGCTCTCACCTGAGGCCATTATAGACCAGCCAGGGTGGTCAAACTCTTCTCGTGTTTTAGGAGTTGTTTAAAATGTTTTGAAAAAGGCTTGATCAGGGTCTCTTCCTCAGGCCGAGGTAGTAGGCGATGTTCGCCCCCTGGTCGATGCGGGTCGCTATCCGCTCGTCCTTCGTGCTCAGGATCGGGTTGACGCCGGGCCCGTGTCCGGAGTAGTCGCTCGCCCCGTGGACGACGACCCCTATCGTCACGGCTCCCTTGTAGTAGCCCCGACCGCTGGTGCAGAGCTGGTCCCTCAGGCAGACGATGTCGCCGAGCCTCAGGGTCTCAAGGCCATACTTCTTGATCGCCTTCGGGTCCGTCGTCTGTATGTCGTAGTCCACGGGTTCCAGCACCGTGCTCCAGCCGATGCCCGAGCCCAT
>CAZPMB010000029.1:0-5524 GCA_964587735.1 uncultured Candidatus Bathyarchaeia archaeon | reverse complement strand
TCTCCCCCTTCGCGTCTCCGGAGACGACGACCGCCTCGTTCCCGATGCATGCGAGCATGGCGAGGGCGCACTCGCTCGGATCGGCCTTCTCCTTGCCCCTGATGGTGACGCCCGGCTCCACATGGTCGCCGGAGGCCCAGCCGAAGCAGGGGTCCCCGACCTTCAGGTTGTACTTTATCCCGCCCATTCCGAGGGCCATCTTTGACTGTCCGTCCCACTGGACCCTGTATCCCGCGCTGGCTGGGGAGACAATCTCGCCCTGAACGGCTATCGTCAGTAGCCTGTCCTTGTTCGTCTCGATCATCGATCGCCGCCTCCCAGCCCAAGCAGGCTCTTGAGATTCGCCTCTGGGTCTACCTTCGCGATTATCTCCCCCTCCCTGCAGGTCAGCAGGGTCGTGACCCCTATCCCTTGTCCGAGCGAGTCGCTCGGGCCGCAGGAGACGACCCCTACCGTGACGGCGTCCTCGAAGTACCCCCGCCCCCATGCGCTGAGGATGTCATCGAGCATCACGATGTCGCCGAACCTAAGGCCCTTCACGTGGGCGATCGCGTCGGGCGACTGGGTCTGTATCTCCCAATTGTTGGCCTCCGCGGGGGAGCCCCCATGCCCCTGTCCCACGTATATCGCCGGTACTACCTTTGTGACCGGGACCACGATCTTATTGGCCTTCTCCTTCAGCCCCATGGCCTCCACGAGCCTCGGGGAACAGCTGATAACCCTGACGTTTGGGTAATCGATGAGCCTGAGGCCGGTCCCGTGAGCCTTTATCTGGGCCTTGTCGCCTATGGCAAGCTTTTCCAGGGTCTCGTCGTCGAAATGCGTCACGACGTGGTGGCCTCCACCGTGAATGTAGCCCACTTTGCCGACGACGGTCCCCCATTCGCCCTTGGCCTCTCCCCCAACCACCTTGATCCTGTTCCCGACGCAGGAGAGGTTTCGGAAGGCGCCCTTCTCGCGCTCGTCGCCGACTCCGTCGGCGGAGGCTCCGGGCTCGACCTTCTCCCCCATCTCCCATCCGAAGCACGGGTCCCCAACCTTGACGTTGTAGACGATCCCGCCCTGCCCGAGGCCGATCCTGGGCCTCTGGTCCCACCCTGTCGTGTACGACGGAGCGACGGCCGAGTGGGTGATCTCCCCGATCAGGGCGACCTCGAGGAGGCTATCCCTGTTCGTCTTCACCAATGTTGACACACCTCTCACGATGTCACCCAAGCCGTATTTTACTCTTGCCCGCCCAGGGCTCAAAGATGTTTATATATCCGAGATCCATTCAATATCGAAATACGCATTCGGGGAAGGTCGCTTGGAATGATGAGGCCAAACGAGTACGACGCCGCAATCACGATATTCTCTCCCGAGGGGCGCCTCTACCAGGTTGAGTACGCCCTCGAGCTAGTGAAAAGGGGGGCGCCGATAGTCGGCGTAATCTCCCCCGAGGGCGTCGTCCTGGCGGCGAACGAGACGCCCGAGAGCAGCCTGGAGGACCCTAACTACTTCAGGAAGATCTTCCAGTTCGACGACCACATAGGGGTCGCGATCGCTGGCCTCAGCTCCGACGCTCGGGTCCTCATCGACCAGGGCCGGGTCTACTGCCAGAGCAACAGGCTGCTCTACGACGAGCCGGCGGACGTCGAATCCCTCGCAGGGACGCTCAGCGATCTGATCCAGAGCTATACCCAGTATGGAGGGATTAGGCCCTTCGGCGTGAGCATGATAATCGCAGGCATCGACACCAAGGGCAGCAAGCTCCTCACAACGGATCCAAGCGGCTCTTACAGGGGCTACAAGGCGAGGGCCCTGGGGAAGAACGCCGATCAGGCCAACAAGCTTCTGGACGAGAGGTACGAGGAGGGGCTCACCATCGACGAGTCAGTCAGGCTGGGGATAGAGGCTGTGAAGACAGCATCGGGTGGAGATCTACCGTCAACCGCCATCAAGGTGGCCGTCATCCCTGTCAAGACCAGAACTTTCAAGAGGCTGTCGGACGAAGAGGTCGCGAAATTCGTCAAATGACTCCTTCAGACCATCAATCTTATTCTTTCACCCAATTCAGAACTTACTTCGGCATAAAACCGAGTATTTCTCCAGAAAAGCTATGGTCACACTTCTGGAAAATATGCTGAATAATGTCGGCCCTGTTACTCTGAGTCCGTCTCCTCGGCGTCCACCACTCCGGCCGCAGTGATCGCGAACCTGATTCTCTCCTCCGGCAGTGAGGGGGAGTCTATGACCGTCGCGAGCCTCGTGTTCTGCCTCCCCTTCCTGAGGTAGATCCTGTGGGTGCACGAGTGGGCCATGACGTGGCCCCCGGTCGGCTTGTTCGGGTCGCCGTACATCGTGTCGGGCGTCGCCAGAACCTGGTTTGTGACGACGACGGCGGCGTTGAAGGCCTCGGCGAGCCTGTGGAGCCTGCTCAGGCAGGCTCCGAGCTTCTGCTGCCTCTCGGAGAGGGCCCCCCTTCCTATGTACTCGCCCCTGAAGTGGCCGATCATGCTGTCGACGATGATGAGCCTCACCCCGCTCTTCTCGACGAGCTCCGGGAGGCTGCCGATGAGGATGGACTGGTGCTCGCTGTTGTACGCCCTGGCGACGAGGATCCCCCCCAGGATCTTCTGGGGGTCCAGGCCCCGCTGCTCGGCTATCTGCACGATCCTCTCCGGCATGAAGGTCCCCTCAGTGTCGATGACGCAGACGTTGCCGCCGAGGCCGCCCTCGCCGACGGGGAGCTGGGCGGTGACGGCGAGGGTGAAGCAGATCTGGGTCTTCCCGGAGCCGAACTCGCCGATGAGCTCCGTGATCGCCCCCGTCTCGACGCCGCCCCCGAGGATGCGGTCGAGCTCCTTGGACCCCGTGGCGCACCTGATCATGTGCTTCCTGATCTCGAGGACCTCGAGGGCGGGGATGAACCCCGGGTCGACGTGCATCCTGGCGAGCTGGCACACCTTCAGGGCGGTGTCGTCCCCGACCCCCGCGAGCTCGGCGATCTCCCTCGCCGGCGTGACGGCCACGGCCTCGACGGTCGTGAACCCGGCCTTCAGCAGCTTGTCCACCGTGCTGCTCGCGACCCCTTTGAGGATCCCCGGTTCAAGTAACTCCGCCAATATGCCTCTCCGCGGGCGAACTCAGTTCTCCGGCATATAAGCAGAGCGTAGTTTTGTGAAGAGGGGAGAACGGTGAAAGTGCGAATTCCGAGATTCGAGTCTGATCCAGGGACGTCCAATGGTCTCATTGACCGATTTTTCTCCGTCCTTTTCTTCGACCTAGAAACGCCTGGAGAGGCCAGGGATATGTTTAGATATCTCTCAGTTTAGTAGGGTTCGAGTAGCTCAATGAGATCCGCCATCGTCTTGGCTGGGGGCGGCTCCACCCGCATGGCGAGCGACAAGGGGCTCAGGAAGCTCCGTGGGGAGCCACTTGTGAGGCACGTGATCCTAGTGGTGTCCCGCTTGGTGGACGAGGTGCTAGTCGTGGTGGGGTCGGAGGAGCAGCGCAGGACCTACTCGGAGGCAATCGATAAAGAAGTCAAGTTACTAGCGGATATCTACGAGGATGGGTCCCCCCTCGTCGGGGCGATCACCGGCTTCAAGTACGCAAAGGGTGAATACGCCCTTGTCACGGGCTGCGACATGCCCTTCATCTTACTCGATGCCGTCAAACTCCTTTTCGATGAGGGGGAGGGATTCGACGGGGCCGTCTTCCAGTGGCCTAACGGGTGGATAGAGCCTCTAATCGCCGTGTACAGGGTTGAACCATCGCTAAAAGTGGCTCAGGACCTTTACAGGTCAGGAAACCTGAGGATCCGGATGATCCTGCTAGGGATGCCGAATGTGAAGAGGATACCAATCGAGGCCCTGAGGGCAATAGATCCTGACCTGCTTACCCTCTACGATATTGACACTGAAGAGACACTGCTCAGGGCTGAGGAAATCTTGAAAAACCGTGGGAAAAAAGGGATTGTGGGTTAACCCCAGGGGAAAGATTCTAAGGATTAGATCAGCTGTTCGTCTAGCTTTGCCTTGGGGATTGTGACCTTAAGCACGCCGTTCTTGTACTCGGTTGAGATGTTCTTTGTGTCTAGGACCCATTTGGATAGATCGATCTCGGTTTTGAAGTCCCCTGCGCTGACATCGAGGTTTCCGGGCGTGGCGTTCAGCTGGATCTCTCCCTCTTCGACGCCCGGCATCTCGATGTATATCAGGAGCTTGTCCTTGTCGGAGGTTATATCGTAGAGGGCTTCTCTCGGATCCTTGAGCTTTGGCTTCATGGGCGGGAGGATGTCCTTGGGCCTCTCCAATGGCTCGCGGGTCTTGAAGAACCCCCTCGCTATGAAACCCCTCACGCCGGGTTTGTCGATAGGCTCAAACTCCCATCCGCCCTCTAGGTTGTCCTCGTCGATCTCGAACTCATTGTCCTCAAAGTCGCTGAAGGCGGACTCGAATAGCTTCTTCTGAAGGGATTCCATCTCCCTCATCATCTCCTCGAAGTTCATCATTTCTCACCTCTCACATTTCTCTGAGGATCTGCATGATGCGCCTCATTGCGACGCCGAGAACGAGGAACTGGGCCTCCCCCTCCCTCGTCGGGAGGTACCTGCCCTCTTCGTCCTTCTCGATGAGCCCGCTTCGGCTGAGCCTTTTGGTCGAGTCCCAGATCAGCTTGGGGTTCATCCCCAGCTCGTTCATGAGCTCCGTGAAGGCCATGTTTCGGTCTTCGCTCTCGAAGAATGCGCTCATCATCCGCATCCTTCCCTCGTTTGACAGGACCCTGAAGAGCTCTGACATTGATTCTATCTGCTCCTCAAAGCCGTCCAACTCCTGCCTCAGCTCCCTGCGGTCCCAGCTCTTCGTCGATAGGGGCATCTCGAGCAGCACCTTCCCGTCCTCGACGAGCATCAGCTTCAGCATCTTCCAGATCCTCCTTACCTTTTGGTAAGTTACTAATTGGTAATTACTAAAGGGTAACTTATAAACCTGTCGACTCCATCTCGGCGTCACATTTATCAGTCTCTCCTCTGACCTTATGGTGAGCACGGGATGCCACAAAAGAAGAGCCTCGGGAAGATGGAGAGGCAGCAGAGGCAGAAGGACAGCGGGGAGAAGAAGGAGAAGGGGAAGCTCGAGAAGACCATCGGCTCCCTTGACATCCCCGACATGAAGAGCGAGCAGCTCATGGAGCAGCTTGGAAAGATGAAGGCCATAACACCGAACGGCATAGCGAATCAGTTCAACATCAAGGTGAGCATGGCCAAGAGGCTCCTCGAGCAACTCAGGAAGGACAACGTCGTGAGGCTCGTCTCTAGGAGCCACAACCTTAAGGTCTACGCCCTCGCCGGAGACTAGGCCCTTAAGATCCTCATCTTAGCCCCGCTCTTGAGGTCCCTGAACAGCTCCAGTTTCTCGGTCACCCTGCCTACGTTGTTCACGGGGCTGTACGTCTGGGTTTCGACGTTGTAGATGCAGAGAGCATCTCCCATCGGCCAGTATGCGATCGTCCCGGCCCTGACGCTTCTGACCGCCTTCTC
>CAZPMB010000028.1:0-22402 GCA_964587735.1 uncultured Candidatus Bathyarchaeia archaeon | reverse complement strand
GCACCTCGTCAAGATCCCCTCTGGCGATGATGCTGTGGACGTTCCCGTCCCCGGCATGACCGATATTTGATATGACGACGCCGTGGCGCTTGGCAATCTCCTCGGCTTTCTCGATATAGTCCGGGATCCCGCCCCTTGGGACGCATGCGTCTACCTCGTCGATCTCCCAGAAGGCCTTGTAGGCATCGAAGAGGCACTTCCTCGCCTCCCAGAGCTGCTGCTGTCGGGAGGGCGTGTCTGCTACGAATGCATCAACGGCTCCCATCTCGGTGCAGACCTCCCCGACGGTTTCCAGCTGCGAGTCAACCTCCTCCTTGCTGTTCCCCTCCACGCCAATTATCAGGTAGGCCGGGTGGCTGTTGTCAGGAAGGCTCCTCTCAAGATAACGCTCGGCCGTCAGAACCGCGTGCCGGGGCATGTACTCCAAGGCGTAGGGAACAACCTTCCTCCTCACGATCTCGGGCACGGTCTTGGCGGCGTCTCTCGTCGACTCGAACGGGACGTAGACGAGCGCCGTTTGCCTCGGCTTGGGGACTAGCCTCAGGATCGCCTTGGTGACTATGGCCAGGGTCCCCTCGGAGCCTATTATAATGTCCTTTAGGCTGTAGGCGGTGGAGTTCTTGACCGTCTTCCCGCCGACCTCGATCACGTCCCCGTTCGGCATGACGGCCTCCAACCCCCGCACGAAGTCCCGAGTGACGCCGTACTTCATCCCCCTGACTCCACCGGCGTTGGTCGAGATGTTCCCGCCAAGGCTCCCCGACTCCTGGCCAGGATCCGGCGGGTAAAGCAGCCCCATCTTCTCGGTCTCGGCGTGGAGGTCGACGATGAGGACACCCGGCTCGACAACCGCCATGAGGTTCTCCTCGTCGATCTCGATGATGCGGTTCATCCTCTCCAGGCTTAGGGCGATACCGCCATAGACCGGATGCGACCCCCCGCTCAGGCCCGTCCTCGACCCCTGGGGCGTGACCGGGATCCTCTCCTCGTAGGCGAGCCGCATGATTGCGGAGACTTCCTCCGTGCTCCTAGGTCTCACCACCACCTTCGGGGGATGGGGCGGCTCGAGGCTCTCGTCTACGGCGTGTTTCTCTAGGTCCTCCGCGGATTCGGAGACATTCTTCGCGCCTACGATCTCATCGAGCCTATGCCGTATATCGGATGTAATCCTACCGTACTCAGTCATTTCCCCTGTACTTCCTGATCTTCTCAATGAGCCGGGGGATGACCTCGTAGAGGTCGCCGACGGCCCCAAGCGTCGAGACGCTAAAGATTGGTGCCTCCTTGTCCTTGTTGATGGAGATTACGACGTCTGAGGTCTTCATCCCGGCGAGGTGCTGCACCGCGCCCGAGATGCCGCAGGCCATGTAGAGCTTGGGGCGCACCGTCCTCCCGCTCAGACCGACCTGATGGCGGTACTCTATCCAGCCCTCGTCGACGGTCGGCCTGCTCGCGCCTACGGCCCCTCCTAGTGTCTTGGCGAGCCCCTGGACGAGCTCGAAGCCCTTCGGCTCTCCAAGGCCCTTGCCGCCCGAGACCACGATCTCCGCGTCGACGATGCTCACCTCCTCGGGCGAGGGCTGGAAGTCAACGATCCTAACCCTATCCGGCAGTTTTTGTATGTACACAGGCTTCTTGACGATCTCACCCTTCTTCGAGGGGTTCCGTTCGGCCTCCTTCATCACCTTGTACCTGACGGTCGCCATTTGGGGCCTCCTGTCTGTGGTGATTATCGTGGCCATTATGTTCCCGCCGTACGCCGGACGTGTCTGAAGTAAAAGCCGTGTCTCAGGATCAATGTCAAGTCCGGTGCAGTCGGCGGTCAGCCCAGTACCAAGGCACGCAGCTACCTTGGGGCCCAGGGACCGACCGATCGCCGTTGCCCCGACGAGGAAGATGCTCGGCTTGACCTCATCCACCAGCTCTTTGAGAAGCGTCGAATAGGGATCATCCCTAAATGTGGCTAGGGTTGGATCGTCGTAAACGAAGACCCTGTCGGCGCTCCTGATGGCCAGCTCCCCGGCGCCCTCACCGACGCCGCTCCCTATTATGACGGCGTAGAGGGGCTCGCCGAGCTGGTCCGCAAGTTCCCTGCCCTTGCCGAGGAGCTCGAAGGCGACGGGGTGGACGTTCCCCTTCCTGTGCTCGGCGTAGACGAGGACGCCCCTGTATCGGGAGACATCTGCTTCTTTCCTTGCTTCCTTTATTTCGATGGCTCCCTCGGGGCAAGCCCCGACGCAAGCCCCGCAGAGCCTGCAGTCGTCCTTGATGTTGGGATAGCCCTCAACAATCTCTATGGAACCGAAGGGACAGGCACCGACGCAGAGGCCACAGAATATACACCTTTCCCTTTCGACCGATATCGGGAGTTCACTCATTCAGATCACCTTGCACTCAACGAGCTTTTGAAAGATCCTCTCAGCCAGCTCATCCGGGCTCCCCTCGAAGACCTCCCCGGCTGCCGGCGGGGTAGGGGTGAATATCTTCACCACCCGTGTATACGAGCCGTCCAGCCCCAGTTTAGACGGATCCACCCCGATGTCTTTCGCTGTTATCTGCCTTACCTCAGCTTTCCTCGCGTTGAGCCTCCCCCTGAGGGTCGCAAGCCGCGGCTGGTTTATCTCCTTAGTTACAGTGATAACTACAGGGAGAGGGGCCTCGAGGGTCTCGACGCCGTCATCAAGCATCCTCGTGAGCCTGATCCTGCCGTCGGAGATGCCGAGGATCTTGTTCACGTAGCAGATGTGGGGGACGCCGAGTTGCTCGGCGAGCTCTGGCCCGACCTGGCCCGTGTCGCCGTCCGTCGTCTTGAGCCCGCAGATAACAATGCCGTAGGGGCCCATCTTCTTTATGCACAGGCCTATTGTGAAGCTGGTCGCCCACGTGTCGGCCCCAGCGAAGGCCCTGTCTGTGGCGAGCCATGCCTCGTCGCATCCCATAGCGATGGTGTCCCTCAGGGCTGATTCCGCCTGGGGCGGCCCCATCGTGATCACTTTGACCTTCCCGCCGTACCTCTCCCTCAGCCTCAGGCCCTCTTCCACTGCGTACTCGTCGAAGGGGTTCACGACCGAGGCGACGCCCTCCCTCTTGAGCCTCCCCGTCTCCTCGTCGAACTCGACCTCCGTCGTCTCAGGGACCTGCTTTATGCATACGACGATGCCCAGTCCTTCGTTCATCTGATCCCATCCGGCATACAGACTTCCTATGAAAGATTTCATGGATCCGTATAAGAATTCGGTTTATTGACCTCGTGCAAGCTTTTTTTAAAAGCCAATGTCTGCTTTAAGGGGCTTTAGGGTGTTTCTCGAGATTTTCATGGGGCCTCGTATATTCGCCCCTTTTCAGTTTCGCCTCTTGAGATCCGCTCCTGTATCTTTTTCGCTGTCTGGTTAGCCATTGGCGTCGGGTATTCGCCGGTAACGCAGCCGAAGCAGAGATTATCCCTGGGCATGCCTGTCGCCCTGACATAGTCTTCCAAGGGCTGGTAGTTGACGCTGTCTGCCCCAAGCTCCTCGGCCATCTCATCCGGTTTGAGCCTCGCAGCCAGAAGCTCGCCGAATGTGGCCATGTCGATGCCGTAGAAGCAGGGCCCCCTTATCGGCGGGTACGTGATGAAGAGATGGATCTCCTCGGCTCCCGCCGCCCTGAGCCTCCTCACGGTCGAGTGTGTGGTGTCCCCCCTCACTATGCTGTCGTCGACGACGGCCAACCGCCTTCCCTGGACCATGGGCTTCAGCAGGTTCACCTTCCTCAATATCACGTTCTCTCTCTCCCCGTCTTCTGTGATAAAGGCCCTCTGGGTCACGTATCTGTGCCGCCTAGTCGCCATGTCCCAAGTCAGCCCTGACTCCTCGTGGAAGCCGTAGGCGGCGTCGTTCGCCGTCTCGGGCAGGGATATGACGACATCGCACCTCGATGCGACATCGGGGAACCTCCTTGCTAGGTTCGCGCCGAAATCTCTCCTGGCTTTGTATACGTAGGTTTCCTCGAATTTCGTGTCTGGTCGGGCGAAGTAGGCGAATTCAAAGGCGCAGAAGGACTTTCGCCCACAGGGGGCCAGCCGCTCCCGTACGACCTCGTCGTTCTCCACCTTCATGAACTCCCCAGGCTGGATCTCGCGTTCGATGTCGATGCCGTTGATGTCCAGGCCCACGCTCTCCGAGCTGAAGGCGTGTATGCCCCCGTCGCACCCGTAGCATAGGGGCTTGACCCCTACGGGATCCTTGAAGGCGAACAGGGCTCCGTCGCCTGTTACCCCCGTTATTGAGAATGCCCCCTCGACCACCTCCATGCACCTTCTGGCCGAATCCTCGATCGAGCCTCCTTCGCTCAAGGCGTCGAGCATAAGCCTGCAGAGGGCGTGGGCGTCGGAGAGGGCCCTGTCGACGCCCAAAAGATCTTGCAGTCCACGGATGTTAACCACGTTGCCGTTAAAGGATATTGCGACGGACTTGTCTCCGTTGGCCTTGAGCACAGGCATGGAGTTCGTAAGCAAATCCCTGGATCCCTGGGGGCCGGATGTGGCGTAGCGTACGTTGGCGATTCCGATGTGCCCTCTCAGCGCCTTGACGAGTCTCGTTATGCCAGATTCGGTCAAGGTTGGTATCAGCCCAAGACCCGATTTTACGGCTATACCACCATCGTATGTTGCGAAGCCATGGCTCTGGTGGCCCCTGTGATTCTGGGCGAGCATCCCCCAATAGAGGTAGGGGAAAGCCTCTTCGGAACTTGCCTTTACGCCGTAGATGCCGCAGCTCTCCCTGAGGCTCAGCTTCGAACTTCCCCCATCACGCTGTCGACAGAATGGAGATCGAATTCATCCAACGACTTGGCGCCGCTCAACACCTGGTAGGAGGCTACACAGCGCTTTGAGACCTCCCTCACGACGGGCGCAGGTATCGGTGGCGGCGAGCCATCGCCCGTGTAACCCATCCTCCTAAGGCACTCCCTCAGGAACTCCTTGTCGATGCACGTGGCCTCCTGGGGCTTCCCCGGCTCGTAGAACTTCTTCGCCCAGAAGCGCGCCGAGTCGTGCGTAGGAGGCTCGTCGATCTGGATAAGGCCGCCTTTGACCCTTCCGAACTCAAGCTTGAAATCTGGTATTATGAAGCCCCTACTCTTTGCCACCCTGCTGTAGAAGTTGAATAGTTGAATCGTGGCCTCTTCAAGCTCCAGAAACTCGCTTTTTGTCACGATACCTGCTTTGATCGCATCTGCTCGGGTCATCTCCCTGTCGTGGCCCTCCTCACTCTTTGTGGTGGGCGTAAGCACAACCTCCGGAAGCTCTTCAGCCATCAATAGACCGTTGGGAATTTCCACGCCGCTTACGGTCCTCAACCCATCTCTATATGCCCTCCAAGCCGAGCCGTACAGGTAGGCTCTGCAGACCCACTCGATATCGATGCGCTTGGCCTTGACGACGGTCATGGATCGGCTGTCGATGGACTCCACGAAATGGTTTGGAAAAATTTCGCCCGTTCTGGACAGCCAGAATACCGATAATGCATGGAGGCTCTCACCCTTGTGTGGTATCAGGGTAGGATAAACGACGTCGAAGGCGGAGATCCTGTCCGTCGTCACTATCAGCATCCTATCTCCAAGATCGTAGACGTCTCTCACCTTACCCCGATGAGGCGGATTCTTCCTGCCATAGACGTTTGAGTTCCTCATGACCATCACCTCCTTTCCGGGGTCCAAAGGATCTGGCACAAACTGCTGATCGTTTAATATCCTTGATGCTTGGATGAGAAGCCCCCCCCTTATAAATTAAATAATCATTATAAAATGTCGTCGTACTTAAACATTCTTTTAACAAAAAGAGGCAAATTTATAGTTCCGTGCAAGATCTTAGGTTTATGAATACTATAGAGGCATGAGTACAACCGATATGGCGTACGTTCTCATTCCCACTCTATGGTAGCCGGTGGCTTGTGAGTGACATCGTATACAACCCGAGATATATTGGGCACTTCGTTTGTGATCCGGGTTGAGATGCGCTCTAACACTTCCCAGGGGGCCTTGAGGAAATTTGCGGTCATGCCGTCCACGCTCTCAACCATTCTGATTGCCGTAGTGGCGCCGAAGGCTCGCTCATCCCCCTTGACCCCAGTGCTCATGGTATCGGTCAGCACGGCGAAGTACTGCCAAGCGGAATCCCCCAGGCCCGAGGCCTCCACCTCCTCACAGACAATGGCGTCTGCTTTCCTGAGGGCTTCAAGCCTTTCTCTGGTCACCTCCCCCATTATTCGAACTGCAAGCCCGGGGCCTGGAAAGGGCTGCCTCTTTACAATGGCGTCGGGTAGTCCGAGGCGCCTGCCCAAGGCCCTGACCTCGTCCTTGTAGAGGTCCCTAAGGGGCTCCACGATTCCCTTGAACTCCATATTCAGCGGAAGGCCACCTACGTTGTGGTGGGTCTTGATCTTGTCCGAGTGCCGACGGAAGCCAGACTCGATCCTGTCTGGGTAGATCGTGCCCTGGACTAGGTACTCCGCTCCAGCCCTTCTCGCCTCGTCCTCGAAGACCCTGATGAACTCCTCCCCTATGATTCTTCTCTTAGACTCAGGATCCTTCACCCCTCTGATTCTCTCTAGGAATCGTTCCTGAGCGTGTACAACTACCAATCTTATGCCGTAGTCCTTGAAGGCCTCCTCTATGCCTTCGGACTCGTTCTTCCTCATGAACCCGTGGTCGACGTTGACAGCGAAGAGCCTCTCCCCGAGGGCCTTGGTGGCCAACGCTGTTGCCACGCTCGAGTCGACGCCGCCGCTGAATGCGATGACCGCCGTGGAGTCGCCGACTAACTCCCTGATCTCCTTCACCGATTGATCGATGATGTCCTCAGGCCTCCAGTTGGGTTGACATCCGCACACATCGAAAACGAAGTTGCGGAGCATCTCAACGCCCTTCCTCGTGTGGACGACCTCTGGATGCCATTGGAGGCCGTAGATGGGTTTTGAGGCGTGTCTGAATGCGGCGACCGGCGAGTTATCGGTGTGTGCGAGGACCTCGAAATCGTTGGGGAGGCTGAAGACAGTGTCGCCATGACTCATCCAGACCTCCTCGACGCCACCCATGTTTTTCAGCACGCCTACTTGACTGTCAACGGTCACCTTGGTGACGCCGTACTCCCTCTTATCGCCCTTGCGAACCTCACCACCGAATATATGCGCTATGAGCTGGTGGCCATAACACAAGCCAAGGATTGGTAGACCCGAATCGAGGACGTTTTCATTTACATTGGGGGCGTCCTTGTTTGTGATGCTCGCCGGGCTTCCCGAGAGGATGATGCCCCTCAAATTCATGACAGAACCGATGGCCCCGATCTCGTTGGGGGTTGCGTCGCAGGGAAGTATCTCGGAGAAGACGTGCATCTCCCTGATCCTTCGGGCAAGGAGGTGGCAATATTGACCGCCAAAGTCTAATACAACGACGCAATCTGGCTTCACTTGGCCCATTTCAGAGCTAGTTTTATACTTTTTTTCCCTTTTCAAACCTATTAAAGGAGTCATCTAAAATTCCGGCTTTGATCTGCCCATTTTCTTATCTAGGGAGGCTTTAATTAAACCATAATAAGGAGGAGAGGGCTTCCATGGCCTGCTCTTGAACTCGGGATGGAACTGGGAAGCGAAGAAGAAGTAATTTTCAGGCCTCTCAAGTATTTCCATCCGCTTCCCGTCGGGGCTCCTTCCTGTGAAGACAACCCCTGCCTCCCCCAGCCTTTCCCAAAAGAAAGGGTTTACCTCCCACCTGTGTCTATGGCGTTCGTGAATCTGCTCTGAGCCGTATAGCTTGTGGGCTAGGGAGCCGGGCTTGACGATGACGGGGTGTGATCCGAGCCTCATAGTGCCTCCTAGTTCCTCCACGCCCTTCTGCTCCGGGAGGAGATCGATCACAGGGTACTTTGTGTATGGGTCGCATTCAGTCGTGTGGGCCTCTTTGAGGCCTAAAATATCTCTGGCCGTCTCCACCACGCTGAACTGGAAGCCGTAGCAGATGCCCAGGAAGGGTAGATCCTTCTCTCGACAGCGCCTTATCGCCTTTATCATCCCCTCCACCCCCCTCTGGCCGAATCCCCCAGGGACGAGGACGCCATCGAAGGCCGATAACTTGCTCACTGTTGACGGGTCTTCCTCGAACCCCTCGGTCTCGATCCACTCGATCTCGACCCGACACCCTGCCTTTGCCCCTCCATGCCTTAGAGCCTCGTTTACGCTCACGTAGCTATCCGCCAACTCGGCATACTTGCCGCACATCACTATCCTGACGACTTCCTTGGGCGCCTTGAACCTGTCGACCATCTCCCGCCATTGAGACCATTCAGGATTTGCTTGCTTGAACCCGAGATACTCGCAGACGACGTCGCCCATACCCTGTCTTTCGAGGAGGAGTGGAAGCTCGTAAACCGTGTCGACATCCACCGACGAGAACACGGCTCGCTCCTCCACGCTGCAGTAGAGGGCGATCTTTTTCTTCTGCTCTTCCGGCAGTGGGCCGGCTTCGATCCGTGCGATTATGATATCTGGCTGAAGGCCTATCGCCCTGAGTTCCTTGACGCTGTGTTGCGTAGGCTTTGTCTTCGGCTCTCCTACTGCCGCCAAGACCGGGACGAGCGTGACATGCACGAGAAGCGTGTTGCCACGCGATTCCTCAAGGCGCATCTGCCTGAAGGCCTCTAGGAACGGGAGGCCCTCGATATCGCCGACGGTCCCGCCGCACTCGATGAGGAGCACTTCGGCCCCGGTTTCACTAGCCACAAGACGGATACACCGCTTTATCTCATCGGTGACGTGGGGTATTATCTGGACGCACCGACCCAGGTATCCACCCCTGCGCTCCTTCTCGATGACGCTCTTGTACACCTGGCCGGAGGTGATGTTGTTCAGGCCCTTGAGATCGATGCCCAAGAACCTCTCGTAGGTGCCGAGGTCCATGTCCGCCTCGTAGCCGTCGTCGAGGACGAAGACCTCGCCGTGGATGTAGGGGTTCATCGTCCCCGCGTCGACGTTGAGGTAGGGGTCGCATTTTATGGCGCTTACGCTGAGCCCCCGCACCTGTAGAACCTTGCCGATGGAGCAGGTCACAAGCCCCTTTCCGAGGCCGCTTAACACGCCACCTGTAATAAAAATGTACTTTGTCAAAAGGCAGACCTGCCAATAATAACCGAAACCACTCAAGGGTAGCCTAAAAACATTATTATATTTCCGACACTCACAAAAAGGCTTTTCATAGTAAGTCCCTGTCCAGCGTAAACGGCAAGTCCGACGACTGACCCAAAGGGCGAGGCGGCGACTGAGAAGAGATGCAAAACGAGCAGTAAGGCGACTCGCACCTGCTGCGACACATCTCGATTTTTTCACACCTCAACAAATCTTATTCGAATCCATTTTTCTAGGCGGAGCCCTGAAGACAACCTGTTAAGACCCTCACGCGCGACGGCGTGAGAAGCCGTTTCTCCTTCGATGCTCGCATACGGAGAAGTCCAAATCAGCCTGCAAGCCCGTAATCCATGGAGCGCGCCAAGCGTTTGGAAACAACGGAATAACAAGCTACTTGTTATTTGGCCTTTTTTGGCGCAGAGAAAACACGCTATACCCTGCCACTGGGTATAAGGCATTCAGAGACGAGACTTCAATCACAAACCGTCTTTTCAACCCAGAGAATGCTTATCTTTGCGTCGACCAATCATCAAGGAGGTGGGACCCCATGCCCGTCCATCCGATAGAGTTCAGATACTTCTACCCAGAGATGAGGCAGGTCTTCGTCGAGGAGACGAGGTTGCAGAAATGGCTCGATGTGGAGGCCGCCCTCGCCTGGGCCCACGCACAGCTCGGAACCATCCCCAGATGGGCGGCAGAAGAGATCATGAGGAAGGCAAACATTATCTCGGTAAAACTCGAACGCGTCAAGGAGATAGAAGATGAGATCCAACACGATCTCATGGCCATGGTTAGGGCCCTCACAGAGGCCTGTGACGGCGACGCCGGCAGATACGTCCACCTGGGGGCCACGAGCTACGACATCGAGGACACGGCCCTCGCCCTCCAGATGAGGGACGCCCTGAAGAACCTGGAGGGAGACCTCTTCTCGATGCTCGGCGTGCTCCTCGACCAAGCCAAGAAGCACAGGGGAACTATCTGCATCGGCAGAACCCACGGGCAGCACGCGGTTCCCACGACCTACGGGATGAAGTTCGCCATCTGGGCCTCGGAAGTCTCCAGGCACCTCGACAGGCTCGAAGGCGTACGCAATCGGGTTTTAGTCGGGAAGATGAGCGGAGCGGTCGGCACAATGGCGGGGTTCGGCGACAAGGGCTTCGATGTCCAGAGGCTCACGATGGAGCGCTTGGGCCTAGAGCCGGTTCTCATCGCCAACCAGATCGTCCAGAGGGACCGCCACGCAGAGACCCAGTGCTTCATCGCACTGATAGCGAGCACCCTCGACAAGATCGGCAGGGAGGTCAGGAACCTCCAGAGGAGCGAGATCGCCGAGGCCTTCGAGCCTTTCAGCCTGGACCAGGTTGGATCTTCCACAATGCCCCATAAGCGTAACCCGCACAAGTCAGAGCGGGTCTGCGGACTGGCCCGGGTCGTAAGGGCGGGCGTCAACGCGTCGCTGGAGACCATCGCCCTCGAGCACGAGAGGGACATCTCCAACTCATCGGTCGAGCGGATAACGATCCCTGAGGGCTTCATCCTCACCGACTATATGCTCCGGCAGATGACCTCCATCCTGAAGGAACTGGTCCTCGATCATGGGAACATCCGACGAAACCTGGACTATACCCTCGGCCTGAGCCTGACAGAGAGGGTCATGTTGGAGCTGGTCAAGAAAGGTATGGGGAGACAGGAGGCCCACGAGATGATGAGGCGCCTAGCGATGATATGCTGGAAATCGAAGAGGGGCCTCGGGGAGGTGCTTCTTGAAGATGATGAGGCCCGCAAGCTTGTCACAGAGGCTGAATTGAACGAATGGCTGAGGCCCGAGGGCTACATCGGCACGGCGATCGAGCAGGTTGACAGGGTCGTCCAGATCCTCAGTGCACGAATTCCGCAAAGAAAATAAGCCACAGTCCCTTTTTTGTTTGCGAAAACCGAGCTAAGAGGTTAAGCATGTCTCCGAAGCCCAAAGTCCGTGATCTCGAGATAAGAATAGCCGAACTCGAGGCCTCAGTCAGCGACGAGAGGAAGAGGACGGAGACCTACCTGAATCAACTGAAATACGCCAAGGCGGACCTTGAGAACCTCCAGAAGAGGACGCAGAAGCAAATCGAAGAGGCGTTGGACAGGGCTAACGGGCGTACCCTCCTGCAGCTGCTCCCGATCCTGGACGAGTTGGAGCTAGCCATAGCGGCTGCGAAAAATTCTAATGGCAACATCTTGGAGGGCGTAGAAATGGTTAGGAACAAGCTTGCGAAGCTGATGGAGGCGGAGGGTTTGACCCAAATAAAGGCAGTCGGGGAGATTTTCGATCCACACCTCCATGAGGCCGTCCTCGAAGTTGAGACAATAGACCAGCCGGACGGCCACATCGTCGAGGAGTTCAGGAAAGGGTACAAGTATAGGGATAGGGTCCTCAGGGCGAGCATGGTTAAGGTTGCGAGGAGCCCAAGCTCGGATGAAGGTAAAGAGGCTGTTAAAGTTGAGTAAGGAGAAGAGGGAGAAGATCCTGGGGATAGACCTCGGGACCACGAACTCGGCCGCCGCGGTAGTGATGGGTGGAAAGCCAACGATCATCCCGAGTGCCGAGGGGCCGACCGTCGCCGGGAAGATGTTCCCGTCCGTCGTGGCCATCACCAAGGAAGGCCAGCTTTTGGTGGGGGAGCCGGCCCTCAGGCAGGCGGTCACCAACCCCGAGGGGACGGTGCGCGAGGCAAAGCGCCTCATGGGTACCGATAGGAAGATCAGGATCCGCGGAAAGGAGTACACGCCGCAGCAGGTCTCCGCATTCATACTGCAGAAGATCCTCAGGGACACTGAGACTTATCTCGGGGAGAAGATAACGAAGGCGGTTATCACCGTCCCAGCCCACTTCAACGACAACCAGCGTCAGGCAACGATAGACGCCGGAGAGATAGCGGGGTTGAAGGTGACAAGGATAGTGAACGAGCCAACCGCGGCCGCCCTCGCCTACGGCATAGACAAGGCCGGTCAGGAGCTGAAGATACTTGTCTTCAGCTTCGGCGGCGGCACAAACGACACCACGGTGATGGACTTCGGTGGCGGGGTATTCGAGGTCCTAGCCACCAGCGGCGACACTCAGACAGGCGGGACAGACCTGGACAAGGCGGTCATGGACTACGCCATCGACGAGTTCAAAAGGGAGACCGGCATCGACCTCAGAGGCGACCTTCAGGCCATGGCACGGCTCAAGGAGGCGGCGGAGAAGGCGAAGATTGAGCTCTCCAACCTCCTCACTACCGACATCGACCTGCCGTACATCGCTATGGCTCCAGATGGCCCCAAGAACCTCCACATCACCATGACCAGGGCGAAGCTTGAGCAGCTTACCCGCCCTATCGTCGAGAAGATACGGGGGCCCATACTCCAGACGATCAGGGATGCCAAGCTGACCCCGCAGCAGATCGATAAGGTCGTCCTCTTCGGGGGCCAGACAAAGATGCCGATGGTCCAGAGGTTTGTCGAGGAGGTCGTGGGCAAGAAGCCAGAGCGGGGAATCGACCCCATGGAGTGCGTTGCCATAGGGGCGGCCATACAGGGTGCAGTCCTTGCCGGAGAAATATCCGACATCGTTCTCTTAGACGTGACACCCCTTTCGCTGGGCGTGGAGACCCTCGGCGGCGTCTTCACCAGAATAATCGAGAGGAATACTACGATACCCGTAAAGCAAACACAGGTCTTCACGACGGCAGCCGACTTCCAGACCGCGGTCACCATCCACGTCCTCCAGGGCGAGAGGGCGATGGCGAGGGACAACATCAGCCTGGGCCGGTTCGACCTAACGGGCATCCCGCCCGCTCCCAGGGGCATTCCACAGATCGAGGTCGCATTCGACATCAACACGGACGGGGTATTGGACGTAAAGGCGAAGGACACGGGAACGGGCAAGGAGATGGGCATCACCATCACCGCCTCCACGAAATTGAGTCAGGCGGAGAAGGACAGGATGGTGAGGGACGCGGAGCAGTTCTCTGAGCAGGACAGGCTCGCAAAAGAGGAGGCGGAGGCTCGCAACACGGCGGATTCCCTCATCTATACGACGGAGAAGACACTCACAGAGATCGGTGACAAGATCGCTGAAGACCAGAAGTCCAAGATCCAAAGTGTCTTGAGTGACCTGAAAGAGGCGCTAAAGACTGGGGGGACTGCTGAGATAAACGCCAAAATGGAGGCTCTCAGGAAGGTCGTCCAAGAAGCCGGGGCAGCCGTCTACCAACAGGCAGCCGCCCAACAGGCCCAGCAGCGGGCACAGCAGCAGGCCTCCCAACATGGTCCACCTTCGGGGGAGGAGCCGGGGAAGAAGACCGTGGATGCCGAGTACAAAGTGGTCGACGAAAAGGAGAAGAAGAAGTAGGGTTTCAAACTCCCTCGATGTTTTTTATAATTCATCAACCATTTTCATTTATGTGATCTAAATCGTAAAGTAGGGTAACGCAGAAACCCGGCACCCAGCAGATGGGCAAAAGGTAACCAATGGCAATTCGTAAATCTGGAGTAGAGGCTCGCCTTGGGGAGATCTTATCCACGTAAAGGATACAAAATAAGTGGAACCTTGTAGAGAGAAGAGGAATCAATGTCCTATCGTTCGGGGCATAGACCCTGAAATTTATTGTTTCCATGAAAATAATTCCTTCAGTGACAGCACGTTTAACCCATAGACAAATCAACCAGCTACTGAACCCCGATCTCCATGGATTTTCCATCGGCATGGGCTAGGAAAAAGGGTATGGCCTTGGAAAAGAGCAGGATTGACGCATTAGACCTCATAATCAACGCTCTGAAGGAGCACGAGAAAAACCTAGATAATCTCTTGAACAGGCTCGATAATCTGCTGGAGACCTTCTCCAATCTACTGGCACGCCTTGAATACATTTACGAGAAGATCGAGCAACCCAGTTGATTATACCATGCGTCCAAAAGCTTGCTCCGCTCTGTCTATTTCGTAAGCTATCTTGGGTCTACGCTCCTTAACGTTTTTCAGTTAGTTGAACAATGTGAAGGCTGTATCAAGCGGGCAGGGGTGCCAGTTGGCGGGTAAGCGGGACTACTACGACGTACTTGGCTTAGATCGCAACGCGTCCCAGGAAGACATCAAACAGGCGTTCCGCAAGCTCGCGTTCAAGTACCACCCAGACAGGAACAAGGCATCGGACGCCGAGGAGAAGTTTAAGGAGATCTCCGAGGCCTATGCCATCCTCTCAGACCCGGAGAAGAAACAGCAGTACGACGCATTCGGCCACGCGGGCATCAGCGGCAGATACTCGGCTGAGGATATATTCAACTCTACTCGGTTCCGGGACGTGTTCTCCGAGTTCGGCTTCAACTTCGAGGACCTGTTCAGCCGCTTCTTCGGTGGCGGCTTCGGATTTAACTTCCAACAAGTCCGCACGGGCCCAAGGCGCGGCAGCGACCTCGAGACTAACATAGAGATCACCCTCGAACAGGCCGCCTCGGGCACCGACGTGGAGATCGGACTAACGAGGCTTCAGAAGTGCAGCAGATGCGGGGGCTCCGGGGCTGAGCCGGGGACAAACATCACCACATGCCCAAGGTGCAATGGACGGGGGAGGATAGAGCAAAGAACCCAGTCCCTGTTCGGCCAGATGATCCGGGTCACTCCTTGCGATAAGTGCGACGGCAGGGGGGAGATAGCCGAGACGCCGTGCAAGGCGTGCGCTGGAGGGGGGCTAGAGCAGGGCAGGACTCGCCTCAGCGTTAAGGTCCCCCCAGGAGTGGAGGATGGAACCCAGCTGATCCTCAGGGGTCAGGGCGAGGACAGCCCACACGGGGGAGCTACTGGTGACCTATATGTGGATGTGAGGGTCAAACCCCACCCCTACCTGATCAGGAGGGGGGGCGATGTCATATACGAAGCCGAGATAAACTTCGCCCAGGCCGCCCTCGGGACGGTGATAACTGTCCCCACCCTCACTGGGGATAAGCCTCTCAGGGTACCGCCCGGAACCCAGAGCGGGGAGATCCTTCGCATGAAGGGCGATGGGATACCCAGCCGCTTCGGGAAGGGGGATCAGCTCGTCCATGTCAGCGTCCTCGTCCCGAAGAAGCTGTCCAAGAGGCAGCGTGAGCTTGTAGAGGAGCTTGAGAAGGAGTTGAAGACCGAGTCGAAGCGTGCATGGTGGTGGAGATAGCTTTACCGCCTATCGATGATCTCATTGACATCGGGACCGGTCCCTATAAGTGTCACGGGAACGCCGACCTCATCCTCGATCTTCTCTATGAACGCTGTGGCTTCTGAACTCAGTTCGCCAAATTCCTTTGCCCCCTTGCACTCCTTATGAAGGACGTCCAGCTTCGTCAAGGCTATTTGGGTAGCGCCGTTGAGCATCGCCGCCCTCCTCGCCAGCCCGAAGTTGAAGGGCGCCGCCCTCCTCTGCCTTCCCGTGACCGTCCCGTATTCGTCCATGCCCTGCGCTTTTGCCTCCTCCATGCTCAACTCCCCGTCGAGGTATCCGGCTCCAACCCTTGTCATGTAGGATTTCAACACAAGCGTCACCTCATCGACCCTCGTGGGACCTACGCCCACGTCGGAGCAGATGGCGGAGGCGCAGACGTCCTTGGAGGTCACATACGGGTAAGTCCCGTGGAATAGGCTGATATACGTGCCCTGGGTTCCCTCGATGATAAGCGAACCGCCTAAGTTAAGGGCCTCGTTCACTTCCGCCGGGACATCGGCGATGAACGCCTTGAGTTCGGGCAACTCCCTGGCCACCCTGGCGATCCTCAGGGCTCTGTCCGCGTTGCATGGCCCGGTCCCGGTTCCAGTGGTCCCGATCTTCCCCGCCAGGTGCCCGCCCCTGTCGGCCTCGATATGCCTCTTCTCGATGATCGCGCACTGCGGGTCGAGGCTCAGTCGATCACCTACTCCGAGCTGCTCCACCTCTTTGAGCAAGACTTCGGGGTTCACTGTAACCCCCGGGCCTATTAACAACCTTGTAGCAGGGTTGACGAAGCCACATGGCACCATCCTGAGTTTATAGGTCGCCCCGTCCCTGACTACGGTGTGCCCGGCGTTTGGGCCTACTCCCCCCCTCACGCAGACGGAGACATCATCGGTGACTGCAAGATAGGAGACTATCTTCCCCTTCCCGCAGTCCCCAAAAAAGCCGTCGACGACGACTGTGCATGCCATCTAGGCTCCCCCGAAACACGTTCATCGAGCCCTTTTGGAATATAAGCCTTCCTAGAACATCATTTAATCCAACCCTCAACGAATAAACCTATGAGATTCAGGGGACTCCAAAAACTTATGCATCGAGCGATCTTCTCATAACAGAGGTACCCCTTTGGCGACCCGCGTGGGCATCCTGGTGGTGGGGAGCGAGATCCTCGACGGGCTTGTCCTAGACACGAACAGCCAGTGGGTTATCAATCAGCTGAAGGCTCTCAATCTCCACGTGAAGGAGAGGATGACCGTGAGGGACGATGTCCAGGAGATCTCGAAGGCTCTCAAAAGGCTTGTGACGGATGGATGCAACCTCATCTTCACGACGGGGGGCCTAGGCCCCACCCACGACGACAAGACCCTTAAAGGCGTTGCGATGGCCTTTGATCTGCCGCTTCACCTGAGCGATGAAGCCTTGGAGATCGTCACACGGCAGTACAGCGACATGCACATCAGGGGGATCATAGAGAGCCCGGAGATCACCGAGGCCCGCCGTAAAATGGCTGTTCTCCCCAAGGGCGCCAAGCCGCTTGACAACAGGGTCGGCGGGGCGCCGGGTGTGCTGATGGACGTCGAGGGGGCGCAGGTGATCTGCCTACCAGGCGTGCCCGGGGAGCTGAAATGGATCTTCGACAACCAGCTCCTCCCCATGCTGAAGTCGAAAGTGGAGGGAGCCTTCGCCGAGGATGTCATCTACCTCCCCCTCAGGGACGAGTCGACTCTCGCCCCAATAATCGACGAAGTGATGAGGGAGGTCCCAGGCGTTTATATCAAGTCGATGGTCAAGCCGTACGGCGAATCTGGCATCAGGCTATGGATATCCGCTGGGAGCGGGTCACAGTCTGAGGTGGAGGAGAGGGTCAACAAAGTCGCTAAACTCTTGAGAGACCGTTGTGAGGAAAAACTGCCTAGAGGTTAGCCTCTCCATGGTTAGTCATCCATGGCAAGTGAAATAAACGGGTTAAAAAGTAACGTATCTGAGCGTCATGGTAGAGTGCTGGCTCCCCTACGGGAAGACGGAAGTTTATGTCAGCGTCCCTCTCAGGAACCTCGTCGGCATGGTCGAGCCTGACAGGGGGCAGCCCTCGCCCGACCCCAAGAGGGCCATCCTTGAGTCCCTTCAGAGTCCAATAGAATCAAGGGCCCTAGGCGATCTGGCCAAGACTGGAGCCAAGGCTGCTGTGGCCATCGATGGAACAATGACCCCCTTCCTTGCGACATCTGCCCTGTCCGCCGTCGTAGAGACGTTGCTTCGAAGTAACATACCGGCAGATAACATCTCGATCGTCGTCGGAAACGGGCTTAGGGAACGGAGCAACCAAGAACTTACTGCGGCCATCCAAGCCTCGGAGGGCCTACAGGGCGTCGGGGTTCTCGAGCACACACGAGACGCCTCGAATTTTACCTTGATGGGAACGACGTCAAGAGGAACGGAAGTGAAGATCTCCAGCCCATTCGCCGATGCCGACGTTCGTATTGCCATCGGGGAGGTCATGGTTGACCATTTCTCGGGCCTCAGGGGCGCACACAGCACCGTTCTTCCCGCACTTTCTGGAAAGGCGACAATCGCCAAGAACCGCAGCATCTCCCTCGAGGAGGAGGTTGCACCGGGAGTCATCGAGGGCAACGCCGTCTATTCGGACACGGTGGAGGCGGCTCGCATGGCGAAGGTTGACCTAGCCTTGAACCTAGTGACCAACGGAAAGGGCGATCTATTAAAGGCGTTTTCAGGAGACATCGATAAGGCCTTGGAGGAGGCCGTAAAGGAGCTCGGCGATTTATACAGGGTGAAGGCAGAGGCGAACGCGGACATAATCGTGGTGAGCGCAGGGGGGAGCAGGTTCGATTTCGACCTTTACAACTCGGTCTGGGCTCTGAATAGCGTAGCGCCCATCGCCAAGAAGGGCGCCACAATTGTGCTGCTAGCCGAGTGCCCTGAAGGACTCGGTGCCGATGGTCTTTCAGCCCTCTCCCAGGTTGACACCCTGAGCGAGCTCAGGAGGAGGTTCATGCTGGGGGCCAGGGCGGTCTACCTGATCAAGACGACGCTCAGGAGGAACGAGGTCATCCTCGTCTCCGCACTGCCAGGCTACATCGCCGAACCACTGGGTTTCACCGTCGATAGGACGGCGAACGAAGCCTTGAAGAGGCTTGAGGGGCGACGGAGTAAGCGCACCTTGGTGGTCACCAACGGGTGCTCCACTATCCCATTCGTAGGTTAGAACGGTAAGAGGGCGACAAGGGTCAACGGGATCATGGCGACGTATACAATAGTCATCAGCTTTCTCGATAAGCTGAGAGGGGAGATGTCGTCGAGGGGACCGCCTGCCTCAGCGCCGGAGCGCATCATGAAGAACGCTATCATAACAGCCATGATGTAGTAGCCGGAGAACAGAAGCATTATGATGCCTACCACGGACATTATCCTGTGGTAGGAGCTGCCAAGGAGGGCCCTGCTGATGTGGCCTCCGTCCAGCTGCCAGGTTGGTATGAGGTTAATGAAGGTGACCAGGCAGCCCACCCAAGCGGCGAAAGCCACCGGGTGCAGGATCAACACCATATCGTCCGGCACGGGCCTCAACACCGATGAGAGAAGTTCGATCAATAGGGGGTTTGGTATCATCTGTAGACGAACCTCTGGAAACATAGCCATCCAGGCAGTTGTCTCCTCAACGGGCACGATGAACGAGAGCCTGAGCCCGATTATCTCGACGATTATGGTCACCAGAAAGCCGACGAGCGGACCGCTCAGGCCGAGGTCGAAGAGCGCATCCCTGTTCGTCGGGGGCTCCTTCTGTGTGATGATCGCCCCGAACGTGCCTCCCATGCCGGGCGGCGCGGGGATGAAATACGGCATCGAGGCCTCCACTCCCCTGATGAGGGTCAACGCCTTGTGGCCCAGCTCGTGGAGCCCAAATACGGCAAGTATCGCGAAGGTGAAGTAAAGGGCGTTGAGGTACACGGGCGTTTCCGGCATCAGTATCCTAATGAGGACGGGGTTATTGCTCCTGAGGTACCCGTCAAGAAATATTGTTGCGGCGGTGGCAGCGAATAGGAGGAGGTTCCTCCTGTACATCGGGGCCGTTCGTTTAGGCATCCTCAAAACCGTTATGATGTGGCTGTCGATCTCGCGCGACAGCCTTGGCAGGTACCCAAGGGGACGGAGATCATCAACCAGCCTTTTGAAGCTATCCTTCATCAACAGCCTTGGGTTGCCAGCACCGATTGGTGCGACGATGTAGGTCGGCTGATCTAGGTAGAAATAACGCTCCTTGACGTTGAATAGGCTCTCGAGTATCTCCTCGACGGCGGGGTCGGTGATGTAATTTGATGTCAATCGCTCCGAAGGCATCCTCCGACTGATGTTCTTCATAGATGCACGGGGGTCTAAAAACCTAACTGGGCCGAAGGCCGAGCACAGTATTTAAATCCTCGTGACCTTGTCGTTTAGGGCGTTGAAATTGGGCGAAGAGGGCTTCGTGATTCGCGGGTTTAGGTCCGACGACCTGAACCGGGTGATGTCGATAAACATGGAGTGCCTCCCCGAGAACTACAGTTCGTTCTTCTACATGGACCTTTACAGGCGTTTCCCGAAGGTATTCCTCGTCGCAGAGGCCAACGGCGATCTCCAGGGTTACATCATGTGCCGAATCGAGAGGGGGCTCTCAAAGCTTCAGCTTCTTCGACCAATACGCCAATGCCACGTCGTCTCTATCGCCGTCAGAGAGCCCTACAGGAGGAAGGGGGCGGCGACCCAGCTCATGCTAAAGGCTATGCTGGAGGGAAAAGGTGAGTACGAAGCCTCGGAGTGCTTCCTAGAGGTGAGAGTCGGAAACAAGCCCGCCATATTACTATACGAGAAGCTGGGTTTCAGCAAGGTAAAGCGGAACTTTGGCTACTACATGGATGGGGAGGACGCCTGGGTGATGGCCAAGGTTATGGACTGAAATGCCAAGGACTCCAGGATCCGATGATGAAATCGAGACAAGCACGAATTGGACAAGTATTTAGGATAGCAGAACGGTTCTTAAACTGAGAAAAGATGTTCGATAAGGCCACCCTAGTAACATGGGCGATCTTCATCTTCTCAATTTTCGTATTCTTCTTGTTCGGGAGATTCACGCTCAAACTATTAAAGCAGCACAGAGACATCTACAGTCTCCTCTTCCTCTTAGAGGAGGAGGAAAAGAAGAAAAAATAAAACCTCCTCAGATGTACAGAGGAATCGAATCGGGGTGGTTATGATTGACCTTTTCGAATCTTGCGCATAACCGCCTGAGAATGGCGAGTCCCACCAGTCAGAACGGGATGGCTGTTGGAAGTACCATAGAGGAAAGATGCGGCGATCCACACGACATCAAACGGAGTGCGATAGATATTTAGCACCCCATTGTTAAGGGATTCAGGATGCTATGGGGGATCGGGGCCTAATCCCCTGGACCCAGGTCAATTCCTGGGCCTGCGTCGCTTGTGGCAACTGCTGCCTGGGATACCTAGTGCCCCTTAAAGCGGACGAATACGCCCGCGTCGCAAACCTGTATGGCTACGATGTCGTCGAGATCGGCCTCGGGAAGGTATACCTGAAGCACGGGGAGGGGAACCGCTGCATCTTCCAGCGCCCTTCCTTGGGGCGTTGGGTCTGCAGCCTACAGGCGATGAAGCCCCTCGCCTGCAAGCTTTTCCCCTTCCGCATCCAGTCAAAGCCTGTTTACAGCAGGGGCGATGGGAGCGCCTACATTTTTCAGGGGGCGACCTTCTACGTTTACATGGACCCCGACTGCAACGGGGTGCGGGCGGGTAAACCCAGCGAGAGGTTCATGCATCAGGTCCTGCCGGAGGTTATTCAGATCGGAATGGGTCAGAAGTTCAAGCAGAAGTACACGACCTCGAAGTACATCTCCTGGGCCCCGCCTTGAGCCACGTCCCTTGAGCTGGGAAGATTCTTAGCCACACCGTGCAACATTGATGTGGTGATACTTTGAGCGGTGTTATGAGGGTCGGTGGATGCGACGTAGAGCCGGGCACGCGCGTGAGCGGCTGCCTCACCATCCCAAATTTCTTCGCGGATGGCCAGTCCGTCGAGATCCCCTTCATGGTTGTCAACGGAAAAAGGCCGGGTCCCTGTCTCTACGTACAGGTGGCCCAGCACGGCTCGGAGGTCCAGGGCCTGGAGGCCGTAAGGCGCCTCCTAGATGAAATCGATGAGAAGGGTATGGCGGGGGCCCTCATATACTGCCTGCCAAACCCCCTCGCCTTTAGGGAGAGCGCACGCACAACGACGTTCGACCCCTTGCCAGGTGGGATGAACAGGATCTGGCCGGGCTCATCGGACGGATCGCCGACGGCGCGGATGGCTTGGGCGATCTGGACCGAGCTCGTAAAACACGCCGATGCTGTCGTTGATCTCCACACGGGTAATAGGCACTGCCCAGTCTGGGTCTTCTACGAGGCCCATGGGGTCTCCGAGAAGGCGTCCAAGGAGACTTCCGAGAGATCCGAGAAGATAGCGAGGCTGTTCGGGGCGCCCCTCCTCTACCTCGAGACGGAGCCGTACGGCGGGAGGAAGACGCTGAGGGCGTGCTGCGTCGACGAGGGGAAGCCCGCAATCGTCCCCGAGCTCGGAGGCGCGAGCTACTTCGATGAGGACGTCGTGAGGCTGGTGGTTCGTGGCCTCAGAAACATAATGGTCGACATGGGTATGGTGTGGGGGCGGGTTGAACTCCCCGAGGTGCAGACGGTTCTGAAGTGGATCGATGACCCGATGGAGGCCGGCGTTCAGGCGAACGTTGGCGGGGTCTTCATACCGTGCGTAAAGGTCGGTGATACTGTTGAGAAGGGACAGGAGGTCGGGTTCGTCTACAGCCCCAGGACATTCCAAGTGCTTGATAGACTCGTCTCACCCAAGGATGGCTACGTGTTTAGCGTGCGGGAGAATCCCATCGTGAACGTGGGGACGAGGATCATGGCTGTGCCGGAGATAATAGGGACCTTGAAAAATAATTAGGATGTAGCATCATAAAACGACCATTTTATATTTATCCCT
>CAZPMB010000027.1:0-22624 GCA_964587735.1 uncultured Candidatus Bathyarchaeia archaeon | reverse complement strand
TCGTCTGACCGTCATCATCTTATACGGATCGCCCAGATCTGGGGTTGGTGATGTGTTGGGTTTCTGGCCTGAAGGGTACAGGTGCTGCGTGAACCTCTCCTTCGACTACGACTCGAACAGCGCCCTGATGTGGCGGGCACCCCTGGACATCGTGGCCCAGAGCAGGGGGAGGTTCGCCCCGAACGTCGCGATCCCCAGGATCCTCGACATGCTCGACCGCCTGGAGATTAAGTCTACGTTCTTCACGCCCGGCTGGACGGTCGACCAGTTCACGGACTCTGTCGAGGAGATAGTCAGCAGGGGGCACGAGCTCGGGGCCCACGGCTACCTCCACGAGAGGCTGGCGGAGATCTCGACTGAGGCCGAGGAGCAGGCCTTCAAGAGGGGCCTCGCGGCCTTCGAGAGGGTCGGTGTGAGGCCTGAGGGCTTCAGGGCCCCCTACTGGCTCGTAAGCGAGAGGACCATGGGCCTCGTGAGGCGCCTCGGATTCAGGTACGACAGCAACTTCATGGACAACGACATGCCATACATGCTGAGGCTGAGGGGAGAGGATACGGGGCTCGTCGAGCTCCCGGTGGAGTGGTTGCTCGACGACTGGCCCCAGTTCGACACCGAGAGGCGGGCCCCGGACGAGGTTTACAGGCTCTGGAAGCCTGAGTTCGAGGGGATACACGAGCTTGGGAGGTACTTCGGCCTCACGTGCCACCCCCAGGCCATAGGCCGGATTTCCAGGTTAAAGATGCTCGAGAGGCTCTTAGAGGAGATGAGGGCGAAGGGCGATGTCTGGTTCGCCAACTGCAAAGAGGTGGCCGACTGGACCAGGAAAAAGCTCAGCCCATGAGCCTCTTCAACGCAGAGACAAGCGCGGGCAGGGCCTCACCGGATGGGGCCCTTATGCTGATGTCGCAAATCCGACTCAGTTCGGAGGGGTTGGGGTTGACCTCGATCAGGGTCCCCCCGCCCCTCTTCACGATCAGCGGGAGGCTCGCGGCGGGGTAGACGACGGCCGACGTCCCCACGACCAGCATCGAGTCCGAGCGCTCGGCCTCCTCGACGCAGAGGTCGAGCACGTCCGACGGTATCGGCTCCCCGAACATCACCGTGTCGCTCTTCAGCACGCCGCCGCACCCTGGGCATCGCGGCGGCAGCTCCGACAGGTCAAACCCCTCCCTGGTGAACCTCGCGCTGCAGGACACGCACCTGAGCTTGTGCGCGTTTCCATGGATCTCAAGGACTTTCCTGCTTCCCGCCATGCTGTGGAGGTTGTCGATGTTCTGGGTGATCAGCGCCCTCAGAAGCCCCATCCCCTCCATCTCAGCGAGGGCGAGGTGGCCGGGATTCGGCTTAGCGTCCATGATATGCGTGCCCAGGCCGTGGCGCCTCCTATGACTCAGGCTGTCCTCCCAGTAGCCCTTTGGATCGGCCTGGAACCTGGCGTATCCGTCCATGGACGGCTCCCCGTGCTTCGTCCAAATGCCTCCCGGACCCCTGAAAGGCGGGACTCCGCTCTCCACAGATATACCGGCACCCGTGAGTGCGACCAGATATTTGGCCGATAGAATGAGCTGTGCGGCCCCATCGATGGCTTCTTCCAGGTTCATGTTTTCTTACAAATCTTTAGTGGGTTTCGACGCAAAAAGGTTAGGTCCTATGGTTACTTCAGCTTCACCCTGAGGGCCTTCGTGAGCGCAGGGAGCACGGTGTACAGGTCGCCGATGATCGAGTAGTCCGAGAGCTCGTGGATGCCGGCCCCCTCCTGGTTGTTTATCGACACTATCAGGCGCGCGTCCCTGATCCCCGCGGCGTGCTGCACGGTCCCCGATATCCCGCAGGCGACGTACAGTCTGGGCGCCACCTTGTGGCCGCTGATGCCGATCCACTCCCTCATCCACCCAAGGTCGGCGGCGACCGGCCTCGTGCAGCCGATCCTCGCCCCGAGTAAATCGGCGAGGCCCTCAAGGAGCTTGAGGTCTTCTTTCTGCCTGAAGCCGCGCCCGGCTGAGACGATGATGGGCGCGTCCTCGAGCCCCATGTCACCCCTGGCCTTCTCCCTCCTCTCAAGGACCTTGACCCTGGGCTCGGACAGATCCTCTCGAAGCCTGATCACCTCCCCGGCCCTCTTAGTCGGCTCCAGTTTCTTGAAGGCCCTCGGGGGGACCGTCGCCATGTGGGGCTTCCTGTTGCTCACCTGCGTGGCGATCGTCGAGCCCCCATAGGTCAGCCGATCCGCCGTGAGCCTTCCCCGGTCGTCGACGTCGAGCCTCACGCAGTCAGTCATGCAGCCCGTGTCCAGCGCCGCCGCGACCCTGGCGGCGAGCTCCTTCCCTCGCCTGGTCGCACCGATGAGGAGGACCTCGGGCGATGACGCCTTCACCGCTTCCAGAACGACTCCGCGGTAGGGCTCCAGCCCGAAATAGGCGAGGCCCGGATCCTCTGCGACATAAACCTTGTCTGCGCCGTAGTCCAAAAACTCTTTTGGCCCCTCAACGGGGGAGCCTATCGCCAACGCGCACAGCTCGGCGTTTAGCCCGTCCGCCAACTCCCTGCCCTTTCCCAGTAGCTGGAGCTCAAGTTCTCGGTCCTCCGAATAGGCCAAGACAGTCTTCCCCGTCATGCTCAGCCCTCCAAGACGCCCTCCGCGAGGATCGCATTCGCGAGCTTCTCGACCGCCTCCTCCACCGTCTCGGCCTTGACGACGATGTGCTTCCGCTCCACGAGGGGGACAACGACCTTGAGCACCTCTACCGAGGAGCCCGCCCTCGCCTCCCCCGCCGAGAGCCCGATCGAGGCCAAGCCCCACTCCTCAGTCGGCTTCCTCTTCGCTTTCATTATGTTCATCAGCGATGGGATCCTCGGCTCGTTGATCTCCCTCACGACGGAGACGACCGCCGGCAGCTCGGCTTCGACGACCTCGTCTATGTCCTCTAGATCCCGAACGACCCTCACCTTTCCGTCCATGAGCTCGATCTGCCTCGCGTAGGTCGCCTGTGGCAGGCCCATTAGCTCGGCGAGGCGCGGTCCAATTTGGGCGGAGAGGCTGTCGAGGGACATCTCGCCGCACAGGATGAGGTCGAAGCGGCCCATCTTCTCCAGGGCCGCCTTCAGAACCTTCGAGGTCGCCAGGGAGTCGATTCTGGCGAGGGCTGCGTCGTTGACGATATAGGCGGCGTCTGCGCCCATGGCGAGGGCCTCCAGCATCACGCCCCTCGTCTTCTCGTCGCCGACCGAGAGAGCTGCAACCTCCCAGCCCAGCTTCTCCTTGAGCCTGATCGCCTCCTCGAGCGCTCTCTTGTCGAGGTCGCTGATCTTGCGCTTAACGCCCTCAACCCTCGGCTGGCGGGTCGAGGGATCCATCTTCAGCTCGTTCAGGTCCACGATGTCCTTGAGAAGAACGACTATCCGTGCCAATCCGACTCCCACCGAACACTGGGAATAATGCGGGAACGCTAATTAGTTTTTCCAATCAGCGCATCCGTGTCGAGCACGTCTGCCTACACATGAAGCACCGCGATTCGACTTGAGCGCCCAAACCGGCTGAGCCCGATTCTCAACGAGCGTTTCCCCTCGATCCGTCCCCTGAAAAATGCTTTAAGCCCAGACCATGATAGAATCCACGATTGTCAATGGAACATGAACGCGTCGAGAGGATAGCCGTGCTCGGCTCCGGCGCCATGGGCCACGGCATCGCCCAGGTCGCTGCCGGGGCGGGCTACACGGTCACGGTACGGGACATCGCCAGGGAGCTCATCGACGGGGCGAGGCAGAGGATAGAGGTGAACCTGAAGCGGAACGTCGAGAGGGGGAGGATGAAGGAGGAGGAGGCAAGGGCCCTGATGGGGCGCATCTCCTTCACGGTCGATCTGGCGGAGGCTGTTAGGGGCGCCGACCTAGTCATCGAGGCGATTCCGGAGGACCTCGAGTTGAAGCGAAAGGTCTGGGAAGAGGTATCCGGGAACGCCGGCGGGGGCGCCATCTTCGCCACCAACACCTCCAGCCTGAGCATAACCCAGATAGCAAAGGCTGTACCCCATCCGGAGAGGTTCCTGGGGATGCACTTCTTCAACCCTCCAACCCACATGCGCCTCGTCGAGGTAATCCCCGGGAAGAAGACCGGCGCTCAGGCGATAGAAACGGTGAAGTCGGTAGCGTCGAGGCTGGGCAAAACCACGGTTGTCGTCAAGAAGGACGTCGCTGGGTTCATCGTCAACAGGGTTCTCATCACCTACCTGAACGAGGCCGCGAAGCTCGTCGAGACCGGGAGGTGGACAAAGGAGCAGGTCGACAGCGCGATGCAGTACGGGGCGAAGATGCCCATGGGCCCCTTCATGCTCAGCGACCTCATCGGCCTGGACATCGTCTATAACATCCTCAGGGTCTTCGAGAAGGGCCTTGGACCCAAATACAGGCCCGCGAGGAGCATCGAGGCGCTCTTCAAAGAGAAGAAGCTCGGGCAGAAGACGGGCGAGGGCTTCTACGGCTACAAGGCTAGGCCGACGGTCACCGAGGAAGTCGGAAGGGGCTTCGACACCAACCTGCTTCTCAGGCCCCTCCTAGAGGAGGCGGAGAAGGTCGTCTCCGAGGGCATCGCGGACAGGGAGTCCGTCGACACCGCCATGAAGCTCGGCGCCAACCTGCCCATGGGCCCCTTCGAGATGAAGGGGGTGAGATGACTGACCGAGGAGAAACCAGTCCTCGTCAGGAGGGAGGGCGGGGTCTGCTGGATCACCCTCAACAGGCCCGACAAGCTGAACAGCGTGACATACGAGATGCACCAGCTCGCCTGCGACGCCCTGGACGATGCCGAGAAGGACAGCTCCATCGGGTGCATCGTGATCACCGGGGCCGGGAGCCGCGCCTTCTCCGCTGGAGCTGACATCGCTTACCTCGGGAAGGTCTCACCAAAGGAGGCGAAAAAGAACGTCTCGGAGAAGGGGCATGAGACCATCAAGAAGATCCTCCGACACCCCAAGCCCGTCGTGGCGGCCGTGAACGGCTTCGCCCTCGGAGGCGGGTGCGAGATAGCGGCTGCCTGCGACTTCAGGATCGCCTCGGACAAGGCCCGCTTCGGTCAGACGGAGATCAACCTGGGGCTCATCCCAGGCTGGGGGGCCACCCAGCTGCTTCAGAGGCTTGTCGGACCCGCCAAGGCGAAGGAGATGATCCTGACAGGGGCGATGCTGAGCGCCCAGGAGGCCCAGCAGATAGGCCTGGTCAATAGGGTCGTCGAAGCCGAGAAGTTCGAGCAGGAGGTAAAGGCCTTCGCTGAGTCCCTGGCCCGCGGACCGGGGGTGGCCATGACCGAGGCTAAGAGGCTGGTAAACATGGGGCTGAAGCTCGAAGAGGGCCTGAGCGCCGAGGCCGACGCCTTCGGCAAACTCTTCGCCACCGAGGACCTCAAGGAGGGGCTGGCCGCCTTCCTCGGGAAGAGGAAGCCGTCGTTCAAGGGGAGATAGGGCTCAGGCCGGCCTGAAGCAGAGGGTCGTCCTCTCCTTCTCCTTCACGAACTCCGCCCTCATCCTCGAGCCCACCGCTATTTTTTCGCCGCTCGTGACGCCTAGGACCATCCCCGAGATGCTGGGGCCGTCATCGAGCCTCACGACCCCGACGGCGTAGGGGATGCGGTCCTTCAGCCTGGTCAGGGGGACGCTGATCACCGTATAGGCCCGGAGGACGCCCTCGCCATTGACCTCGACCCATTCCAGATCCCTGCTGCCGCATTCTGTGCATACGGGGCGCGGGGGCAGGTGGACCTCGCCGCAGCCTTTGCAGCGGGAGCCCATTATCTTGCACTCCCTCAGGAAGTCGTTGAACGCCTTAACTGTCATATCGGTCATCAGCCTACCTCCCGTAGACTTGGACCACGACGGTCGCGCCCGAGGCGCCGACGTTCTGCACCAGCCCCGTCGTCGCGCCGTCGACCTGGTGCCTCCCGGCCTCCCCGCGCAGCTGCTTGAACATCTCGTACGCCATCGCGGCGCCCGTGGCGCCGACGGGGTGCCCCTTGGCCTTGAGGCCGCCGTCGGGGTTCACTGGCCTATCGCCGTCCAGGGCTGTCCTGCCCTCGGCCGCCGCCTTCCCGCCCTCCCCCTTCGGGAAGAAGCCCAGGTCCTCCGTCGCAAGCACCTCTGCGATGGTGAAGCAGTCGTGGACGTCGGCAACGTCTATGTTGGCTGCCTCGACGCCGGCCATCTTGTACGCCTGGGATGAGGCCAATTTGGTCGCTCTCAGGGCTGTGAGCTCTGCCCTGTCGTGGAGCGCCATCGCGTCCGAGGCCTGTCCGATGCCCCTGACGTGCACGGGCGTGTCGGTGAACCTCCTCGCAACGTCTTCGGCCGCCAAGATGACAGCCGCGGCGCCGTCCGACACGGGGCAGCAGTCGAAGAGCCGCAGGGGGTATGCTACCACGGGGTTGAGGGGCGACCTGAGGAACTCCAACTCGTCCCTGAAGGCGAGGCCCTGCCTCTCCCCCATCTTCGAAGCCGTTTCCATGATCTCGGACTGGAAGTGGGCCTTGGGGTTCAGGGCGCCGTTGTGGTGGTTCTTGACCGTGATGGCGGCAAGCTGCTCCCAGGTGGAGCCGTACCTGGCGAAGTGGGCTGAGGCCAGCGCCGCGTAGAGCCCCGGGAACGTGAACCCTGCGCCCACCTCGTACGCCCCGTCCGCGGCCATCGCTAGCGTGTCCGTCGTCTCCTCCGTGCTCAGGTTCCTCATCTTCTCGACTCCCCCGACCATCACGACGTCGTACGCACCGGATGCGACCGCCAGAACCCCCATGTTCACCGCGACCCCAGAGCTGGCGCAGGCGTCCTCAACCCTCGTCGAGGGTTTTGGGTTTAGGCCGAGCCAGTCGGCCATCAGCGCAGCTGTATGTGTCTGCCTCTCGAACAAGTCGCTTGAGAAGTTACCGACGAACAGGGCCTCGATGTCATCGAGCTCGACTCCGTTGTCGACCGAGTCTACAGCCTCAAAAGCAGCGTCGACGAAGAGCTCACGGCTCGCCTTGTCAGCGTGAATCCTGTGGTGGAACTGGGTCATCCCGGCCCCGACGACTGCAACGCCCCTGGAGAGCTTCACCCAGACCCCTCGATTCATCTCCAGAGGTAAACGAATTAAACTTTATGACGTAGGGTTTGTCGACAGTCGTCGTAGAGCATCTCGGTGCCTCTCGCGTTGAAAAAGTTTAAAACCAGTAGCGATCAATCCAAGGGGAGCAAGATGAACATCGCATACGTCCTCATAAACACTGACACCGGATCAGAGGGTGAGGTCAGCAGGGATCTGAAGGAGATCGAGGAGGTAAAAGAGGTCTACGGAGTCTACGGGGTCTACGACCTCGTAGTCAGGATCGAGGCCGAGACACTCGATCAGTTAAAGGAAGCGGTAAGCAACAAGATAAGAAACCTGAAAAACGTAAGGTCGACGCTCACGATGATCGTTGTTGAATAATGCATAGCATGCCTGGAAAACTCGTTTTTTACAATCAAAGATAATAGCAAAATCTACCTCATTGCACTTGACGCTTCACAACTCGGGAAGACGTGACGGGTGGATGATGAAATGAGGGTTCTGAAGGGCTTCACTGCTTGGTTCACGGGCCTGCCATGCTCCGGAAAAACCACCATCGCCGACAGGGTGGCGGAGATACTGAAGAGAAACGGCTGCAGGGTCGAGCGCCTTGACGGCGACATCGTGAGGAAGGGCCTAACGAGCGACCTCGGCTTCTCGAAGGAGGACAGGGACGAGAACATTAATCGGGTCACTTTCGTGGCGAAGCTCCTGACGAGGAACGACGTGGCCGTGCTGGCGACCTTCGTCTCGCCCTACAGGGAGAGGCGTGAAAAGACGAGGAGGGAGATAGGGAACTTCGTCGAGATATACACCAGGTGCCCCACAGAGGTCTGCATGCAGCGCGACGACAAGGGCATGTACAAGAAGGCCCTAGCGGGCGAGATCACCAACTTCACTGGCGTAGATGACCCGTATGAGGAGCCAGAGAGCCCGGAGCTCGTACTCAACACGGACAAGGAGGCTGTTGAGGAGAGCGTGAAAAGGGTCTTGGATAAGCTAGTCGAGCTAGGGTATGTCTCGGGTACTGAGACAGGCCCGCGCTAAGGGATGTGTCATTTAGTACCTGAGAAGGTCGTACAGGACGTAAAGGATCTGCTTTATGTGTCTCGTCTTGACGCGCCTTTCGCCATATCTCCTCTCATCGATGGCGATGGGGACCTCGACAACCCTGGCTCCCAGAGAATGTGCCTCCAAGACGAAGGTTCCGCACGTGCAGGACCCGTGGAGGTACATGCAATCGATAATCTTCTTTGCGATGGCTCTGTACCCCGTGCAGGCGTCGTGGACATCTACCCTAAACCTAGTGAGGGCCGCGATTAACCTCTCGCTGAAATAGGCGATCTTGGGCCTCCTCCCAAGCACTAGGTCGGCCCTGTTATTCAATATGGGCTCTAATAACTTGGGTATCTCATCTGGGTCGTGCTGCCCGTCGGCGTCCAAGGTGACGAGAATATCCCCACTGGCGAACCTTAACCCGCGTGCGAGGGCCATAATGGCCCCCTTGTTTGTGTCGGTCCTCGTCACTTCGGCGCCAGATGCCTTTGCGATAACAGCCGTTTTATCGGTGCTCCCGTCGTCCGCCACGATGACCTCATCAACGTGTCGGAGGGCCCTGGAAACGACATCCCCCACTGTACTCTCTTCATTGAAGGCTGGAATTACAGCCGAAATTATGGGCCTTTCAGCTCCCTCACTGAAGAGCGGCTCTCGCAACTGGCTACGCCTCAGACCCCGCTTGCCCTAGACGGTATTTGATGATCTGATCAACGCCCCTTTTGACGCCCCATCGCGGCTTGTATCCCAGGCGCTCCTTGATCCTCCCTAAGTCGTAGCTGAAGTGCTTCGTCTCGCCTTGCCTCGGTGGAAGGTTGACGATTCTGGTTTCCCTCCCCGTCGCCTCCCTCAGCGATTCTGAGACCATAACGGCGAGCACCCCTATCCTGACGGTCTCCCCGCCCACGTTGAACGTCTCCCCTCCCAGCCCCTTGGCCCTGAGCGAGAGGTCGATCGCCTGGACGATGTCCTCGACGTGGACGAAGTCCCTGCTGCTTTCCCCGTCTCCGTACACGCTGATGGGTTCCCCCTCGAGCCCCTGCCTGACGAACCTCGGTACAACCGTCTCGTAGTTTGTGAACAGACCGACGCCGTACACGTTCCCGAACCTGAGGGTGATCGTCTCGATTCCGTGGTTGTCCCAGTAGACCTCCATCAGCTTCTCTCCCGAGAGCTTCGTCACCCCGTAGAGGTTTAGGGGGCGAAGGGGATGAGCCTCCGTGACGGGGATCTTGACCGGCTTCCCGTAGACGGCCGCGCTCGAGCAGAAAACCACCCTTCCGATGTCCAGCCTCCGGGCCGCCTCCAAAACCTGATGGGTTCCGAAGACGTTGATCGAGATGGCCTCCTCTGGCCTCTCCCTGCAGAGCACGAGGCCAGGCAACGCTGCGAGGTGGGCGATGGCATCGGCTTCGCCGATCAACTTCTCCATGAGGCCTATGTTTCTGATGTCGCCCTCGAATAGCTCAGCCTTTTCATGGGCTCCCACCCTCCTGAGGTGCGCATAATCTCCCCTTGACAGGTTATCGATCGAGACAACATCATTCCCGTTTTCTACGAGCCCGTGAACCAAGGCTGAACCTATGTAGCCGGCCCCGCCAGTAACCACAACCCTCATCGCTTCCCCTTCATTAGGCTATCGAAGTAAGTTAAAAGGGTTGAATCTAGCAGGCAGTGTTAGACGCTTTAACAATAAATTAGGGCTTTTCACAATGTTGAGATTCTAGTGAAATTGCGTTCTATGGGTGGTTTTAAATTCCGTTAAAAGGCTTCTGCAAATCACATGCTATTATATTGGATACAGTATATATACTACTATATACATTATAAAGAAAATATTTATAGGTTCCCGTTCAACCCAGCTTGGAGGCTAATTACATGTCCCAGAAATGGCGTGACCTTGGAGAAAAGGCACTCGAAAACGAAGACAAGATACAGAGAAGCTACCCCGGAAAATTCGACGGAAAAAGCGGATACCTCATGATGTCCAACAACAAGCTACTATTCGTCGCAGAGGAAGGTTTCCTGCGCAAGAATTACAGTCTAACCTTAGACCTACCCTATGAAAAAATCGGCAAAATTAACCCCAACGGGAAATACGAGATGGAGATAACTGAGGCCGAGGGCGGAAAGCACAGCTTCAAAACCGAGGAGCTCAACATATCGATCATCGAGAAAAGCCTCGAAGACCTCAAAAACTCATCGTAAGACAAATGACGAGTGGCCTTCCCAATCATCCTTTTTTCTGTCCATTATTAGCTAGAGCTTGAAAAAAATGTAGTTTTAATCCATAATATTATTTAACAAATATTGCCAACGATAACTAAAAGATATGGACCAGGTAACAATAGGTTTAATCTTACTTTTCATACTCGCCATACTCTGGGGCATGACAACCGTTTACAAGAGCAGAAGACAGTGAACAGTTGAGGATTTTAACTAAAGAGTTAAGCGCATCGAACCAATTAATGCGGGCAGAAATGCGTATATTCTCAATTTATTTTGCCCAGTAAATCGTGGGCATTATCCTATCCTTCTTTGCTTTTATCCGCTCCTTGTGCTGTATCAGCATCGGCAGCGTTATCCTTAGCTCGTCGTAAAGGGTGTTAGTGGGCTTGAATCCGAGCTTTGGCAGCCTCTGCCTGTCAGGGTTGTAGTAGTGTTCCTCCGCCTCGACCCTGGGGTTTTCTGTTTTCCAGGTCTTCGCCTCTATTCCTAACTCCCCTGCCACCTTAACAACATGTCTGGCCAGCTCGTTGACGCTGTAACATTCGTCGAACTGGTTGAAGACACGGTACTCCCCCCTGTCGGGCGGGTTCTCGGCTGCTATCGTTAGGCACTGCATGCTGTCCCTGAGCGCGATATAGCCGCGCGTCTGCCCCCCCCTGCCGTAGGGGGTGAGCTCGTGCCCGATGACCGCCTGGGCGCAGAACCTGTTGAGGGCAGTCCCCCAGACCTCGTCGAAGTCAAACCTGGTCAACAGGTCGTCGTTCACCATGTCGTCCGTGACGACCCCGTGGACGACTCCCTGCATTATGTCCGTGCTCTTGAGCCTCCAGATCCTGCACGCGAACATGATGTTGTTGGAGTCGTGGACCTTTGTCTGGTGGTACCAGCTTCCCGCCTGCCTCGGGAACGGGAGCCTGTCCCTCCTGCCCCTGTACTCGATCTCGAAGAATCCCTCGGGTATGTCGACGTTCGGCGTCCCGTACTCACCCATCGTCCCCAGCTTCAGGAGGTGGCATTCGGGGACGTGCTTGTGCATCGAGAACAGGATGTTGTTGGTGCCTACTATGTTGTTCATCATCGTGTAGTTGCAGTGCTCGACGTCTATCATGCTATATGGGGCCGAGGGTATCTCGCCGAGGTGCACGATCGTGTCCGGCCTCTCCTTCTTTATCACGAGCTCCGTGAAGTCGTTGTGGGTCAGGTCTCCCTCGTAGAAGTTCAGCGCCCTGCCCGTCGCCTTCTCGTACGCCTTGAGCCTCTGCTCCATCGGCTTGATGGGCGTCGCCGACCAGGAGCCGACCTCCTCTACGTTCCTCCTCCTCGAGAAGTTGTCCACACCGCTGACCTCGTGGCCACGCCCGCTCAGGTGCATGGCCAGCGCCCACCCCAGGTATCCATCCATCCCCATGATCATTATTTTCAGCGTCGTTCACCCGTCATCATAATCTATATTACATATTACCACCTAAGAATAGTAAATTTCCCATTTAAGAGGTTTGTGGAATACAATGGCATCCATCACTCTTTAATATGGATCTAAAACCAATCATTTACGTGGGACCTATGGAGAGGCGGACAAACCAGGTGAAGTACCTCCTCGTGGAGATGGGGCTAAACGAGTACCAGGCCTCGGCCCTTTCCCACCTTCTCTACCTCGGGGAGACGAAGGCGACGACGCTCAGCAAGGCCAGCGGCGTTCCGAACGCCAGAATATATGGCATCCTAGACGAGCTGTCCAAAAAGGGGCTCGTCACAACGAAGCCGGGCCGCCCAGCCCTCTACTCCCCGGTGACACCAGCAGACATCTCAAACGCCCTCATCGCCGATGCCCGGGAGGAGGTGCGACGAAGGCTCAGCATGATCGAGAGAAACAGCGAGGAATTCAAATCCCTGGCGGAGGAGGTCTTCCTCAAGGCCAGAAAGGTTGCCGCTCGCACACCCTTACTGCGGATCGTCGGCGTGGGCGATGTTTCCCTTGAAGAGACGAAGAAGCTCTATCAGAGCGCGAAGAAGACTGTGAGGATAATGACGAGGGCCATGGAGTACTTCGATGACGTGGCCGATGTGCTGAGGGAGGTGGCATCAAGAGGGGTCTTGGTCAAGGTTCTAATGATGTCGGACAACAGACTCGGCCAGGGTGATCTAGCGAAGAGGGATGAGAGTATAAGGAAGATGAGGGGATCCCTGGGGAACTCTGTTGAGGTCAGGCTGGCCGACGAGGTGATAATCCGGGGCTGCATCGTTGATCCTGACTCAGAGGGCAAAGCCCTCTTCCTGGTCGAGGAGGTTGGCGTCCCGTTCATCCTGAGGGAGGCGGCGATAACATCTCATCCTGGGGTCGTCAAGGGGCTCGCCAGCATGTTCGACATGATCTGGAGGTTTAACTCAAAATCTCCTGATTAAAATTAAATTCTCTACCATATCACGGTAAAAGGTCTTGAGTTCTTGAGGACCTTAGATTCTGATGTGCCGTGATTTGTGCGCATGCAAAAAAGGCGCCTTTCCGGAAGCATTCTTCTTACTTGTCTGGATTCAAGCCCACTTGGATCAGGGTCAGGTAACCCCACCAAGAAAGTCTTCAAATCTATGTCCAGAGATACATTTAGCTAGGTTTACAGGCTCCAAACACAGAATGGATTCTGAACCCCCAAAATCAGTCTTTGGAATTCAGTATTCGTGTTGAGTATTCTATATAAGAAGCGCTAACGGGTTCTACAGATCATGTCCGAAGAAATGCCATCAGAGAAAAATGACGTCAAAGACACCTCCAATGAGCAAGGCTACGGTAAGATGGCCGGAGCCCTATTCTTTATCGGAGGCGTCCAGTGGTTTCTAGCCATTATATTAGCGGAGGGATGGCACCCCGGCTACAATAGTACAGTGCACTACGTGAGCTCCCTGGGCGTCGGGGTCACATCCCTCCTCTACAACGCATCTCTCATACTACTTGGAGTAGCCGTCGTGGCAGGAGCCTTCCTCATTCGGCGCGCCCTCGATTCCAGAGTCTTCTTCGTCCTCCTCACAATCACGGGCATGGCCACACTAGGAGTCGGCCTGTTCCCCGAGAACATCCGACCATGGCATGGTATCGTGACTCCCATCGCCCTCCTGTTCGGCGGGCTATCCGCCATTGCCTCATACAGACAGCAGAAGTCCCCTCTCTCCTATGTCTCGGTCCTGCTCGGGGCTATGTCCCTCGCCGCAGGCATCCTCTTCAACCCATATTTGGGATTGTCCCCAGAATCAACTGAAACGTACCTGGACCTAGGTAAAGGGACAATGGAGAGGTTGGTCATTTACCCCATCCTTATCTGGATAATCGGCTTCGGCAGTCAACTGGCAGGATCTATAACAAGAAAATAAACAGGGCTTCGAGCAATCTTTGATTCAATGCACCTCATCTGACCCATGGAAAATGATCCAGTTGAATTGATTTACGATATCTTGTTCTATACTGGATTAATGTATCATATTTAAAGATATGAATTGTAATGGTTAATAATGTTAACTTTTTATGTATCTGATTTACTGTTCTTAAATTTTATATATTATCCAAAATGTTATTTGTAGTAACGATGAATATTAAGAATCCCATTAGGTTCATCAGGAGGAGAAAGGGCCTCAACGAGGTCGTGACCACCCTCATACTGCTGGCATTCGCCGTGCTCCTCGCGTTGACCGCCATAATTTACACGAACGGGGTTACCAGCGCTCGGATGAAGAGCACCGGTCAGGAGGACATACGATTCCACAAGAAGCACACCTGGATCGAAAGCCTCCCCAACGGCACGGACAGAGCCGTGGTCGCCTTCAAGTTGCACAACCTCGGTGGGAAAAGCGTCTCAATTCAGCTCATAGACATTAGGGGGACCGAGATGGACTGGCCCGACGTTTACTACCACAACATTAACAGCACCAGCGAGGGCGTTCTCCTTTACGCCGAGCTCCACTACTTCAACTGGAGTTCTCTCGTCGGTCCCAACGTCGTAATCGACGGCTATAATTACACGCAGGCCACCGGAAGCGTGTGGGTAAACTCCGGAGACACGGTGATAATCTACATAAGGGCACCTGCCATCATGTACAAGGACAACATCGGCCAGCCGATTACCATCGCGGTCGGCACCGTGAACGCGAACTACATCACCGAGGTGGTCGCGGAGGCGATCACGTAGAGGCGATGTCCAATTTTTCTTGACGCCACATATTACAGCGGAAAATAAGATCCTCGTGATTCATTCAATACACGGTGAGTACGAATTCGTCTTAATTATGTACTTCCCAATTGAGAAAGCGCGTAGCTGAGGAAGAGTCGTTTCAATACCAGCGAATTGACTCATCTATCTCTGGGTTGTCCTTCACGAGATCCTCGTAGTCGGTTTCATCCTCTTCGATGTCCATGAAAGTTTCATCGGTCTCGCAGTACCCACAGCACTCGTGGCCACATTTCTTGCAGCTCATCTTGGGGTCGTTCAGCGCCCCACACTCTGTGCACACGAAGTCGAAGGTGTTCCAAGAACCGCATTCCGAGCATCTGTATCTTGAGCTGTTCCTACCCCCACACTTGCAGCAGGTCCATTTCATCTCTTTTTTGGCCTCTTTCTCTAACCGCTCGAACTGGTATCTCCAATTAAAGCCCCAAACAAATTAGGATTGAAAATAGATTATGGACTCTTTATCTATAAAGTGAGGATAAAACAGGGAAATGCCTGCGGCATTGAGAAGCGAATTCAAGAGAAGGCCCTGAATTTATCCCTCTTAGCCTTGCAGATAGGGCACGTGTCAGGCGCCTCACCCTCCACGGTGTATCCGCACACCACGCAGACGCAGACTTTTCCCAGTTCTAGGTCCTCGCCGGAGACCGCCGCATCTTTAGCCCTTTGGTAAAATGCGGTGTGGGTCTTCTCTGCCTCCCAGGCGTACCTGAAGCTGACCTCGGCGGCGTACTCCTTCTGCGCTCGTGCTACCTCCAGATATGACGGGTACATCTCGTGGACCTCGAAGTTCTCCCCGTCTATGCCGATCTGGAGGTCCTCCACCGTCGTCTTTGAACCAAAGCCCGCCATCGATACTGTGACCGCGTCTCCCTTGCTCACGATATTCCTGTAGTGGTTTGACGCGTGGATCCTCTCAGAGTAAGCAATCGCCCTGAACAGCCTAGCGATATTTGGCAGATCGCCATCGTCGGCCCTCTGCGAGTATATCATGTACCTCATGTGCGCCTGGCTCTCGCCGGCGTAGGCGCTCCTGAGGTTCCCCTCTGTCATCTGTCTAACCATGAACTCCCCCCTGCCCGAATCCTTGGATCGGCAGTCTCAGGAAGTCTCTGATAAGCCTTATCTTCTAAGAGCCTGAAGTATCTAGGACTTCAAGACACAGGGGTTGCTGAAGTGATAGAGATCAGGTTCCACGGCATGGGCGGGCAGGGGGCCGTGATGGGGGCCCTGATCCTCGCAGAGGCGGCCTTCTCGGAGGGGAAGCACGCCCAGAAGATACCCGTTTACGGCGGCATGAGGCGAGGCGGCGACGTCACCGTCTTCCTCAGGCTCGACGACAAGCCCATCAGGCGCACCTGCGGCATCTACGAGCCTGACGCCCTGGTCGTCCTCGACCCGGCGCTGACGGCCTACGCTGAGGTCAGGCGGGGGCTGAAGAAGGGCGGCATCGTCGTTCTCAACGACGAGCGAAAGCCCGGGGAGGTCGACCTCGGCGTCAAGCTCTCGAGAGTTGCAACGGTCCCCGCGAACGAGATCTCAAACAAGGTCTTCGGCCCCAGGCCCATCCCGATAACGAACACCACGATGCTCGGAGCCATCGCCAAGGCGACGGACTGGGTCAAGTTCGAAAGCCTGATCGAGCCCATCAAGCGCTCTTTCCCGGGGCGAACCGGGGAGCTGAACGTCGACGCCTGCAGGAGAGGGTACGACGCCACGCTGGTGAAGGGGGTGCGGTGAGTGAGCCAGATAGTTAGGGCGTTCAGGCCCATCGTGGACAACGATAAGTGCGTGAAGTGTGGCAATTGTCAGACGTACTGCCCCGAGGGGACTGTGATGCTTAGGGATAAGGAGGAGGTCGTCTTCGACTATCGCTTCTGCAAGGGCTGCGGCGTCTGCGCCAACGAGTGCCCGGTGGATGCGATCAGCATGGTGAAGGAGGCCTAGCGATGTCGTTCACGAGGATGATGGAGGGCAACGAGGCAGCGGCGTGGGGGGCGAGGCTCAGCCGGGCTGAGGTCGTGCCGGCCTACCCGATCACCCCGCAGACCGAGGTCATCAGCCACATAGCGACCTTCATAGCCGAGGGCAAGATGAAGGCCCAGTACATCAAGGTCGAGGGCGAGCACACCGCCATGGCCGCCGCCGTCGGCGCCTCGACGGCCGGCGCCAGGGTCTTCACGGCCTCTGCATCCCAGGGGATCGCCTACATGGAGGAGGCCCTCTGGATGCCGGCCGGCGAGAGGCTGCCCATCGTCATGTGCATGGTCAACAGGGCGATGGCGCCATTAGGGGGCCTTAGGCCGGACCACAACGACTCCCTGATGCAGAGGGACAACGGCTGGATCCAGCTCTACTGCGAGAACAGCCAGGAGGTCCTCGACACGATCATAATGGCCTACAAGATCGGAGAGGACAGGAGGGTCTATCTCCCAGTGGCCCCGTGCTATGACGGCTACTTCGTCTCGGCGACCGCCACCCCGACCACAGTCCCCGACCAATCCGAGGTCGACGACTTCCTCCCGCCGTACAGGCACGAGATGTACTCCCTGATGCCCGAGAGCTTCAAGGGGAGGCCCTACGAGGAGAACATAGCCAAGGCCAGACACGAGGTGCAGCAGGCACACGAGAGGGCGAAGGGGGTGATCGAGGAGGTCGACAGGGAGTACTCGAGGCGGTTCGGCCGGGGCCACAACGGCCTCCTCGAGGAGTACGCTTGCGAGGACGTCGACGCCGTGCTTATGACGATGGGCTCGATGACGGGGACAGCGAGGGACGTCGTGGACGAGATGCAGTCCGAGGGTAAGAGGATCGGGCTGCTGAAGATGAGGGGCTTCAGGCCCTTCCCCACCGAGGAGCTTCAGAAGCTGGCGAGGAGATACCGGGCCATCGGCGTCGTCGACAGAAATAACAGCTACGGATCGGCAGGCGGGGGCATCGTCTGCATAGAGGTTGCCCGAGCGCTTTACCCGTTCGACGACAGGCCCCTGCTGCTGAACTTCCACGTGGGCCTCGGGGGGAGCGACGTCACGATGCGCCATATAAGGTACATGGCCGACAAGACCCTGGAGGCCGTAGAAAGGGGCAAGGTGGAGAAGGTGGTCGACTGGGTCGAGCTCCTCGACTTGGGGGAGGTGATGTAGGATGGGTCTAAACAACCTGTTCGACGAGTACTACGAGAAGAGCTACATTCATGGTGGCACGACCTGCTGTCCGGGGTGTGGCGGCCCCCTTTTCTGGAGGACTACCCTAGAGGCCCTGGGGCCGAAGACGATCGTCTACGGCGACGGCCCATGCGCCGGCTGCGCCATAAGGAACATCAAGCTGCCGACGTTCGGCATCCACTTCTCCTTCGTCGCGGACGGCTCCACCGGGATAGTCGCCGCGTTGGCGGCGAAGGGGAGGGATGACATAACGGTCATCTCATCGGGCGGCGACGGCGCGATAGGGGACATCAGCTTCGGGAAGGTCTCCGCCGCGGCTGAGAGGAACGAGAACATGATCCAGGTCTGCGTCGACAATGAGGCGTACATGAACACCGGGATCCAGAAGAGCGGGCTGACACCGTTCGGCGCCTGGACGACGACGACCCCTCTGGGAAAGGAGGCCCCGAAGAAGGAGATCCCCATGATCATGGCCCAGCACAAGATCCCCTACGTGGCGACGACCTCGGTCGCCTACCCGAGGGACCTCCAGGCGAAGATAAGGAAGGCAAAGGGCATCAGGGGCTTCAGGTACCTCCACACCGTGATCCCGTGCCCCACGGGGTGGCGGTTCGACCCCGCGAAGAGCGTCGAGGTCGTGCGCCTCGGCGTCGAGACCTGGGCCTGGCCCCTCTACGAGATAGAGAACAGCGTCCTCAGGCTCACGATGAAGCCTAAGCAGCGGCCGCTGGAGGACTATCTGAAGGCCCAGAACAGGTTCAGGCACCTGACGGATGACCAGATCAAGTACATGCAGAACATGGTCGACACCCAGAGGCAGCGGCTTCTCGAGAACGACGGAAAGAGGATCATCCTTTAAAATTCCCCCCCCAAAATTTGTTCAATCCGAGTGCCAGGACCAGATGTTATTAAGCGGAAAAGGCACCTCTGAGGGTTGATGGCCGATCTCGCTGTCTTGGGGCACGTTGTTATAGACAAGGTCATCGATGCCAATGGTGAGAGGATCCAGCTGGGCGGCCCCCCAACATACGTCTCACTGGCAGCAGGAAAGCTCGGGAAATCGGTCAAGGCCGTGACGAAGGTCGGCGGAGACTTCCCCCGGGAGTACATATCACGGCTGCTCGAACTCGGAGTAGAGCTCGAAGGCATGATCGTCGATGGCGCGGAGACGACGCGCTTTGTGCTCGACTACAGGGGACCTGAGAGAAGCCTCAGCGTTGGGAGCGTCTGCGTTGAGATCGGGCCCGAGGACGTCTCGGAGCTACCGGAGGCCGTCCTCGTCGCCCCCGTCGCCGGGGAGGTTCCCCCATCGGTAGTTTCCAGCATCAGGGCCGATCTGATGGCTTTGGACCCCCAGGGCTACGTCAGGGAGATCGTCGAGGGTGGCAGAGTGCTCCCGAAGCGCTGGTTCGACGGGGCGATTCTGAGGAGGCTTGACGTGTTCAAGGCCTCGGAGGAGGAGTTGAGCCTCGTCACGGGCGAGGCGAGCCCGCTGTGGGGCCTGGAAAAGCTAGTTAAGCTCGGCGTATCCGTGGCTATAGCCACTAGGGGGAATAATGGGGCCCTGCTCGCCGTGGGGCGACACAGGTATAGCATACCCGCTTGGGATGTCAGGGATCCCCTGGACACCACAGGCGCGGGCGACGTCTTCATGGCCGGCTTTCTTTCGGAGTGCATCGGCGGGGAGGAGCCTCTGTGGTGCGCATCGATGGGTGCGGCGATGTCCTCATGCGTCGTCGAAACCCTGGGTCCCAGGATCGACGCATCAAGGGGAAAAGTCAGGCGCCGAGCGGATGATATTTACAACCGTGTGAATGAAATCTAGCCGAATCGGCGTCTCGCCAGCATGTAGACTCCGACTGCTATGGCGACATCCACTGCAAGGAAGCCGTACTGATATAGCTCGCCCCAGAACTGGCCTTCTCCGAGGGCCCGAGCTTCCTTCCCCTCGGCTCCGGAGTCGGCTGGCGCCGGGGCCGTGAGCATCTCCTCCTCGCCTAATGTCAGCATCTTATCCTCCGGCTGCGTTAGGATGGTGGGCACTGTTGATGTAAGGAGGTAGCCGATGGCGATGGCGAGCACGGCGTATACCGTCATCCTCTGGTACATGTTCGTCAATTCAATTCAACACCGCGAAACTTAATACCATTGATCAGAACGAATTGAGGCTTGGTCGAACCTCTCTGTTCTAGTTTTAGAACAAACATGGAAGCCGCCCCAATCACTTTGGCCTATCCCTCCATGCCCGGGCAGTCTCGTACCAGAGGACGATTGAGGGAATGGCCCCTAGTAGAAGGATTGTTACTTGCTGACGAGTAGGCTCGAAGGGGAACTGGAGCATGTAGGTGACGAGCATCGTCGTCATCAGGACCGCGTAGAAGAGGAAGCGGGGGAGCATGACCCCCCCGAGGGAAACGAACTGACGGAGCACGCCGACCTTGACCTCCCTCACGATCCTGTAGTCGCCCCGCTCGCTCTCGACCAGCCCGAGCTCCTGGAGCTTGTTCAGGTGGTAGGACGAGACGCTCGGGCTGCTGAAGCCGAGGGCCCTCTGAACCTCCCGAACGCCGACCAGCGGCTCCTTCGACCTCAGGATGTACATGTAGACGAGAAGCGTCTTCCCCTTCAGCTCGGCCTCGATGACCTCGTCCCCCCCCATCGCCCAGAGACCCCTAAACATTAGACATGGAAATTAGATAAAACACTTGGGTGGAAACATCAGGCTTACAGCAGGTTGAGGACGGCCAGGGTGGCGTGGATGGCCTCCTCCGTTCTGACAGTCTCGCACCCCTGATCTGATATCATGTTCGCCGCAAAGTGAAAGACCTCTCGGGCCTCCAGTTTTTCCCTCTCCAGAAGCTCTCCGATGCCCCTCCTAGGCGAGCCGAAAACGACGAGTATGCTCTTCGCCTCCTTCCAGCGGGCTCGAATCTGTGATTCTATCTGGGCGTATGGAATGGCGTGGCGTGAGGTAGCCAATGTGAGGTCGAACTCCCCGTTCTGCGCCAGCCTCCCGATGCCCGCCTCGACGATGTGTATGACGTACCCCCAGTAAAGGTCGATGTCTTTCCTGCCGACGAACCTGCCCATAAAATCAGGCCCTGTCTCCACAACCTGGACAGTCGCCCTGCTTCCGACCGAAGGCGCCCTACCGATGGCCCTTAGTGGTTTGTCGACGCCGATGTCAACGAGGCAGGCCCCATCATCCTCCGATACGACAACGCCCTCCCTGAACTCCCCCCTGCTCAGCTTCTCGGCCCTCTTCTCAACTGGGTGATGGGGCGTTCGCAGAGGCGGGAGCACACCCACATACTGGAGCTCGGGCCTCTTGGTGAAGAGCCGTTTCCGCAGGTACTGGGGAGTCTCGATGAAGCCGAGGATGAGCCTCATGAGCTGCGACTCGTCGGGGGCGTCGCGGTAGATGTAAATGTCGTCGACCCTGTAGATCGCTGCCGCACGGGCCACCTGGCCGATTATGGTCGTCTTCTCCCTCAGGTGGGGGGCCTCGGAGACGAGGGACGAGGGGATCGCGATGGAGAGCCTCGCCCCCCTCCGCCTCGGGCCTATCGGGGGTCCCCCTCCCTTCTGAGCCTGGGCCACGCGGACCAGCCCGTCTTCACGAATCGTTCCCTGCGCTCAAGATCCTCGCGGACCCAGCCCAGGAAGGAGTCGAAGCTGCGCATCTCGGCAACGGTCTCCTCGTCTCCTACGCCCAGCCGTACGAGGCTCCTTACATACTCCCTCTCTGCGAGCTCCTGGGTGGCTCCCTCGATCCTCCTCTGAGAGACCTTGAACCCCCTTTTCCTTAGCTCGTCCCTGGCCCTTGAGAGGATGTACCCGGAGCAGATGTGGATCGGCTCTGCCTTCTTGACGTTCAGGGCCTCGACACCATCAAGCACAATTCTCACTACCCTTTCCAGGTACTGTTTGTTCTTGAACGCGATCCCCTTGAAAAGCTCCAGGGGGACCTCTCCCACGTGGTGCTCCCCCGTCTCGACCCGGCGCATCACGATGACCGCGCCGCCCAGAAGGTCGCCCCAGCCTGATTGGCGCCCGCAGTCAGCGGGTATCGTCCAGCTCGACGACCATCTCGATCCGCAGAAAAAAGACGCGGAGCCATCTATAAAAGTTGAAGTGCCCGCCTAGACTCTCTTGAGCTCCTCGATGGCGTCCATCGAGCTCGGGTCGCGCCCGTAAAGTAGCCCGAGATAGGTGGAGACATAGTCCCCGACGTAAAGGACTGAGAGCATCCGGGCGAGCCTCCCCCGCCCCCCGGCCTTCACCTCGAGCATGCCCCCCACTCGGGGCTCGAGTAGCGCCTTGAATCGCTCGACCTTCTTGGCGATTTCGACTGTCTCCCCCGGGTCACGGATGACCAGGACGCAGAGGGGCCTCAGAACCTCGTCTGGCCCCTCGCAGCCTAGCACGGCGTTGTGGAAGAGCTCCGGGAAGGCCCCCGAGGCGGCCGGGACCTTGCCGTTCTCGTTGAGCTGCGTCCCGAACCTGTAGGCCACCCCCTCGAAAGACGGCGGCCCGTAGACGAAGGGCACCTTGTTCACGAGGCTCATCGCCAGTTTTTTAGCTGGGTTTCTACCGGCGGGTACCTCGGGCACAATCTCCTCCCTAAACTTCTCAAGGGTTTTAATGGCCTCCTCGACCTCCGCCCATAGGTTTGGGATTAAGCCGAGCCTGTTCATGGTCGCGGCGATCATGAAGAACTGGTAGGGGATGGCGGCCCTCGGCCTGAGGCCCTTGGGCATCAACAGGAGCGGGAGTCCCTCCCTCTTTGAGAGCCCCTCCAGCAACCCCCCCGACGTTACGGATACGATTGAGGCTCTTCTCTCAAGCGCCTCCTGAAAGGCGCTCAGGGTCTCCTCCGTGTTCCCTGAGTAGCTC
>CAZPMB010000026.1:21049-23335 GCA_964587735.1 uncultured Candidatus Bathyarchaeia archaeon | reverse complement strand
TCGCGGTGGATTCCGAAGAGGGTCGAGCTCTCGCAGAGGTTCTCCATCCCATTCCTGCAGTATTCACATTTCCCACACGAAACGACAGATTGACTGAGGACCCTGTCGCCCACAGCGTAATTTTCCACCCTCGACCCCACCTCCACCACCTGGCCGGCGAACTCGTGTCCGAGGACCACGGGCAGCTTCATTTTGGCATACGCTGGTGTGTATTCGTAGATGCCGAGGTCGCTCCCGCAGATCGCAGCTGCCTTTACCTGAACCAAAACCTCGTCTTCTCCCATCTCCGGGACGGAGACATCGCAGACCTCTACGCCATGCTCGGGTCTTCTCTTCGCTACAGCCTTCATTAGCCCCACCGAAACGCTTACGACTTAAGGGGTAAGACCTCTTAACAATTTCGCGCGGGGACATGGTTTGAGTACTTCACGAGGACACTCGGATCGCATGCGAGAAGTTGAGAGGCGCGTCTTGGAAGCCGTAGATATCGATGGTTTGACGGGTTATCTTAGAGACCTCATATCGATACCCAGCACAGGAGGCGAGGAGAGGGCCGCCCAAGAATATACCGCGGCCAAGTTGAAGGAAATCGGCCTTCAGGTCGACGAGTGGGAGCTCGATTTCGAAGCACTGAGGCGGCACCCGTCCTTCAGCATGTCGATCGAGAGGGAGGAGGGCCTCGGTGTTATCGGCGCGATCAGTGGAGAAGGAGGGGGCCGAAGCCTGATCTTGAATGGCCACATCGATGTCGTCTCTCCAGGCGACGAGGCCAACTGGAGCCACCCTCCATGGAGGGGCACCCTCTCCCGTGGGCGAGTCTACGGCAGGGGTGCAGCCGACATGAAAGGGGGTCTTTGCTGCGCCGTCTACGCGGCCAAGGCTATCATAGACGCCAGCGTTCGATTGAGGGGCAGACTGATAATAGAGAGCGCGATCGGCGAGGAAGACGGTGGAATTGGATCCTTGGCCGCCGTGCTCCGCGGGTACAGGGCCGACGGCGCCGTTGTGATGGAGCCGACCGAGCTCAAGGTGGCGCCTGCCCACGCGGGAGCCCTGAGCTTCAGCATCACGGTGCCTGGGAAATCGGCACACGCCTGTGTCAGGGAGGAGGGGGTCAGCGCCATCGAGAAGTTCGTACTGATTTACGAAGCATTGATGGTCCTCGAGAGGCAAAGGAACGAGGGGGTAAACGATCCATTATATGCGCGGTATAAGATACCGTATCCGCTGAATGTTGGCAGGGTTCAGGGGGGCAACTGGCCAGGTACGGTTCCGGAAAGCCTGTCCCTCGATGGGCGAATCGGCGTAGCCGTTGGAGAACCTGTCGAGGAAGCCCGTGATAGCCTTGAGAGGGCGGTTGCCTTCTGCGCCGAGTCTGATCAGTGGCTTCGGGATCACCCCCCTAGGGTGGAGTGGCGGGGCTACCAGTTCGACCCGTCCAGCATCCCCGTGGATCACGCCCTCGTGAAGACGGTGAGCGGAGCCTACACAGATGCCACGGGAGGGGTGCCGCAGATCGAGGGCATGACCTACGCCTCAGACATGCGCCACCTGGTCAACACGGGCAAGACCCCAGCCCTGCTGTTCGGGCCGGGGGACGTGAGGAACGCCCATCGCCCAGACGAATACGTGCCGGTAGACGAGCTCGTCAAGGCTACACGCGCCCTGGCTTTGACGGCCATGCGTTTCTGCGGATGCGAGGGATCGTAATTGAGCTCATACCGCACTCCCTCAGGGGTCAACCTGATTCCATGAAAATAACACTGTTGAGGCGTAGTCGGTTGGAAAATAAGAAGAGATTGGGGCTGATCGTCAACCCGGTAGCCGGTATGGGTGGCAGTGTGGGTCTCAAGGGCAGCGACGGACAGGAGATCGTCGAGAGGGCGATCGAGCTCGGCGCGGTGCCGAGCTCGCCTGGTAGGGCCGTTGAGGCGCTGAATAGAATCGTGTCGATCAGGGACCGCATCCAGCTTGTCACTTACCCGCGTGAGATGGGGGAGGACGAGGCGAGGGAATGCGGCTTTGATCCCGTGGTGCTAGGCTCAATCGAGGCGGGGAGGACGACTTCGGCCGACACAAAAAAGGCTGCTGAGGAGATGTTTGAGCTCGGGGTCGATCTCATACTCTTCGCGGGCGGAGATGGGACGGCCAGAGACATCTATGAGTCCGTGGATGCGAAGATACCGGTTCTCGGGATACCCGCTGGCGTTAAGATTCACTCGGCCGTGTTCGCCGTGAACCCCGCCAGTGCCGGAGAATTGGCCTTAATGTACCTTACCGGTGAGG
>CAZPMB010000026.1:6284-20949 GCA_964587735.1 uncultured Candidatus Bathyarchaeia archaeon | reverse complement strand
GGCGGTCAAGGCTTCATTTTTGGGAGAGGAAACCAGCAGATCAGCCCCCGGGTAATTAAGAAGGTTGGCAGGGCCAACATAATGATAGTGGCTACGCCTGAGAAATTAGCCTCTTTGAGGGGACGGCCGTTGCTAGTGGACACAGGCGACGAGGAAGTTGACAGGGTGCTCAGCGGATACTTCAAGGTGACAACCGGTTACGGCAAATTCTCCGTGTACAAAGTCGGCTCGAGATAGGGTTTTACGGACGAGGAGAGGGGTTGCTCAGATACGCTCACTTGAGTGTATACGGGCCCAGGAACTCCTCCTGAAGTGTGTTGCCGCCGTCGATCACGATATGAGTCCCGGTTATGTACTTCGACTCGTCGGAGGCTAGGAAGAGGACGAGCTCCCCGACCTCCTCCGGCGTCCCCTGCCTACACATGGGTATCCTCCGTCCGAAGGACTCCATCTTCTCCTTGGCGTCGTCCGCGTCTGGTTCGCTCCCCCTCAGGCCCCTCGCCCCCTTTGTATCGATGTAGCCCGGATAGATACAGTTCACGTTTATGCCATACTGGGCCACCTCCAGAGCCAGCGCCACAGTGAAACCGGACACCGCCGCCTTCGTCGCCCCGTAGGCCGTCTGCCCCCCGGCAGGTGTGCCGACCATCGGGCCGGTGACCGACGACATGTTGACGATCTTCCCGTACCTGCGTTCCATCATGAAGGGGAGAACCGCCCTAGAGCACCTAAAGGTCCCGAAGACGTTGACGTCAAACATCCTGAACAGGAACTCCTCGTCCATCTCGACTAGCTTTCTCCTCGGATAGATCCCGGCGTTGTTGACGAGGATGTCCACCCTGCCATATTCACCGAGGACCTTCTTGACCACCCGATCGACCTCGTCCGGTTTTGTGACATCCATCACATGAGCCACTGCGTTGTGGCCAGCCCTTCGTATCTCCTCTGCCGTCCTCTCAACGCCTTCGTCCGAATCGGTCAACACGACGGTTGCTCCGTGCGCCGCCAAAACCCTGGATGTCCCCGCACCGATCCCCTGCTTGGCCCCGGTTACTATCGCTATCTTACCTTCAAGCCTCTTCATCTTCGAACATCCCCCCTCTTCCTCTTGTAAGCCCTCCACGTCATGGCCCACCTCTCCGGGTCGTCAAGGGGGGCGCTGTCTATCTTGGACACCGTGGAGTTGTGGGGCGCCCCCTTCACCCTCTCGGGATCCTTATACGCCTCTTGGCAAACGTGCCTGAGGACCTCGGCCCAGTAGTCGATGTCCGCCTTCGAGTAGGTCTCGCACGGCTCGGGGGTGAAGGGCTCGGGCACGATCCAGGGGTGGTGGCTCGTGAAGTAGCTCTGAACCCCGAAGTCGACGACCCTGCGGTTCACGTCGTCGATCCCCACACCAGTCTCATCCCTCAGCTTTTCCAGGCTGTACCTGATCTGGTCGACCCTCCTGCTTTTGTAGGGCTTGGTCACCCCCGGGATGGCCAGCAGCTTCTTCTCGAGGTAGTTGTTGTTTATCACCGAGACCTCGGCGACCTCTCGCAGACCCTCCGCCCCCATGCTCATCGCCCAAGCGTATGACCTGAGGACGACCTGGACGTTCCCGACGAAGCCCCTGACCTTCCCTATGGTGTGCGGCCTGTTGTAATCCAGATGGTATTTCCCGCCGGCGTAGACAACAACAGGGACGGGGAGGAAGGGCGCCAGCTCCTTCGTGACGCCCACGGCGCCGCACCCGGGCCCAGAGGAGCCGTGCGGAGAGGAGAAGGTCTTGTGAAGGTTGAAGAAGCACATATCGAAACCGGCATCCCTCGCCCTCGTGATCCCGAGGATGGCGTTGGCGTTAGCCTGGTCGTAGGAGCAGAGACCGCCCGCCTCGTGTACGATCTTCGTCCACTCGTCGATCTCGGGGTTGAAGATGCCCGTGTCCTCTGGATTCGTTACGAAGAGGCCGGCGGTGTGCTCCGAGACGGCGGCCTTCAGCGCCTCGACGCTCGGGAGGCCCTTATCCTCCTCGGGGTAAAGGGTCACGAGCTTGAAGCCGGCCGTGGCGGGGCACGCTGCGTCGCACGGGTGCGAGAAGATCGTCGTGATGATCTCGTTCCTCCCCTCGAGCTCCCCGTTGACCTCGTGGTACTTCCCGATCATGCAGGCGTTGTTGTAGGCGGCAGCGGAGCCTCCGCCCGGCTGGAAGCTGAACTCGTCCATCCCTGAGATCTGCCTCAGGAATACACTGCCGAACTTGTAGACTATCTCTAGGATGCCCTGGATCGTGTCCTCGTCCTGCAGCGGGTGGACCTCGGATATCCTGCCGGCAAGTTCCTCGTTCACCTTGGGGCTGTACTTCATCGTGCAGGTCCCAACCCCCATGTCGATGTCGAACTCCATGCCCAGCGTCTGCTGCGAGAGGCGCAGGTAGTGCCTCAGCACCTGAGCCTGGGAGAGCTCTGGGAGCTTGGGGGGACTCTTCCTCCTCATCTCGGCCGGTATGTGGGATCTTGCGTCACCTACGTCTCTCCTGATCTCCTCCTCGACCTCAGGTTGGATGACCCCCCTTTCGCCCTCCCGTCCCAATTCCAATACGATGGGCTCATCCCACACTGGAGCGTGGTAGCTCCTCAGCGCTTCGCTACCTTTCATTTTACCGCCTCCTTGAGGGCTTTGGAAAGTCTCTCGATATCCTCCTTGGAATGGACCTCGGTCACACAGTACAGAGCGCTGCGGCCAAGCACAGGGAATTCTAAGGTGAGGTCTTTCCCGCCGAAGATCCTGCGTTTTAACAGGCTCTTGTTGATCGCGGACACGGTCTTTTCGGTGCCGTTGAAGTTCACCGGGAACTCCTTGAAAAAGCCGGAGAAGGGGACCTCAACGCCGTCGATCTCGGACAGCCGCTTCGCGGCGTAGTGGGATTTCTGTACAATGGCCTCGCCGACTTCCTTCATGCCCTTTGGCCCCATCAGCGAAAGGTAGACCGCGGCGACTATCGCCCACAGGGCCGTGGCCGTCCCAACATAGTCCTTGGCCTGGTCCCTGCCGATGTAGGAGGTCCTGTCGAACCTGCACTGCCCGAAACCGTACTCACCCTCCCTCGAGGTGTCGGTGACGCTTATCAGGCGTAGAGGGTACTCGCCGACGTACCTCTCCTCGTCCCTCGATGCGATGAACCCGCCCAGCCCTCCTCCGCAGTGCATGTGCATCCCAAGGGGCTGTACCTCGCCGCAGACGATGTCCGCACCGTATTCGGCGGGGGGTCTCAGGACCCCGAGCGATATGGGGTCGACCCCGACTATGCTCTCGGCGCCATTTTCGTGGGCGATCTCGGAGATCTCCTCGCCATTGTTCTCGACGACGCCGATGTACGAGGGGTTCTCGAAATAGACCGCCGCGGTCTTCGAGGAAGCCTTGTCCTTGAGGTCTTCGATGTCGATGGTGCCGGTTTCGGGATCGAAGCCCAAGAAGCGGATATCGATGTGCCCGGGTGTGGAACTAGGTTGGCAGAAGTTCTCGATTATGGATAGCCTGTCGGGGCTGATTATCCTCGGGACCAGTACCTCCCCTCGGCCCGTCATCCTAGCAGCCATTCGGATCGCGTTTCCGGCGGACGATCCCCAGTCGTAGGTGGGCTGACCAGAGACATCCATTCCCACGAGCTCGCCCATCAGGCTCTGGAACTCGAAGAACGCCTGGAACCTCCCCAGGTCGGAGTAGGCCCCGCCTGCGTATGCCGTCAGGAACTCGGACCTTCGGGCTACCTCGTCGCAGACCGCGGGGACGAAGTGCTGCCAGCAGCCCGCCCCTAGGAAGCTCAGATACTCACCGCAGGTAACGTTTTTCGAGAGGACGGCCTCAACGTGCTTCTTCAAATCGTGCTCAGCTGGAAAGGGCCTCGGCAAATCCATTGAGCCTCTAAGCCTGAGCCTTTCGGGAATCATCTCGGCGTAGAGTTCCTCGGCGTCGTGCACGCCGATCTCCTTCAACATCTCTGCCTTTACCCCGGGAACGGAGTTAGGTATGTATGGATGGACGAATTTCCTATCGCTCATGACAACAAGCCCGATTGCAGAAACCCTAGATTGAGGATATAACGTTTCCCGAATGACACTCAACAGGATCGTTGTGTGGGTCGATCAGTTACGATCTCGTCTTTTGAAAAATTTACCTTGTTAGTAATTTGGATGCTTGTGATGCATGCCTTTTCGAACCGTTTTCTAAAATATAACACAACTACTAACCAAAATAATGATCTGAGAATTTAAACAAGCTATGAAAAAAAAGGTTTGGTCCTAGGGTTACTTCGCCTTTAGGTCCTCGATGAATTCCGAGATTTCATCCACCAGGGCTTCTACAATCTGCCTTCCCTTTTCTTTCGTGGCCATGGTCGGGTCGCCTAGGGAGCCGATCTCCGTGGTTTCATGGAAGTCCCTTGCAGTCGTGACCTTCCCCCGGTACTTTATGTCGAAGTCCGTCCAGGAACTCGGCTGCTTCCATTTTTCGGCTTTCCCGGGCAACACCCTCTCTCCCAGATAGAGGGCGACGCTCGTCTCCATCTCGCAGGCGTGGCCGCCACCCTCCTGCTTGATGATCTTCAAGGATTCTGACCCGAATCCCTTCTCCATCGGGAAAACCATCAGCGAGTAGACGATCTCACCAGTCTCATCGCGTATCTCTCTGATGGCTTGGGAGATGGCGTTCGTGTTGCCACCGTGGCCGTTCATGATCACGATCTTCTTGAAGCCGTGATGGAGGAGGCTCTTGCAGACCTCCTTGTAGACTTTCACAAGAGTGTCGAAGGTCAGGGTGATGGATCCGGGGAACCTCATGTGGTGGACCGAGTTCCCGAAGGGCATCGGTGGGGCTACCAGCACACCTGTCCTATCAGCCACCCTTTTTGCTATCTCGTAGGCCGTGAAGGCATCATTGTCCTCGACCAAGTGTTTTCCGTGCTGCTCCGTGGATCCAACCGGGAAGAGGACCAGATCGTTCTCCTTCAGGTACTCCTGGACCTCGGGCCAGGCGAGCTTGAACATCCTTGTCTCCATGATATACACAGCTCATGATATGATTGAGCCGATAAGTATAGACTTTATGCAGGCTGGTCAACCTCTAATCTTTTTAGCTCCTGCGCCTGAATTATTTGTTCCTTCGCATCCTTCGAACTAAATGATTTAATCAGCTTAACTGCCCAGTAATCCTTAAAAGAGCTCATGGGCGATAAGACTTGAGGAGTTCATAAAAAAATTGGCCCAGTTAAAAAAAAATCTCGATCAAATGGAATATTTTTTAGTCACCGATGTTGGTAGCACGACTACGAAAGCAAGATTTTTCAAAAAGATGCAAAGTGGAGAGTGGAGGTACGTTGTAAGTGGGGAGGCGCCCACAACGGTTGAGGCCCCGTACGAGGACGTCACTATGGGGGTGATGAACGCCGTCAGAGAAGTCGAAGAACTCACCGGGCATTCTATTCTAGCCAAAGATGGCGGAGGCATCATGACGCCTTACGACGGTAAAGGGGGGGTGGACCTCTATTGTACAACAAGCAGCGCAGGAGGCGGTCTCCAGATGATGGTGTCCGGCGTCATTCAGACCATGACCGCCGAGAGCGCCAACAGAGCTGCTCTGGGAGCGGGGGCCATAGTCATGGATGTGCTAGCGACCAACGACAGAAGGCCCACACACAAGAAGATTCAGCTCATTCGGAACATGAGGCCCGACATGATCCTCATGGCCGGGGGAACAGAGGGAGGAACTATCAGCCACATTGTTCAGATGGCCGAGTTGATCAAGGCCTCGGACCCGAAGCCCAGGCTCGGCGTCTCGTACAAGCTACCCATAGTCTATTGTGGCAACACTCAGGCGAGGGAGCCCATCGAGGTACTCCTCGCGAAAGATTTCGCACTCAGCTGCGTTGATAACATAAGGCCGGTCCTTGAGGTCGAGAACGCCGAGCCGGCTAGGCGAGCGATACACGAGCTTTTCATGGAGCACGTCATGTCTCACGCACCCGGCTACAACAAGCTGATGAAATGGACGGACATCGACATCATGCCGACGCCCGCCGGCGAGGGCTTGGCGATGCAGTTGATCTCAAAGAGATATCACGCCAACACGATAGGCGTAGGTCTTGGAGGGGCCACCACCAACGTATACTCGATCTTCGACGGCAGGTTCGTCAGAAGCGTGAGCGCCAACCTGGGGATGAGTTATAGCATCTGTAATGTTCTCAAAGATACGGGCATAGAAAATATCACGCGTTGGATCCCTTACGATATCGAAAAAGACGATGTCAGAAACAGACTCAGGAACAAGATGATCCGACCCACAACGATTCCGGAGACGCTAGACGAGTTGACCTTGGAACACGCTGTTGCCAGGGAGGCCATCAGACTGGGCTTGCAGCACCATAAGACCATTGCCACGAGGCTCAAAGGTGCGAGGGGTGAGGTGGTGTTCGCCAGAGGCATCACGAGTCAGGAGCTGATTGATAGCTATATCAACATGATGGATATCCGCATAGTGGCCGGAACCGGCGGCCTTCTCTCCCACGCGCCGAGGAGGGTGCAATCGATGATGATACTCACGGACGCATTCCTCCCCGAAGGCGTCACTATGATGTTCCAGGACAGCGTCTTCATGATGCCACACCTCGGCGTCCTATCAACTGTCCATTCTGAAGCGGCGTGGCAGATTTTCGACAGAGACTGCCTAGTCAGGTTGGGCTCGGTCATCTCTCCCTCTGGAGTGGTAGAAGACACCGAGCATACGGTCATGGACGTTGTGATTGAGATACCTGACGGTGATACTATAGAGGTGCAGATGAAGGGTGGAGAGCTGAAAAGGATAAACCTCCCAGAGAGGCAGATGGCAAAGACGACCATAAGGCCCGGGAAAGGGTTTGACATAGGAATTGGAAGCGGGAAGGAGCTTAAAACGGAGGTGGAGGGAGGAGTCGTCGGCATCCTTCTGGATGCGAGGGGAAGGCCCTTCACACTTCCAGAAGAAGCAGAAGAGAGGAAGAAAACGCTGTTGGGGTGGATAAAGGCGATCGACATGTACCCAGAGGAGATCTATTAGGAGAGTAACAACTGCGATGGCTCAAAAACCTGAAACCTCAAAAGAATTCGAAATGGCGCACGCATACACTCCGGGCCTCAAAGTCAAGAGAATAGAGGTCATAAGAAGGATTAGAAGGCTCCCCATTAGGGGGAGTATCTCAGTTAACGAAGGGGATAAGGTAAATTTTCACACCAAAATAGCTGAGACCGTGATGCCGGGGGAACCGCAGATCGTCAAAGCCTCGTCGAGTTTGGGAGTCACACCCGAGCTCCTAAAAGATTACATGGTGAAGAAAGAGGGCGAAAGGGTTAAGGAGGGTGAACGCATCTGCGGGTTTAACGCCTTCTTCGGCCTCTGGAAGAATTGGGTGCTCTCTCCAATCGACGGTACCATAGAAAGCGTGTCTTACGTTACAGGACAGATCGTTCTCCGAGAAGAACCAGTACCCATAAGTGTAGATGCCTACATCCCGGGCAAGGTTGTAAAGGTCATGGAGGGCGAGGGGGCTGTCGTCGAAACAAAGGGGGCCATCGTCCAAGGGGTCTTCGGAATAGGGGGAGAGAGGCATGGCGAGATCAAGGTTTTGGTGGAGAGCCCCAAAGATCATCTAAAGGCCGATAAGATCACCTCTGATTGTGAGGGGAAGGTAGTGGTCGGCGGTTCGCTTGTCAGCAGGGAAGCCCTAAAAAGGGCAGCCGAACTCGGTGTCGCAGGCATTGTTGCCGGTGGAATTAGAGACGTAGATTTGGCAGACCTGCTAGGGTACGAGATAGGCGTAGCCATCACTGGTCAAGAGGAGGTGGGGTTGACCCTGATCATCACCGAGGGCTTCGGGGAGATGGCCATGAACCCGAGGACCCTAGAACTGCTCAAGGAGTTTGAGGGCGAAACGGCCGCAATCAACGGCGCCACCCAAATAAGAGCGGGAGTGATCAGACCGGAGATAATCATTCCCCACGAAAAATATGCCATCGAGGGGGGCCTGAGCGAACTGACTGGCGGCATGAAGATAGGGACACACATAAGGGTCATCAGGGAGCCATACTTCGGAAGATTAGGGAAAGTGGTCGATCTCCCAATCGAACTGCGTAGAATTAAGACCGAGTCGTCTGTCCGTGTAGTCGAGGTCGAACTCGAGAACGGTGAGAGGGTGATCGTCCCCAGGGCAAATGTGGAGATCATAGAAACTTAATACGGAGACATGAACCCCTCCTCACTTATAATGGAAAACACTATGCAAAACCTAGTGTAGATTTGGATTGAGGTGTTCCTTCAGCCCTTTCTTGCCTTTTCTTCCAGTTCTTCTATTCTATTAATGAGACGGTCGACGTTTTGTCTTTTCCTGAAGATAGCTGCATGTTTGGCAGCCCCAAAAAATTCGAAATATGGCCCTAAAAGGGCAAGGCCTATCTCTGAACCAATCCGGCTAATGGGGCTCACGCTCTCTAGAGTAAACTGGGCTAAAAGACCCAGCCTATGTTTTACGACGTACTGGGCGATTTTTTCTATAAGTTCATCCTCCTGCTCCTTTGGAAGGTCTTCCCAATACTGCCAGGTGTCTTTATCAGTATTTTTGATGGTCATCTCACTTCTGCTTATTTTCAAGCCGCTAGATATTTAAACTTGAGTTACACATGTTTTGAACCTTTTTTCAGGATTTAGTAGGAAAAACTGTGCACTAGGCTCGTGGTATTAAAAGGAATATTTTGACCCTAACATGCTCTCAGTAAGGCGAGTATTCAAGCTGCTTCATATAGAAAATCATCTGATATTTTCCAAAGTCTTTTTAAAAAAAGTTGGGAAAATGGGTCTATTCAGGGATCCATCTATCTATCAGTTTCGCTTTGTCCAGCGCCGCTACGACGACGAAGACTATGATAATAGAGGCTACTAGGTAGGGCGTTTTCCACGGTGGGATCGTCATGCTCTGCATGAAGCCGACGAACATCCCAAGCCTACCCATGTAGGTTTGGGCGAAGACCGCTCCAAGACCAACGTATAGGGCGTACTCGCCTATCTTCGCCGACCAGTTAATGGGGCCTTTCATTTCAATGGTGTAGAGGAAGAATGTCAGGATGGGGATTATGGTTAGGAAGATGGTCCAACGGTAGAGCATCAGCTTCGCATCGGCAGGGAAGAGGTTAACGATCACGGCGTTTATGTGGGCGGCGAAGCCTGTGAAGATGGAGGTTCTCATCGAGAGGGCTAACTGTGCCCCAACTGAGATTCCTATTGGTAGACGAGAGATGTAAGCATAATCCGGAAAGATCCTTGAGAATGTCAAAAGCCCAAGCACGATACCGACCGCGAGGATCCAGTCTCCCGCCGAAATCCCCAAGAAGCCGACTCGATAGATGTACGTGCAGGCGGTGACAACAACCAAGCCTGTGGCGAACCCCACGTAGGATTCCTCGGCAAGCGAGTACAGTGGGTTGCTCTTCCCGTACAGGGTTGAGAACATGCACATCGATATGAAGGCACCGACGACCGCAATCGAGAACTCCATTATATCTACCATTTCTTTCACTCAACCTACTTGACTGCTGTCCTCTCCTTCACTCTTGCGGGCCTTGTATAGCCAAAGTATCCTATGTTTCCGAGCACGATGAAAATGAGTAATGAATAGTGGGCTAGCGTAAAGGCGTCCATCGCCTGAAGCCCGGGTCCTGGGGCTTTGATCATGTACTCAAGCTCTGCTCCGCCCCGCAGACTGCCCAGTGAGCCCTCGTATAACCCTGCGTCCACGTTTGCCTTTGCGCCTGATACCATGACGCCGATGATATGTGCGACGATCTTGGTGCCAAATGGCAGGCGCCAATGGTTTATAAGGGCCTGATTCCAGATTCCCGTGTTGATATCAATTATTAAAGCCCAATCTGCGGCGGTTTTGACTTTATTCAAGAATGTTCCCTCGATCGAGTTGCCCAAGTAATCTGTTCTAACCAGCCCATGGAAGTCCGCCGCAGCCGCTGCGACGGCTGGTTCGTTTGGAAACATGTAACCAAGGTTCAGGGTGTCTTCCCTGTACTTGTAACCTTTTGCCTCCATTACACCTTTTAGGCCTTCGTAGATGAGTGGCGGAATGCCAGTGGCTTCAGGGTGACCTACGATGATAACCAGCTTAGCTTCCCGCTCTACTACCATCTTTGCTGAGGCCATTGCACCTGCTGACAGCTCGTTCCAGCCGCTGAACTCGGTCCCGAGATGCAGCAGAACAACATCGTCTGGGCCCAGTTGAGCAATGGCATTGTGGTATTGTACTGTATCTGGAGCGACTGATATGGGCATGCCTATCGGGCTGATCAGGGGCCCGACAACGAGGACGAACAACACGAAGTAGACTATCCGCCTGTCAATCGTAGCTAAAAACTTTAATATGCCGCCTCCCTGCTCTCTCGCCGATGTCATCTCTCCATCACTTCTCCCTCGGGAAGCCAAGGAACTGGACCTCTCTGCCAAGCAGCATTCGTACCCCGAGTACGATTGAGGCTACCGTCAAACCCATCGTGGTCGTCCGCGAAAACGTCATGGCGAAGGTGTCAGTGAAATAGAGCGCAACGGGATTGATTCCCGGGAATACCGCTCCAGTCAGTGGGGCCTGATATAGCAGCACGATGAAGCCGGTTGCAAGCAGCAGAAAGGCATGGATGCTCCGAGCCCTGAAGGCTCTAGCGCACGCCGAGGACACGTAGAAGGCCAGTATAGTGTAGTTGACTGAGCTCAAGGGATTGATGATCGCGAACATGACCCAGTGCCACGGGGCTTGGGTCTCGCCTATCACGCCGAAGAGCATCATCAGGAAGAGGCATGCGACCATGTACACCGCCCACCACCAGCCTCTGCCCTTCTTGCGCACCGTGTTTAGAGCCCGTCTCATCAGGGCATACACCGCCAGAGCTAGAGTGAAGGCGTTAATCAGACTCGCGATTGTTATGAGCTTCACCGAGAACGCTCCTAGTACAGGAATGTCAAAGAAATATGGGATGAAGACCAGCAAGAAGCTGATACCCACAATTGTGACCTGGATATCCTTTCTCTTAAAGAACACCGACATACACAGCACCCCATTAAGTGGAAATAAGCCTGTTTATGATATTGCTGCCCCCAGTGACGGCGATTAGCCCAACGAGTATAATTGCTATCGCAGCCCATTTCAAGATGTCCTGGACCCTTATACTTGCAAGCTCCATGGGCTCTCTAGACAGGTAAGCGGCGGCTGCCGGTGCCTCCTCTGGCCACATGAGGAAGTCTGAGGCGCATGCGAGGACGGATATATTACCAGCATAACCAGGAGCATTGATGGTGATAGCTCCAAGAGCGTTCGCAGTCTCGGCGATGTTAAGATGTTCAGAAGACCCAAAAGTCGCGATCACGGCCCCGGGCGGTTCTCTTTGCATCATTCCAACGTACTTGCCAATATAGGCGTACTGCTGACCACTCAAGAAGGGTATGTCATCTGGGTTGAACATCTCCGGTTTACCTTCAAGCGTGTAAGCAGTTTTAACCGTCTCCTCAGCCGTCGGCCTCACAATGTAGGAGCCTTCAGAGCCACCAGTGGGCACTATGACCCTGGTATCGCTTCTGGCACACATTCGTGCGATGTAGGCCAATAGCGATATCCCCGTCAATACGTTCAAGTCAAATCCACTCCAAGCAAGGCCGTAGGAGAAGTACACCGGCTTGCCCATCTCCGTTGATCGACCGATGGCCTCTTCGATGGCATCGATTGAAGGCACTCGTCGTATGTAGAGCGCCTTCTTGCGACCTAGGTAGAATATCGTCAGGATAAAGATCAAGACATCTAGCAGAAGACCGAAGAACCTTCCAGAGATTATCCCTGGTACCTTAAACAGTGTTGACATCTCATACTGTCTCCGTTTTTCCGAATTATACTTTTACGTTACTCTTTAAAATACTAACGAGCCTATTGGGTCCTCGATGCAGTCGATATAATAGATGGCCTCTAAATACACTGATAGCAACAGAATAAGGTTACAGTGATGAGCACCCAATTCAAGAGCCGCCTTCCTCTTAGAGAATTCATCCTAGATGGAAGACATGACGACTCCAAATTTCTTGAAGGCATTTATACAATCGAGACCAGCATCACAAGAATATTTATAAACACTTTTAATTTAGACCGTTGAATTATAGATAAATTTTACCAAAGATACCTCATCTATAAAAGAAAACCGATTCAAATGCGTTGAGGCTTATAGTGAAGATCAAGTTAGGAAAAAAGTGTTAATAGGCCATCTATGTTCTACTCATAATTATTATCTATTTTTTATATGTGTAAACTCTCACTCTTTTATTCCGTCTTATACCATAAATGATGCTGTATAGGCCGATAATAAAAAACACAGTAGGCTGTATCAAATATAATAAGATCCAGTAATTAGCTTCTGGGTACATTAACCCCCATCGTACGAGAAAGCCTCCGTATATCAGCATCATTATTCCCCAAAAGACATAGGTCAATGGATCCCTGACCCGAATCACTTCACTTCGCTGCTCTTCCTTCCCCTCTGTTTCCTTGGCAGCATTGGCTCCATTTAGAGCACCAGTGTTATTTGACTCCTCTTTCTCCTCTGACTTTTCAGGCGTTTTGGTCTCACCCATGTTGGGTACCACCCTCCCTTTACTAGTCTTCGCCAGCCCCTATATTATCAATTCATAAAAGTATATACATTTAAGGGCCGTCAAGTCAGAGCGAGGCTAGAAAGAAATGATTCTTACAGCATAAACGGCAGTTACTTTATCTAAAAAGTCTCTTTTATGCTCTTCGTCTATCGGTGAGCAAAAGACCCTGACGAATAATCCTTGATATGGACTTCACTTAAGATTCTAAATTGTACATTCCGCCTCAAGTCGACCGAAGGAGTAATAAGAACAGGAGACTTGGATACGATTCTAAGGAAGTTTGAATGTCGTTTAACTTCGAGATGAAATCACGTCTTTGGTGAGAGCCTTTGGAAGGATCAGACGAAGCAAAGGAATCGGTGGACAAGTCGCCAAGCAAGGCTGACAAGAAAGAAGTCTCTAAAAGTGTGATCCCCAAGCCTTCTAGGAAAGCGCGGGTTTTCTTGTCAATAGCCAATATAGCGATTATAACTATTCTCATATCTGATTTATTTTATTTCATGGGAATGGTTCAAGAAATAGAATTGCCATCGTTAGCGTTTGGAAATCTTGGTGTATTAGTGTTGGCCTATTTTTCGTACGTGCTCAAACGCAGGATACGACGAAAGATGCTCGAAGCGAGGCAAAAGATTGAGGCAGATCGGGCTTTACAGGAGAAGAAGGACAAGTAGCTTGTACTAACGCATATTAAAGAAAGCTCTCTTTAACCGGAATGAACGAGAGGTTTTATGAGTCGTAAGTCCACTGTATCTCACCGAGGATATCAGATGACAAAGGAGAAAAACGAAAAAAGAATTGCCTTCGTTTCGTTCATCTTATCCATTGTGCTTCTCATTGTATGGTTAACACTCGACCTGGCCGATCGATTCTACTATTCTCCGTGGATAGTGGCAACTCGGGGATATAGGGAATATCTATTCATAACTGGCATACTCCTCAGCCTTGCTAGCGCGTTCCTTCGAAAATAAAAATCATGAAAACTATGTCCCTACGCCGATTGTATCGCCATTTTGAATTATGAAATGCCAAGATCACAAAAAATTTAATATGGTTATTTTCCCGCGAATGAACCTATTTAAATTCAGAATTGAGTGATCCTAGGATCCAATGGCTAATGGTATGAAGGCTCTGAAAGGGAGGATCCTTATCGACGCCAAAGGTGTTGTGAGAGACCCTGTCATCTTGGTCGATGGCGATAGGATCTTTAAAGTCGGCCCTTCGGGAAGTTTCGACATCCCAAATGGCGCAGAGAAAATCGATGCAGAGGATCTTTACCTCATTCCGGGGCTGATCGACTGTCACGTCCACTTCACTGGTTCTGATGTGGAAGGCCCGACTAATTTCAGAGAGAGCTACGAGACCCGCCTCGTCAGGGCGGCGGTTGACCAGACCAGACGGCTTCTGGACGCCGGATTCACCTCGGTGATGGACACGGGCGGTCTCATCGGCCTCCACGTGAGAAACGCGGTGAACGAGGGGATCGTGCCGGGACCGAGGATTATGGCAGCGGGCAGGTACATCTCGGTGACGGGCGGCCACGGAGACACCCACTACCTCCCACTTGAGTGGGTGAAGGAGGGGAGGCCCTTCGGGTGGGGGATGGACGGGAGGATCGCGGACGGCGTCGACGAGTGCATGAGAGCCGTCCGGGAGCAGCTGAGGGAGGGGGTGGACTTCATCAAGATATGCACGAGCGGGGGAGGAGGGAGTCTTAGGGACCCGCCGCAGATCCCGGAGTACACGATCGAGGAGCTCAAAGCCATGGTCCAAATCGCCCACAGCTGGGGCCGGAGGGTCGTGGTCCACTGCTACAACCCCGAGGGGATAAGAAGGTCTGTGACGGCGGGAGCCGACGTCGTGACTCATGGCAACATGGCCGACGAGCCCTCAATCAAGCTGATGAGAGAACACAACACCTTCGTCGTGCCCACGATGTCAGTCTACCACCGGATGGCGCAAAGGAGGGCCGAGC